>NZ_JAWDIC010000003.1:0-300000 GCF_032464895.1 Phycicoccus sp. M110.8
TTCCCCCCCGCGGGGGCCACCTTAGCCGAGCGGGCGGCCCCGGGCCCCCTTTTGCCCCAAGTGCGACCCGAACCGGGTCGACCCCGCCCCCACCCCCCCCCCCCCCCCCCCCCCCCCCCGTGGTCCTCCCCCGGGTCCACCCGGGCGGCCGTCTCTCGTGGAGGCTCAGGCCGGCTGTGCAGCCGAGGCGGGCAGCCCCCGCGAGGCCCGGATGACCTGCACGAACCGGCCCATGATCTCGGTCAGCCCGAAGTCCTTCGGGGTGAAGACCTCGGCCACCCCGAGCTCCTTCAGGGCGCGCGCGTCGGCCTCCGGGATGATCCCGCCGACGATGACCGGCACGTCGCCCGCGCCGGCCCGCTGGAGTCCCTCGAGGATCTCCGGCACCAGCGCCATGTGCGACCCGGACAGGATCGAGATGCCGACGAGGTGGACGTCCTCGGCGACGGCCGCTGCCACGATCTGCTCCGGCGTCAGCCGGATGCCCTGGTAGACGACCTCGAACCCGGCGTCCCGGGCGCGGACGGCCACCTGCTCGGCCCCGTTGCTGTGCCCGTCCAGCCCCGGCTTGGCCACGAGCACCCGCAGCCGCTCCCCGAGCTCCTCGCCGGTCCGGCGCACCTGCTCGCGCACCGCCCGCAGCTCGGCGCTGCCCGCCTCCCCGGTCACGCCCACGGAGCCGCTGACCCCCGTGGGGGCCCGGAACTCGCCGAACACGTCGCGGAGCGCCTGCGCCCACTCCCCCGTGGTCACGTCGGCGCGCGCCGCCTCGAGCGAGGCGGCCATGAGGTTGGTGCCCGTACGCGCGTCCTCGCGCAGGCGCGCCAGCGCGTCCGCCGCCCGCTCCCGGCGGCCCGGGTCGGCGTCGCGCTCCTCGCGCCACCGGCGGACCGCCTCCGCGGCCTTGACCTCGACGTCGTGGTCGACGGTCTGGATGGCTGCGTCGAGGTCTGCGGTGAGCGGGTTGGGCTCGGTGGTCTCGAACTTGTTGACGCCGACGACGACGTCCTCGCCGGACTCGATCCGCGCCCGGCGCAGCGAGTGCGACGCCACGAGCGCGGACTTCATGTAGCCGCTCTCCACCGCGGCCACCGCCCCGCCCATCTCCTGCACCCGGGCGATCTCCGCCCGCGCCCCCTCGAGCAGCTCCGCCACCTTGGCCTCGACCACGGTGGACCCGGTGAACAGGTCGTCGTACTCGAGCAGGTCGGACTCGTACGCGAGGACCTGCTGCATCCGCAGCGACCACTGCTGGTCCCACGGCCGCGGCAGCCCGAGGGCCTCGTTCCACGCCGGCAGCTGCACCGCCCGTGCCCTGGCGTCCTTGCTCAGCGTCACCGCGAGCATCTCCAGGACGATCCGCTGGACGTTGTTCTCCGGCTGGGCCTCGGTGAGCCCGAGGCTGTTGACCTGCACGCCGTACCGGAAGCGCCGCTGCTTCGGGTCCTGCACGCCGTACCGCTCCCGGGTGAGCTCGTCCCACAGCTCGACGAAGGCGCGCATCTTGCACATCTCCTCGACGAACCGCACCCCGGCGTTGACGAAGAAGGAGATCCGCGCCACGACCTCGCCGAACCGCTCCGGCGGGACCTGGCCCGAGTCGCGCACGGCGTCCAGGACCGCGATGGCGGTGCACATGGAGTACGCGATCTCCTGCACGGGGGTCGCCCCCGCCTCCTGCAGGTGGTAGCTGCAGATGTTGGTCGGGTTCCACTTCGGGATCTCGGCCACCGTGTAGGCGACCATGTCGGTGATCAGCCGCAGCGACGGCCCCGGCGCGAACACGTAGGTCCCGCGCGACAGGTACTCCTTGATGATGTCGTTCTGCGTGGTCCCGGCGAGCGCACGCACGGCCTGCGCCGGGTCCCTGCCGTCGGCGACCGCCTGCTCCTCGGCCACGACCTGGTACATCGCCAGCAGCCACATGGCGGTCGCGTTGATGGTCATCGAGGTGTTCATCCGGTCGAGCGGGATGGAGTCGAACAGCGCCCGCATGTCCCCCACGTGCGAGATCGGCACCCCGACCTTGCCGACCTCGCCCCGGGCGAGCGGGTGGTCGGGGTCGTACCCGGTCTGCGTGGGCAGGTCGAAGGCCACCGACAGGCCGGTCTGCCCCTTGTCGAGGTTGCGGCGGTAGAGCGCGTTGCTCGCCGCGGCGCTGGAGTGGCCGGCATACGTGCGCATGACCCAGGGACGGTCGCGCTGCGGACGGGCGGGCGCGGCGGCGTCGGGCACGGGGACGTCGGTGGGCTCGGCCATGGGCCGAACGTACCCGCGGGTAGCGCGTGCAGGGAGGGGCTCAGGCGGTGACGGCCACCACAGGCTCGGCGCCCTCGGCGTCGCGGAGCACGAGCGCGCGGTCGAGCCGTGACGCACGCAACAGGCGGCCGGTGCGCTCGGTCATGTCGACGACGGCCAGGCGGCGGCCGGCCCGGCGGGCCCGGTTGTAGGCCTCGACGAGGACCCCCAGACCGGTGGCGTCACCGATCTCCGCGCCAGCGAGGCGCATGTGCACGTCGCCGTTCCCGGTGTCGATGATCTCGTGCAGCAGCAGCCGGACGTCGGGCACGGAGTGGACGTCGATGCGCCCGGTGATGGCGACCTCCTGGCCCCCGCCCACCGCGCGGACCGCGACCGGCAGGGCCCCCTCGCTGCTGACCGACATGCGAACCCCCTCGTCCGTTGCAGACATTCACCCACACCGACGGGCGAACGGGGGTCCACGGTTGTCCCGGGCATGGTCAAGATCCGGTAACGGCCCGCACGACCGTCAGGCGGACCAGGGCAGGTCAGAGGTAGGGGGCGTCGTCCGGCTCGCGCGTGACGTCGGCCCCGAGCCCCTGCATCGCCTCGGCGAAGCCGGCGTACCCGCGGTCGATGTGCTGGGCCCCGCTCACGGTGGTGACCCCGTCGGCCACCAGCCCGGCGATGACGAGGGCGGCCCCGGCCCGGATGTCGCTGGCCTCCACCGGGGCGCCGGAGAGCCGCTCGACGCCGTGGACCATGACGTGGTGCCCGTCGATGCGGGTCTCGGCGCCGAGCCGGTTGAGCTCCTGCACGGTGCGGAACCGCGCCTCGAAGAGGTTCTCGGTGATCATGGCCGAGCCGTCGGCCACCGCGTTCGCGGCGAGGGCGAAGGGCTGCAGGTCGGTCGGGAACCCCGGGTACGGCAGCGTCGCCACGTCGAAGGCGGTCGCGCGCCGGCCACCGGTGTCGACCCGGAACCCGCGCGCCGTCGGCTCGACCGTGGCGCCGCTGGCCCGGACGAGCTCGAGCGCCGCAGTGAGGTGCTCCGGGACGCCGCCCACCACCTCGACGGTGCCCCGCGTCGCCACCGCGGCGAAGGCCCACGTGCCGGCGGCGATGCGGTCTGCGACCACGGCGTGCTCGGTCGGGCGCAGGGCCTCGACGCCCTCGATCTCGACGACGGACGTCCCGGCGCCGGTGACCCTGGCGCCCATCGAGTTGAGCATCTCGGCGAGGTCGACGATCTCCGGCTCGCGGGCGGCGTTCTCCAGGCGGGTCGTCCCGCGCGCCAGCACCGATGCGGTGAGGACGTTCTCGGTGGCGCCGACGCTCGGGAACTCCAGGTGGATCTCGGCCCCGGAGAGGCCGCGCGGCGCCTCGGCGACGAGGAAGCCGTGGGTGACGTGCACGCTCGCGCCGAGCGCCTCGAGGCCGGCGGCGTGCAGGTCCAGCCCCCGGGAGCCGATGGCGTCGCCGCCGGGGATCGCGACATCGGCCGCGCCCGTGCGGGCGACCAGCGGCCCGAGGACCGCGGTCGACGCGCGCAGGGCGCGGACGAGGTCGTAGTCGGCGCGGTGGCCGACCTGCTCCGGGACGTCGATCTCGACGACCCCGGTCGGGGCGTCGTAGTCGACGGTGCAGCCGAGCCGGCGCAGCAGCTCGGCCATGATGGTCACGTCGAGGATGGCCGGGACGTTGGTCAGGCGGGTCCGGCCCACGGCCAGCAGGGCCGCCGCCATCAGCTTGAGGGCACTGTTCTTGGCGCCCCACACGGGCACCTCGCCCTGCAGGCTGGCACCACCCACGACACGGAATCTCTCGGCCACCGGCACACCCTACCGACGGCGCCCGCCCCGGCCCGTCGCGGAGCCGCTGCTCCCCCGGCATACGCTCCTCCCATGGTGAACCTGACGCGCATCTACACCCGCACGGGCGACGACGGCCACACGCACCTCGGGGACATGAGCCGCACGAGCAAGACCGACGTGCGGCTGCTCGCGTACGCGGACACCAACGAGGCGAACGCCCAGATCGGCGTCGCCCTGGCCACCGGCGAGCTGCCCGAGGACGTCCGCGCCACGCTGCTGCGGGTGCAGAACGACCTCTTCGACGTCGGCGCGGACCTGTGCACGCCGCTGCAGCCGGAGTACGAGTTCCCGCCGCTGCGCGTGCAGCAGCAGTGGGTCGACGAGCTCGAGGCCGACTGCGACCGGTACCTCGAGCGCGTGGAGAAGCTGCGCTCGTTCATCCTCCCGGGCGGCACGCCGGGGTCGGCGCACCTGCACGTGGCCACCACGGTCGTGCGCCGTGCCGAGCGAGCGGCCTGGGCGGCCATCGACGCCTACGGCGACCAGCCCGGTGACGGCACGAAGGGCCACGGCGGCGTCAACGTGCTCACGGCGAAGTACCTCAACCGGCTGTCGGACCTGTTGTTCGTGCTGGCCCGCGTCGCCAACCTGCCGATCGGCGGCGACGTGCTCTGGCAGCCCGGTGGCGGACGGGCCGAGGGACCCTCGAAGCGCTGAGCCGCGAGGCGGCGGCCACGCCGGCTGCGGCGGCCCTCAGGCGACGTTGACGTCGACGCCGTCAGGCGACGTTGACGTCGCCGCAGTCAGGCGACGTTGACGTTGAAGCCCGGGGGCGAGCTCTCGAGCCAGCTGCGCATGGCGGTGTAGGCCGCCGGGGCGAGGGCGACCTCGAAGGTGTCGGTGCGGTACCGGCACTCGACGGTCACGGCCTCGGGCAGCCCGGCGATCGGGCTCGCCGGCGGTCGGGGCGGGCCGAGCTCGAGCAGCGGCCGCTCCCAGGTGCGCGCGGGCCGCGGCGAGGGGCCCACCAGGGTGAACCACTCCAGCGCGTTGCCCGAGAACCGCAACAGCCCCAGGCGGTACTGGGTACCGCCGTGGGGCCGGAGGGCGCAGAGCATGAGCGGCGCGCCCGAGGAGAGCAGCCGCCGTCGTACGAAGATGTAGAGCAGGGCCGTGAGGACGAGCACGATGAGCACGCCGGCAAGGATCTCCCCGGAGACCACGAGCGACATGCGAACCGCCCTCCCTCGCAGCCCCGGGTCAGCCGACCTGCGAGGCGTCGACCGCCTCGGCGACGATGATGACCTTGTCCCGGTCGACCGACAGGAAGCCGCTGTCGATGGTGGCGGTGCTCGTGCCGCCGGCGGACTTGATCCGCACCTCGCCCTCGACGAGGACGCCCAGCAACGGGGTGTGGCCGGGCAGGATGCCCAGCTCGCCGTCGACGGTGCGGGCCTGGACCATGTCCGCCTCGCCCTCCCAGACCTTGCGGTCCGCGGCGACGAGTTCAACCTGCAGGGTGCTCACGGGATCCTCCGTTGGTACGGCACGTGTCGTGCGACGTTCTCACTCTATCCACCCGGCGCCGGGGACCGGCGGCCGGTATGCCGTGGGGCCGGCCGAGCGGCCGGCCCCACTGTGACCCGCTGTGGTGCTGGGTCAGAGGTTCTTCTGGATGTCGGCCCACTGGCGCTCGACGTCGTCGAGGCCACCGCACATGAAGAACGCCTGCTCGGCGACGTGGTCGTACTCGCCGTCCGCGATCTTCGTGAAGGCCTCGATCGTGTCGGCCAGCGGCACGGTCGAGCCCTCGATGCCGGTGAACTGCTTGGCGACGTAGGTGTTCTGCGACAGGAACCGCTGGATGCGACGGGCCCGGTTGACGAGGATCTTGTCCTCCTCGGAGAGCTCGTCGATGCCGAGGATCGCGATGATGTCCTGCAGCTCCTTGTTGCGCTGGAGGATCTGCTTGACCCGGACCGCGGTGTTGTAGTGGTCCTCGGCGATGTAGCGGCGGTCGAGGATCCGGCTGGTGGAGGTCAGCGGGTCCACGGCCGGGTAGATGCCGAGCGAGGCGATCTCACGCGAGAGCTCGGTGGTCGCGTCCAGGTGGGCGAACGTGGTCGCCGGCGCCGGGTCGGTGTAGTCGTCGGCCGGTACGTAGATCGCCTGCATCGAGGTGATCGAGTGGCCACGGGTCGAGGTGATGCGCTCCTGGAGCACACCCATCTCGTCGGCCAGGGTCGGCTGGTAGCCCACCGCGGACGGCATGCGGCCGAGCAGGGTGGACACCTCGGAGCCCGCCTGGGTGAAGCGGAAGATGTTGTCGATGAAGAGGAGCACGTCCTGCTTCTGCACGTCGCGGAAGTACTCCGCCATCGTCAGCGCGGACAGGGCCACGCGCAGGCGGGTGCCCGGCGGCTCGTCCATCTGGCCGAAGACCAGGGCGGTCTGGCCGAGGACGCCGGCCTCCTCCATCTCGACCATGAGGTCGTTGCCCTCACGGGTGCGCTCGCCGACACCGGCGAACACCGACACACCACCGTGGTCACGGGCGACACGGGCGATCATCTCCTGGATGAGCACCGTCTTGCCGACACCGGCGCCACCGAAGAGGCCGATCTTGCCACCCTGGACGTAGGGGGTGAGCAGGTCGATGACCTTGATGCCGGTCTCGAACATCTGCGTCTTGGACTCGAGCTGGTCGAACGCGGGCGCGTTGCGGTGGATGCCCCAGCGCTCGTTCACCTCGAAGGTCTCACCCTCCTCGAGGTTGAGCACGTCGCCCGTGGCGTTGAAGACCTTGCCCAGAGTGACGTCGCCCACCGGGACGGAGATGGGGCCGCCGGTGTCCTTGACCTGCGTGCCGCGCACCAGGCCGTCGGTCGGCTGCAGCGAGATCGCGCGGACCATGTTGTCGCCGATGTGCTGGGCGACCTCGAGGTTGAGGTTCTTCTGCTCGCCCTCGAGCTCGACCGTCGTGGTGAGCAGGTTGTACTGGTCCGGCATGGCGTCGGCGGGGAACTCCACGTCGACGACCGGGCCGATGATGCGGGAGATGCGACCCACGCCGCCGGCCACGGCCGTGTCCGCTGCGTTCTCAGAAACAGTGGCAGTCATTGGTTTCTCTCTACCTTCTCAACTCGCGTCGGCGAGGGCGCTGGCGCCGCCCACGATCTCGCTGATCTCTTGGGTGATCTCGGCCTGGCGGGCCTGGTTGGCCAGCCGGGTGTACTTCTTGATGAGCTCTTCGGCGTTGTCGGTGGCGGACTTCATCGCCTTCTGGCGCGAGGCCAGCTCGGACGCGGCCGCCTGGAGCAGGCAGTTGTAGATGCGCGCACCGACGTACTTCGGCAGCAGCGCGTCGAGGACCTGCTCGGCACTCGGCTCGAACTCGTAGAGCGGCAGCACGTCGTCGGGGTCGGGGGCCTCCTCGCCCTCGACGACCTCCAGCGGCAGCATGCGGATGACGTCCGGCTCCTGGGTGACCATGTTGACGAAGCGCGTGAAGACCACGTGCACCTCGTCGACGCCGCCCTCGTCGTAGGGCTGGTTGAACGCGGCCACGAGGGCCTCGCCGATCTCCTTGGCCACGTCGAACGTCGGCTGGTCCGTGAAGCCGGTCCAGTCCTGGGCGTACTCGCGCTTGCGGAACTTGTAGAAGCCCACCGCCTTGCGACCCACGAGGTACGGCACGACCTCCTTGCCGGCCTCACGGAGCTCGCCGATGAGGCGCTCGCTCTCCTTGATCACCGACGAGCTGTACGCACCGGCGAGACCACGGTCGGAGGTGACCACCAGGACCGCTGCACGGCGGACGTCGTCGTGCTCGGTGGTCAGCGGGTGGTCGACGTTGGAGTACGTCGCCACGGCGGACACCGCACGCGTCAGCGCCCGGGCGTAGGGCGAGGACTCCTTGACCCGCTGCTGGGCCTTCACGACGCGCGAGGCTGCGATGAGCTCCATCGCGCGGGTGATCTTCTTGGTGGCCTGGACGGACCGGATGCGCTGGCGGTAGACCCGCATCTGCGCTCCCATATCTGTGCCGCCTCTCCTTGGTTCTCGTTCGGGGGTGGTGTGCCGGTGGCCGGCGGTGCCGGGTGCGCACGAGGTGCGCACCCGGCATACCGCGTCAGCGCTTCTGCTTGACGATCTGCTCCTGCTCGACCTCGTGCTCGAGCTCGCCCGGGTCGGCCTCGTGGCCGACGGGGGTGTTCTCGGTGCCGGAGGCGGCGAACTGCTCCTTGAACGCCTTCACGGCGTCCTCGAGCCCGGAGCGGGTCTCGTCCTCGAACTTCTTGGACTCGCGGATCGCGTCGAGCAGGCCCTTCTTCTCCCGGCGCAGGTAGTCGAGGAACTCGGCCTCGAAGCGGCGGACGTCCTCGACGGCGACCGAGTCGAGCTGGCCGGAGGTGCCGGCCCAGATCGAGACGACCTGCTCCTCGACGGGGTACGGCGAGGCGGACGGCTGCTTCAGGAGCTCGACGAGGCGGGCGCCCTTGGCGAGCTGGGCGCGCGAGGCGGGGTCCAGGTCGGACGCGAACATCGCGAAGGCCTCCATCGCGCGGTACTGCGCGAGGTCGAGCTTCAGGCGGCCCGAGACGTCCTTCATGGCCTTGATCTGCGCGGCGCCACCGACACGCGAGACGGACACACCCACGTCGATCGCCGGGCGGACGTTGGCGTTGAACAGGTCGGCCTGCAGGTAGATCTGGCCGTCGGTGATCGAGATGACGTTGGTCGGGATGTACGCGGAGACGTCACCGGCCTTGGTCTCGATGATCGGCAGACCCGTCATCGAGCCGGCGCCGAGCTCGTCGGAGAGCTTGGCGCAGCGCTCGAGCAGCCGGCTGTGCAGGTAGAAGACGTCACCGGGGTACGCCTCGCGGCCCGGCGGGCGGCGCAGCAGCAGCGACACCGCGCGGTAGGCCTCGGCCTGCTTGGACAGGTCGTCGAAGACGATGAGGACGTGCTTGCCCTGGTACATCCAGTGCTGGCCGATGGCCGAGCCGGTGTAGGGGGCGAGGTACTTGAAGCCGGCCGAGTCGGACGCCGGGGCCGCCACGATCGTGGTGTACTCCAGCGCGCCGGCCGCCTCGAGGGTGCCGCGCACCGAGGCGATGGTCGAGCCCTTCTGGCCGATGGCGACGTAGATGCAGCGGACCTGCTTCTCCGGGTCGCCCGACTCCCAGAACTCCTTCTGGTTGATGATCGTGTCGACCGCGACCGTGGTCTTGCCGGTCTGGCGGTCGCCGATGATGAGCTGGCGCTGGCCACGGCCGATGGGGGTCATGGCGTCGACGGCCTTGAGGCCGGTCTGCAGCGGCTGGTGGACCGACTTGCGCTGCACCACGGTCGGCGCCTGCAGCTCGAGCGCGCGGCGCTCGGTGGCGCCGATCTCGCCGAGGCCGTCGATCGGCTGGCCGAGCGGGTTGACGACGCGGCCGAGGTACTCGTCGCCGACGGGGACCGAGAGGACCTCGCCGGTGCGCTTGACCTCCTGGCCCTCCTCGATCTTGGAGAAGTCACCGAGGATGACGACGCCGATCTCGTGGACGTCGAGGTTGAGCGCCAGGCCCAGCGTGCCGTCCTCGAACTCGAGCAGCTCGTTGGTCATGGCCGAGGGCAGGCCCTCGACGTGGGCGATGCCGTCACCGGCGTCGACGACGCGGCCGACCTCTTCGCGGGAGGCCGCGCCGGGCTCGTAGGACTGAACGAAGTTGTCCAGTGCGTCCCGGATCTCCTCCGGACGGATCGAAAGCTCCGTCATCTGACTCTCTTCTCCCTTGGTGGTGCAGCTGCCGGCTCGGGCTGAGCCGACCTCTGTCGTGTGTCCTGCGTTGTCGGTTGGGGGTGCAGGCGGCGCGCGGCCGTCAGCTCCCGGTGATGTGCCGTCGCGCCTCGTCGAGCCGCCGCAGCACGGTGCCGTCGACGACCTCGTCGCCGACCTGCACCCGGATGCCGCCCATGACGTGCGGGTCGAGGACCTGCTGGAGCTGCACCGGCTTGCCGTAGATGTTCTGCAGTGCGGAGGCGAGCCGCTCGCGCTGCTGGGCCGTGAGGTCGTGCGCCACCGTGACGACGGCGGTCACCTGCTCGCGCCGCTGGGCGGCGAGGGCGAGGTATGCCTCGAGGGTCCGGTCGAGCTTGCGGCCGCGGGGGGCGAGCACCGCCTGGCGGGCCAGGCGCAGCGTCTCCGGTGCGGCCTTGCCCTCGAGCAGCTGCTGGACGAGTCCGGCCTTGGCCGTGGCGTCGCCCTGGCGGTTGGTCAGCGCGTCGCGAAGCTCGGGGTTGGCGGCCACGGTCCGCTCGAAGCGGAAGAGCTCGTCCTCGACGCGGTCGATGCGACCGGACTGCTCGGCGCCCGCGAGGACGGCCGAGATGCCGAGCTCCTCCACGGTGTCGGGCAGGTCCCGCTCGGCGGCCCACCGCTGGCCGACGAGGTTCTTCACCACGACGACCGTCTCGGGCGTGACCTTGCCGGTGAGCAGGCGCTCGGCCAGGGCCGACTTGTCCGCCGCCTCGCGCGAGGGGTCGGCGAGGGCACGGCGCAGCGTGGCGGAGCCGTCGATGGTGGCCGCGACCGCGAGCAGCTCGTCACCGAGCGTGCTGCGGTCGACGCCCCCGGCGAGCGCGGCGTCGAGCGCCTTGCTGCCGGCGAGCGCGGCGGCCCGCGACGAACCACGCATCAGGCGCCCTCCCCGACCTTCTCGGGCTTGACGTCGCCGGCCTCGAGCTCGGCGAGGAAGCGGTCGACGATGCCGCGCTGGCGCGCCTCGTCCTCGAGCGACTCCCCGACGATGCGGCTGGCCAGGTCGGTGGACAGGCGGCCCACCTCGCTGCGCAGCTGGACGACCGCCTGCTGGCGCTCGGCCTCGATCTGCTTGTGCGCAGCCTCGGTGATGCGGGCCGCCTCGGACTGCGCGTGACCGCGCATCTCGGCGACGATCGCCGCACCCTGCTCGCGAGCCTCCTCACGGATGCGCGCGGCCTCCGCCCGGGCCTCGGCGAGCTGCGCCTGGTACTGCTCGAGGGCAGCCTGCGCCTGCTGCTGGGCCTCCTCGGCCTGCTGCATGCCGCCCTCGATCGCGGCGGTGCGCTCGGCATACATCTCCTCCATGCGCGGCACCACCTTGGTCTTGTACAGCCAGTACAAGATCGCGAAGGCGATGACCCCGACGATCATCTCGGCCGGGTGCGGGAGCAGCGGGAAACCCGAAGGGAAACCGTTCTCGGTCTCCCCGGCGGCAACCACGGATGCGGTAATCACATCGCGTCCTATCTGTTGGAGCTCGGGAGGGTGGGACTAGGGGAAGGTCAGCCCTTGAAGACGAACGCGAACACCAGACCGAGGATCGCGAGCGCCTCGGTGATGGCCATGCCGGTGAAGGCGATGGTCTGGAGCATTCCGCGAGCCTCGGGCTGGCGGGCGACACCGTTGATGTAGGCGGCGAAGATCAGGCCGACACCGATGCCGGGGCCGATCGCGGCGAGGCCGTAGCCGAGGAAGGCGATGTTGCCGGTCATTTTCGATCCTTTCGGTGGCACCGGGACGGGTTCCCGGTGTCGTGGGTGTGTGTTCAGTTGGTGGTGCGGACGGGACCGGGGCCCCGGGACTGTGGGGTCAGTGGTGCTCGGAGACCGCGTCGGCGATGTAGAGCGCGGCCAGCAGGGTGAAGATGAACGCCTGCAGGAACTCGATGAGCAGCTCGAAGAAGGTCATGCCGATCGAGAAGCCGAAGGACAGCACGCCGGAGAACTTCAGGAAGAGGTTGTCGCCGTGCAGCAGGAGGTACTCACCGCCGAGGATGAACACCAGGAGCATCAGGTGGCCGGCGAGCATGTTGCCCATGAGTCGCAGCGCGAGGGTGAGCGGCCGGATCACGAAGTAGGTGAGGAACTCGAGCACGAACAGGATCGGCTTGAGCCAGCCCGGCAGCCCCGGCGGGACGAGGGACTTGAAGTAGGGCAGGACGCCGTGCTTCCGGCGGATCGCGACCGTGTGGTACGTGATGTAGACGATCAGGGTCAGCACCAGCGGGATGCCGAGGCGGCTCATCGTCGGGAACTGCACGAACGGCACGATCCCGAAGACGTTGTTGAGCAGGATCAGCGTGAAGAGGGTGAACAGCAGCGGCAGGAACTGCAGGAAGTCCTTGCTGCCGATGATGTCGCGGCCGATGGTGTTGCGCACGAAGTTGTACGTGCCCTCGACGAGGAACTGGCGCCGGCTCGGGACGATGGAGAGCTTGCTGCTCGTGCCGACGAAGAACCACGCGAGGATGCCGACCGAGATGAGCAGGACGAGCGCGGGCCGCGTGAAGGTCCAGGGGCCTTCCCCGTTGACGGGGAGGATGGGCCACCAGAAGTTCGCGACGCCCGGCGTCTCGAACCCGCCTCCGCCGCCGGCGGCGGGGATGGCTCCCGCAATGTGCATGGGCACCACGTTCAGGCTCACAGCCTCTCCTCCAGTGAAGTGTCGAGCAGCCGCACCGCCGCTCCGGGTCGGGGGCCAGTGCAGCGGGAACTGCGCGGACGGACGCTGGCCGGGGTCGTGGCGGACGACAGCCCGTACGCTACCCGACCTGCGCGACCATCCGCGACGCGGGCTGCGGCGCTCACGGCCGCACCGTCCCGCTGTCCGGCTCGTCGTAGACCGGCACGCGGGCGTGCCGCCACGCGAGCACCTGCGCCGCCTGCCAGACGAGCACGGTGACGAGCATCGCGACACCGGCCGCGACGCTGTCGAACGAGTCGATCCGGCGGACGACGACGAGCACGCCCAGGAGCACGAGCACCTGGGCGAAGTAGACCGCCATGCCGACGGCCATGAAGAGCATCGGCTCGCTCCGGTCGCGGACGAACCGGCCGACCATCACCAGGCCTGACGCGAAGAACGCCAGGGCGATGACGACGCCGATGACGCCGGCCACTCCCCCGGCGAGGCCGCGGACGACGCCGAGCACGACCGACGTCACGACGCCGGCGACCGCCGCGGGGACCAGGGCCCGGCCGAGCACCACGTGGAAGAGGTTGTCACCCCTGGGCGTGGTCTGCTGCGACATGGTCTGGCCTGCCTGGTTCGTCGGGGCTGAATGCCTGGCGAAAGAGGGTCGGGACGCCGTCTCCGGCGCTTGTGAAAGCTATCACAAGCTCCCTCCCGAGCCCAAACGCCGCCCACCATCTCTGCGGTCATGCCCGGCACCTCGCCCGGGAACCCGCGCCCACGAGCCATCCTCCCGGACGCAGACGCCGGGGAGCCCCGCCCCGAGATCGGGACGGGGCTCCAGCCGGCGCTCGTGCGGTGCGGCCGTCAGCCGCGCGAGCGCATGAGCCGTCGCAACGTGCCGAAGATCCCGAGCGCGGCGAAAACGACGAACATGACGAGGTCGGACCCGTACGAGCCGAGCACCTTGGGGTCGAAGAGGTTGGCCGCGACCATGTCCAGGGCGGAGGGGTAGCCGAGGGCCTGCCCCTCGGGGGTGCCGTGGTAGTCCACGATGTCCGCCGCCACGATGGCGAGGAAGGACAGGACCACCCCGGCGACGATGACGCCGACCAGCGCGACTAGGCCGCGGCGCGGAACCGCACGGGCGCCCTTGGTGTACAGCCAGGTGGCGAGCCCGGCGATGAGGAAGCTGGAGATGGAGGCGATGTAGCCGAGCTTCCAGATGAGCACCGACGCGAGCATGCCGAGCGGGATCGCGGCCAGCGACCAGAGGATGCCCCGCGGGACGATCTCGACCGGCTGCGCTGCCGGCGCGGGGTCTGTGGCGGGCGCCTGCGGCCGGTCGGGCAGCGCGTGGTCGGCGGCGGTGTGGTCGAACGAGCTCATGGTGTGGGTCCCCCCTCTGGTCCTGGAACGGAGCGGGGGCACCGTACGGCCGGACGGGGTCGCGCGGGGGGCGAATCGGGCGAACTCGCCCCGATCGGCCGATCCCGGCGGCGGCGGCCCGTCGGGCATCGGGCGCGCCCGGCGTCAGGCGACCGCGGGGCCGGAGGTCAGGCGATCCGGCGGGGCCGGTGGCCGGGCGCGGACCAGCGGGGCAGCCAGACCGTGAGCACGCCGGCGACGACGACCGCCACGAGGACGCCGATCGCCGCGACGAGGGGGTCGGGCACCAGGACGAAGCTGACCGACCCCAGGGACGTCACCGCCGCCCACAGCCACAGCAGCAGGACCGCCCGCCGGTGCCCGTGCCCGATCTGCAGCATGCGGTGGTGCAGGTGCTGCTTGTCCGGCTGCCAGGGCCGCTCCCCCCGGCGCGTGCGGCGCACGACCGCGAGCAGGATGTCGACGAGCGGCAGCAGGATGATCGCCAGCGGCACGACGAGCGGCAGCAGGGTGGCCGCGACCGGGTTGGTGCTCACCTGGGACGGCGTGACGTTGCCCGTCGTCGAGATGGTCGCCGCGGCCAGCAGGAGCCCGAGCAGCAGGGCGCCGGAGTCCCCCATGAACAGCCGGGCCGGGTGGTAGTTGTGCGGCAGGAACCCCAGGCAGCAGCCGATGAGGGCTGCCGAGATCAGGGTCGCCGAGGAGAACACGTTCGGCGGGTCGAAGGTGCGGGAGATGCCGTAGCTGTAGATGAAGAACGACGTCGCCGCGATGACGACCACCCCGGCCGCCAGGCCGTCGAGCCCGTCGATGAAGTTGACGGCGTTGGTGAAGACGACGACGGCGAAGACGGTGAGCCCCACCATGATCGGCGTGGGCAGCACCGTCACCCCGCCGATCGGCAGCTGGAAGAGCTGGATGCCGCTGAACGCCATGATCCCTGCGGCGATCATCTGGCCGCCCATCTTGGTCAGCCAGTCCATCTCGCGGATGTCGTCGATCGCGCCGATGAGGCACACGATCGCCGCGCCGTAGAGCACGCCCTTGAGCTCGGGCCCGAGGACGAAGACCTGGCCGAGGAACGGCAGGTGGCTCGCCGCAAGCATCGACGCCGCGAAGCCCAGGAAGATCGCCACTCCCCCGAGGCGCGGGATCGGGGCCGAGTGCACGTCGCGGTCACGGACCGGCGTGAACGCCCCGAGGCGCACGGCGACGGCACGCAGCAGCGGCGTCGCGGCATACGTCACCACCGCGGCGACCATCAGGACCAGGAGGTACTCGCGCACCCACGTGCCTCTCGGGTGGGATCGGGGACCGGGCGTCCGGGCTCTGCGCCGGCGGTCAGCCCCGAGGGTATGCCGGGAAGCTGGTGACGAGCTCCGTCACGCCCGCGCGGACCTCCTTGGAGACCGCGTGGTCGGGGTCGGCGTCACCCTCGACGACCGCCTTGGCGATGAGGTCGGCGATGGTGCGCATCTGCTCGGTGCCCATGCCCTGGGTGGTGACGCAGGGGGTGCCGACGCGGATGCCGCTGGCGATGTTCGGCTTCTGCGGGTCGAACGGGATCGCGTTCTTGTTGAGCACGATGCCGGCCGCGTCGGCACGGGCCTCGGCGTCGGCGCCAGTGACGCCCACGCGCTGCAGGTCGTGCAGCGACAGGTGGGTGTCGGTGCCACCGGTTGTGGGCCGGATCCCCTTCTCCCCCAGTGCGGTTGCCAAGACAGACGCGTTCTCGATGACCTGCTTGGCGTACGCCTGGTACTCGGGCGTCGCGCACTCCTTGAAGTTGACCGCCTTGGCCGCGATGGTGTGCATCTGCGGGCCGCCCTGCATCATCGGGAACACGGCCTTGTCGAGCTTGGCGGCGTGCTCCTCCTTGCACACCAGGGCGCCCGAGCGCGGGCCGCGCAGCACCTTGTGCGTCGTGAACGTGACGACGTCGGCGTACGGCACGGGGCTGGGGATGGCCTTGCCCGCGACGAGGCCGATGAAGTGGGCGGCGTCGACCCAGAAAATCGCGCCGACCTCGTCGGCCAGCTTGCGGAAGAACTCGAAGTCGATGAGGCGCGGGATCGCCGAGCCGCCGGCGAGGATGACCTTGGGCTTGTGCTCCTTGGCGAGGCGCTCGACCTCGGCGTAGTCGATGTCCTCGGTCTGCTTGTCGACGCCGTAGTGGACGGCGTTGAACCACTTGCCGGAGAACGAGACCTTGGTGCCGTGGGTCAGGTGGCCGCCCATCGGGAGGGCCATCGCGAGGATCGTGTCGCCGGGCTGCATGAAGGCGCCGTAGACCGCCTGGTTCGCGCTGGCGCCCGAGTGCGGCTGGACGTTCGCGTGGTCGGCGTCGAAGAGGGCCTTGCACCGCTCGATGGCGAGGTTCTCGGCCTTGTCGACCTCAGAGCAGCCGCCGTAGTAGCGGCGGCCGGGGTAGCCCTCGGCGTACTTGTTGCTCAGGGTCGAGCCGAGGGCGGTGAGCACCTCGGGGCTGGACATGTTCTCGCTGGCGATGAGCTGCAGGCCGCTGCGGATGCGGTCGAGCTCGGAGACGAGCACACCGGCGACCTCCGGGTCGAAGGCCTCCAGCGCCCCGAAGTCGGAGCCGTAGAAGGTGTCAGCGCTCATGGGTCTCTCCCGGGGTGTCGGCGGCGGGCTCGGAGGTCGGGGGCAACTCTAGGGCGTCCTCGCCGGGCCTCCCGGTGGCGTCCGCGGACGCCACGGCGGACGGCTCGGGCTCCGCCGGGCGCTCGAGCACGGCGTCGATCTGGTCCTGGGTGATCGCGCCGGCGCGCAGGACCGTAGGCGTCGGGCCCGTGCAGTCGACGATGGTGGACACCTCCATGCTCGTCGTGGGGCCACCGTCGAGGTAGACCGAGACGGCGGCGCCGAGCTGCGCGGCGGCGTCGGTGACCGTGGTCGCAGGCGGCTGGCCGGTGAGGTTGGCGCTCGTCACGGCCAGCGGGCCCACCTCGGTGAGCAGCGCGAGCGCGACGTCGTCCTGCGGCATCCGCAGGGCGACCGTGCCGTTGGTGTCGCCGAGGTCCCACATGAGCGACGCCTGCGCGGTCAGGACGAGGGTGAGCGGCCCCGGCCAGAACTCGGCGATGAGGTCGCGGGCGTAGGCCGGCACGTCGGTGGCGAGGCCGTCGACGGTGCGGACGCTGGGGACCAGGACCGGGGGCGGCATCTCGCGCCCGCGGCCCTTGGCCGCCAGCACGGAGGCGACCGCCTCGGCGGAGAACGCGTCGGCGCCGACGCCGTACACGGTGTCGGTCGGGAGGACCACCACCTCCCCGGCGCGTACTGCCTCGGCGGCCTTGGCGACCCCCTCGGCGCGACCCTCGTCGGTGGTGCAGTCGTAGACCGGGCTCATGCGGCACAGCCTATTCCGGTGGCGCCGCGACCCGACTAAGGGCCCGGCTCCGCTCCGCCGCGCCTCGGGAATGTGACTTCGGGCCACTGGCCCCCGGGGCCCGTGGCCCACACCGCGGCTCAGTGGCCACGAGTGCGAGAGTGGCGTGAGGGTCAGGCGCGCGTGGCGACGGTCGCGCGGGGGCGACCGGTGAGGTCCGGGTGGTCGACGACGTCGGCCCACTCCCCCGTGCGGCGCAGGGCCGCCGGGAGCGTCTGGCCCTGGCTGTCGGCGTGCTCCATCACGAGGGTGCCGCCCGGGCGCAGCAGGCCGGCTGCTCGGCGCGCCACCGCGAGCGGGATGGCGAGACCGTCCTCGCTGCCGCCGTAGAGCGCCACCTCGGGGTCGTGGTCGCGGACCTCGGGGTCCAGCGGCACCATCCCGACGGGGATGTAGGGCGGGTTGGACACCACGACGTCGACCGTGCCGTCGAGCTCGGGGTATGCCGTGGTGGCGTCGCCGAGGCGCAGCTGCACCGGCAGCCCGGTCGCCTCGACGTTGCGCGCCGCCCAGGCGTGCGCGTCGACCGAGAGCTCGACCGCGTGGACCGTGGCGCCGGGCAGCTCGTCGGCCACCGCGAGCGCGATGGCGCCCGCCCCCGTGCAGAGGTCCACGACCACCGGGGTGGGACCGCAGGCGCGCGCCGCCTCGATGGCGAACCCGGCCACGACCTCGGTCTCCGGGCGCGGGGTGAAGACCCCGGGCCCGACGCTGAGGGTGAGGTGGCGGAAGTGCGCCTGCCCGGTCAGGTGCTGCAGCGGCAGCCGCGCAGCGCGCTCGGCGACGAGCCCGGCATACCGGTCGGCGACGCCGGCGTCGCACTCCTCCAGCAGCACCATCCGTCGGCGGACGTCGGAGACCTCGCAGCCGAGGGCGTGCGCCGCGAGCGCGAGCGCGTCGGCCTCCGGCGACGGCACGCCGGCGTCCGCGAGGGCACGGGTGGCGGCGAGGACCTCCGCCCGGAGCGTGCTCACCCCTCGGCGACGGCGGCCATGCGGGCAGCCTCGTCGGCGTCGACAGCGGACTGGACGACCGGGTCGAGCTCGCCGTCGAGGACCGTGTCGAGGTTGTAGGCCTTGAACCCGGTCCGGTGGTCGGAGATGCGGTTCTCGGGGAAGTTGTAGGTGCGGATCCGCTCGCTGCGGTCGACCGTGCGCACCTGGCTCTTGCGCGCCTCGGCGGAGGCGGCCGCGGCCTCGTCCATGGCCAGCTGGTGCAGCCGTGCGCGCAGCACCCGCATCGCCGACTCCTTGTTCTGGAGCTGGCTCTTCTCGTTCTGGCAGGAGACGACGACACCGGTCGGCAGGTGCGTGATGCGCACGGCGGAGTCGGTCGTGTTGACCGACTGCCCGCCGGGGCCGGACGAGCGGTAGACGTCGATCTTGAGGTCGTTCGGGTCGAGCTCGACCTCGACCTCCTCGGCCTCCGGCATGACCCAGACACCCGCGGCGGAGGTGTGGATCCGGCCCTGGCTCTCGGTGACGGGCACGCGCTGGACGCGGTGCACCCCGCCCTCGTACTTGAGCCGCGCCCACGGGGCGTCGCCCGGCTCTGGCGTGCCCTTGGCCTTGATGGCCACCTGGACGTCCTTGTAGCCGCCGAGGTCGGACTCCGTCGCGTCGATGACCTCGGTCCTCCAGCCGCGGCGCTCGGCGTAGCGCAGGTACATCCGCAGCAGGTCGCCGGCGAACAGGGCCGACTCGTCGCCACCCTCGCCCGCCTTGACCTCGAGGATGACGTCGCGGTCGTCGTCGGGGTCGCGCGGCACGAGCAGCCGGCGCAGCTTCTCCTCCGCAGCGGCCAGGGACTGCTCCATCGCGGGGACCTCGTCGGCGAACGAGGCGTCCTCGGTGGCGAGCTCGCGGGCGGCGGCCAGGTCGTCCCGGGCCGCGTGCCACGCGTGGTACGCGGCGACGGTGGGCGCCAGCGCGGCATACCGCTTGTTCAGCTGGCGCACCTTGTCCTGGTCGCCGAAGACGGCGGGGTCGGCCAGCTGCGCCTCCAGGGCGGCGTGCTCCTCGACGAGGGCGGCGGCGGACTCCAGCATCGATGCTCTCCGGTCTCGGGGGTGGCCACGCGGCGACGGCGCGGCGGCGGGTGGGGGGTGTCTCTCGGGAAGGTGTCTCTCGGGAAGACGTCTCTCGGGAAGACAAATGCGCCGGCCCCGACCGTGGAGGTCGGGACCGGCGCATCGCGGAAGCTACTTGGCGGCCTTCTTGCCGTAGCGCGCCTCGAAGCGGGCCACGCGGCCACCGGTGTCGAGGATCTTCTGCTTGCCGGTGTAGAACGGGTGGCAGTTCGAGCAGACCTCGGCGTGGATGGCGCCGTTCGCAGCGGTGCTGCGGGTCTCGAACGTGTTGCCACAGGTACAGGTCACCGTGGTGGCGACGTACTCCGGGTGGATGTCCTTCTTCAAAGCGTGCTCCTTGAGTCGGTGTGGCCGGGTCCGCGGGATCTGCCCGTGCTGCGGTGAACCGGTCAGCGGTCAAGTGTGCCAGACGTGGCGCACCTTCTCCTAAACGGCGTCGAGGCGGGCGGCATTCCCCGCCGGGACCGGGCCGACGAGGGGCAGCCGCACCCGGATCGTCGTCCCCCTGCCCTCGACCGACTCCAGCTCGAGGTCCCCGCCGTGCCCGGCGACGATGGACCGGGCGATGGCCAGCCCCAGGCCGGTGCCGGGGATGGCCTTGTGGGTGGCGTTGCTGGCGCGGAAGAACCGCTGGAACAGGTTCGCCTGCTCCGAGGCCGGGATGCCGATCCCCGTGTCGGACACCGTCACGACCACGCGCTCCCCGTCCGCGCGGGCCGAGAGGTCCACCCGCCCGCCGGCGGGGGTGAACTTCACGGCGTTGGAGCCCAGGTTGATGAAGGTCCGCTCCATGTGCTGCTGGTCCACCCGCACCACGAGACCCGGGTCGACGGGCGCCAGCTGCAGCTCGACCCCGGCGGCCGCGGCGCTGGGACGCAGCACCTCCACGACACCACCGAGCAGGCGGGCGACGGACACGTCCTGCAGGCTGGGCTGGACGCCCGAGGCCTCGATCCGGTTGAGCACGAGGAGGTCCTCGATCATCCCCCGGAGCCGGACGGCGTTGCGCCGGATCGTGCCCAGGGCGTCGAGCTGGGGACGGGTGAGCTCGCCGTAGTCGCCGTCCTCGAGCATCTCGAGGTAGCCGGCGATCGAGGTCAGCGGGGTTCGCAGCTCGTGCGACACGGTCGCGAGGAAGTCCGTCTTCTGCCGGTCGAGCTCGGTGAGCCGGGTGACCTGGTCGTCCTGCAGCTCGCGCAGCCGCAGCGAGACGATCGACTGCGCGACGTACCCGGCGCACTGCTGGGCCGCCTGGATCTCGTGCCGGCGCCACCGGCGGGGGCCGTCGACCATCATGACGGACAGGACGCCGAGTCCTCGCTGGCCGGCCCCCAGGGGGACCATGAGCAGGCTGCGCGCCCCGGTGGCCCGGTAGAAGCGCCGGGCCCGGTCCTGCTCCTGCACCACCGGCTCGAGGAAGTCGGGCACGGCGAAGAACGTGCCGGCCCCGCGGAGCTCCTCGTTGACCAGCGCGACCTCCTGACCGAGCGACGGCGGGAGCGGCGGCAGGTCGGGCAGGTCGTACCGGCGCCACTGGGTGCGCTGGTCGACCCTGCCCTCCTCGTCGTGGGTGTAGAGCAGGACCCGGTCGGCCCCCAGGCCCTCCCCGAGCATGGCGCACACGGCATACACGGCGGAGTCGATGTCGGGGGCGTCGTGGACGACCCTGGCGACGTCGAGCGCGAGCTGGTGCAGCAGCAGGACGGAGGCCTGCTGCTCCTGGAGGACGAGGTTGGCCCGGGTCAGTCCGTTGAAGTCGGCCGCCAGCCCGCGCACCTCGGCGGCCCCGGTGGTGTCGTCGGCCGCGGCGTCGCGGTCGCCGTCGCGGTGCCGCGCCACGACCGAGCGCAGCCGCTCGAGCGGACGCGAGACCGAGCGCCGCAGCAGCATCCCCCACAGGGCCAGCAGCACGGTCGTGAGCACCACGGCCACGGCGAGCAGCGCGGTGGCGGTGCCGGAGGACGCGCGCACCTCCCGCCGGGCGGAGTCGCGCTCGGTCCGGAGGGCGGCGGCCAGGGCCCGGTTGCTGTCGCGCACGTCCCGGTAGGCCCGGATGGCGTCCGCCTCCGCGGTGCTCGTGGTCGACAGGGACTGGCCGAGGTCGGCCTCGGCCCGGTCGGCGGCCTCGAACCAGGCCCGGACCGCCGAGCGCTGCGTCGCGAGGAGGGGCGCGTAGCGGCCGCGGCGGGAGTCGTCGAGGGAGTCCGAGGCGATGGCACCGGCCACGCGGTCGAGGTCCGCGGTGACGATGTCCTCCTTGAGCCGGTAGCGGATCACCGGGACGGCGCCGTTGACCTCCTGGCTCCACCCCGCCTCCGCCTCGGTCATGTCGAGCAGCGCGGTGTTGTTGAACTCGAAGGCCGGTCCGAGCGAGAGCGTGAGCACCGAGGCGGCCTGGCTCTGGTGCACCAGCTGGGCGAAGACCAGGCCGAAGAGCACCGGCAGGACCACGAGGAGGCTCCCGGCCAGGACGCGGACCTGCACGCCGACCGACCGGCTGGCCAGGCCCGCCCCTCCTCGACGCCGGCCCGGACCCCTCGTCACGGAGTGTCGCCGCCCTCGAACCCCGTGCGCGTCATGACGCCCCACACCTGCTTGCGCCCCCGCAGGCTGGCCCACCAGCCCTCGAGGCGCCACCACACGGTGAGCTGGCGGTACCCGACGTTCTCGAGCACCGAGGACAGCAGGATCAGGCCGAGGTCCCGCCAGCGCTCGTGCCGGTGGAAGGCCCACTCCTCCACGGCCAGGGCGGCCAGGGTGACGAAGACGGCATACCCGTAGGCGAGCAGGAGGAACAGCAGCGCGAAGGGCACGTCCACCACGTCCAGCCACAGCGCGAGCGGGAGGATGACGATGCCGTACGCCTCGAGCAGCGGCGCGACCAGCTCGAACAGCCAGTAGTACGGCAGGGCGACCCAGCCGACCCGGCCGTACCGCTTGCGCAGCAGCATTCCGCGGTAGGCCCACAGGGTCTCCCACAGCCCGCGGTGCCAGCGACGGCGCTGGTTGCGCATCACGCGGAAGGTCGAGGGCGCCTCGGTCCACGAGACCGGTTCCGGGACGAACTGCACGCGGTAGTCCCGGTCCTCGTCGCGCAGGTGCCGGTGGATCCGCATCACGAGCTCGAAGTCCTCGCCGATGCTGGTGTGGTCCAGGCCCCCGACCTCCACCAGGATGTCGCGGCGGAACAGGCCGAACGCACCGCTGATGAGGATGAGGCCACCGAGGCGGGACCAGCCGGTGCGGCCGAGCAGGAACGCCCGGAAGTACTCGACCACCTGGATCCGCGGCAGCCACGTGCGCGGGAGGCCGACCTTGACCACGCGCCCCGACACCACGCGGCACCCGTTGACGGCGCGGATGGTGCCGCCGGTCGCCACCATGCGGGTGGGGTCGTCGGAGAACGGCTGGGCGACCCGCAGCAGGGCGTCGGGCTCGAGCACGGAGTCGGCGTCGATGACGGCGACCAGCGGCTCGGTGGCCGCGTTGATGCCGGTGTTGACCGCCTCGGTCTTGCCGGAGTTGTCCTTGGTCACGACCAGCAGCCGCGTGCGCCCGTCGCGGGGCACGTAGACGCCGCGCAGGGCGGCCTCGACGTGGACGTCCTGGGGCAGGACCCGCGGGATCTGCACGAGGTCGAAGGCCTCGACGAGCCGGGCCAGCGTCTGGTCGGTGCTGCCGTCGTCGACGACGACGACCTCGTGGCGCGGGTGGCGCAGCGAGAGCAGGGCCTTGACCGACGTGACGATCCCGGCCTCCTCGTTGTGCGCCGGTACGAGGACCGACACCCCCGGCGTCAGCGACCGTCCCATCGTCTGGACGCCGGCCTCGTCACGGCGGCGCTGGGCCCGGATCTCCAGGGCTGCCAGCGCGATGGTGACGAGGTAGGAGGAGTTGATGAGGACGAAGTAGACGAGCACCGGGACCGTCGTGACCTCCAGCAGCCACACGACACCCGGGCGCAGCGACTCCAGGAAGTCGGTCACCGGGCGCTCCCCGGGGCGTCCGTCGAACCCTGCCCCAGCGGGTCGGGCACGCCGTCCCGAAGCGCGGCCACCGTGACGGCGGACGCGACCGGCAGGCCACGCCGGTCGTCCCAGGCACCCTCCTGCGCCGTGCGGGCCTCCTCCTCCTCGACCGGGGCGACGACCGCCCGGCCGCGTGGCCCGAGCTCCAGCAGGCTGCTGGCGGCGATCTCGGCCAGCCGCGGGTCGGGGTCGGAGAGCAGGGCGCTGAGGTGCGGGACCGCGGCGGGGTCGCCGAGGGCGCCGAGCGCCTCCGCGCAGATGCGCCGCAGCGGCAGCGGGTGCGCGGCGCCGGTGTGCTCGGCGAGCACCTCCACGTCGTCGGCCGCGCCGATGTTGCCCAGCGCCGTCGCGCTGGTCTCCCGGACGGTGAGGTCGGGGTCGGACCGGACGAGCTCGCGCAGAGCCGGGACGCTGCGGCGGAAGCTCCCCACGCCGCTGACGTACGCCGCCACCGTGCGGGTGGTCGAGCTGCCCGATCCCAGGGCGTCCACGAGTGCCGGTGCGACGCCGACGCCGAGGCTGCTCACCGCGTCGGCACCGATGCCGGCCGGTATGCCGTGCTCGGCGCCCACCGCCGCCAGCAGCGGCGCTGCCGCGGTCGGCTCGCCGAGCTGGCCCAGCGCCTGGGCGGCGGCCACCCGGACCTCGAGCGAGGAGTCCTGCAACGCCGTGATGAGCAGCGGCAGGGCGCTCCCGACGCGGCACAGGCCGAGCATCTGCGCGGCGCGGGCCCGCTCGCGCTCGCTGCGGCTGCGCAGGTGGTGCGGCGCGCGTTCGAGGGCGCCGTGGGTCAGCAGAACCATGGAGAGCTCGTCGGTCGGCGCCCCGCGGACCTTCTGCAGGAACTCGACGACCGCGTCGTCGACGACGCCGTGGACGGCGGCGGGCGCCTCCATGAGCGCCTGCAGGTGGCTGCCGTCCTCGTCCTCCCCCGCGGCCAGGGCCACGAGGTGGAGGCGGTACGGGGCGAGGGCGGCCCGGGCCGCCTGCTCACGCCGGGTGCGCAGCACCTTGGTGAGGACCACGACCACCGCCAGTGCCACGACGCCCACGAGGACGACGAGCGTCGCGACGACCAGCGTGTGCCAGCTCATCGCGCCCGGGAGAGGATCCCGTTCACGCGGTGCAGGAGCTCGCGGGGGCTGAACGGCTTGATGACGTAGTCGTCCGCCCCGACCGCGAACCCCGTGTCGACGTCGGTGTCACGCGACTTCGCCGAGAGCAGCAGGACGGGGGTGGTGGGGGTCTCGCTGTCGCGGATCTTGCGCAGGACGTCGATACCGGACAGCCCCGGCATCATGACGTCGAGGATGACCAGGGCGGGGGCCTCCTCCTGGAAGGCCTCCCACGCCGCGAGGCCGTCGGGGACGGCTTGCACGGTGTAGCCGGCCTGGCTGAGCTTGAAGTCGACGAGGTCTCGGATGTCCGGGTCGTCGTCGGCGACGAGCACCCGGGTCCCCTGTGGCGTGGTCAACGTCGGTCCTCTCTGGCTGCCCGCGCGTGTACGGGCTCAAATGTACGGTGCCGCAGGCCACCGCGACGGTCGAGACATGCAGGGTGGACCGGATGTGCGCGAACGGAGGACCGGCAGGGGGCCGTCCGGTCACCGGCGGGTCCGTCACGAGCACCCCGCTCACCGGGGACCCGGTCAGCCCGAGGGCCCGGCACCTGTTCGGTGCCGGGCCCTCGGACGGATTGCGCGGACGACCGGCGTCCACGCGGGATGGTGCGTCAGTCGTCCTTGTCGTCGTCGATCCTGATCGAGGACGCCTGCTGGACCTGCATGAGGAACTCGATGTTGCTCTTCGTCTTCTTGATCCGGTCGATGAGCAGCTCGATGCCCTGCTGCTGGTCGAGTGCGGCGAGCACCCGGCGCAGCTTCCACATGATCTTGAGCTCCTCGGAGGAGAGCAGGATCTCCTCCTTGCGGGTGCCGGAGTTGTTGACGTCGACCGCGGGGAAGATCCGGCGGTTGGCCAGCCCACGGTCGAGCTTGAGCTCCATGTTCCCGGTGCCCTTGAACTCCTCGAAGATCACCTCGTCCATCCGCGAGCCGGTCTCGACCAGTGCGGTGGCCAGGATGGTGAGCGAGCCGCCGTTCTCGATGTTGCGCGCGGCGCCGAAGAACTTCTTCGGCGGGTAGAGCGCAGCGGAGTCGACACCACCGGACAGGATGCGTCCGCTTGCCGGGGCGGCGAGGTTGTAGGCGCGACCCAGCTTGGTGATCGAGTCGAGGAGCACGACCACGTCGTGCCCCATCTCGACGAGCCGCTTGGCGCGCTCGATCGCCAGCTCGGCGACCGTCGTGTGGTCCTCGGCCGGCCGGTCGAAGGTCGAGGAGATGACCTCGCCCTTGACCGCGCGCTGCATGTCGGTGACCTCCTCGGGACGCTCGTCGACGAGGACGACCATGAGGTGGCACTCGGGGTTGTTCGTCGTGATGGCGTTGGCGATCGCCTGCATCACCATCGTCTTGCCGGCCTTGGCCGGGGCGACGATGAGGCCGCGCTGGCCCTTGCCGATCGGGGCGACGAGGTCGATGACCCGGGTGGTGAGGATGTGCGGCTCGGTCTCCAGGCGCAGGCGCTGCTGCGGGTACAGCGGCGTCAGCTTGCCGAACTCGACCCGCTTGCGCGCGTCGTCGGGGCTCATGCCGTTGACCGTGTCGAGGCGCACCAGCGCGTTGAACTTCTGGCGCTGCGCCTGCTGGTCGTCGTGCTGCGCCTTGACCGCGCCCGTGACGGCGTCGCCCTTGCGCATGCCGTTCTTCTTGACCATGCCGAGCGGCACGTACACGTCGTTCGGGCCGGGCAGGTAGCCGGACGTGCGGACGAAGGCGTAGTTGTCGAGCACGTCGAGGATGCCGGCCACGGGCACGAGGACGTCGTCCTCGGTCACCTGCGGCTCGCCCTCGTAGTCACCGAAGTCGCCGCGGCCACCGCGACGCTTGTCCCGGTTGCGGTTCCGGTTGCGGTTGCGTCGACGCCCACGGCCCTCGCCGTCGTCGTCGAAGCCGCCCTGGCCCGCGTTCTGGCCGCGGCCCTGCTGCCGGTCCTCACCGGAGCGGTCGTCGCGGCCGTCCTGGTCGCGGTCCCGCCGGGTGCCCCCCTGGCGGTTGTCGCCCTGGCGGTTGTCGTTCTGGCGGGTGTCACGGGCGTCCGCGTCGCGGTCGTGGTCACGGCGGGTGTCGCCCTGCCGGTTGTCGCCCTGTCGGTTGTCGCCCTGGCGGGTGTCGCCCTGACGACCGTCGCCCTCGCGGCGGCCCTCACGGTTCTCGACCCCCTCGCGGCTCCCCTGCCGGTCACCGCGCTGGTCGCCACGGTCACCGCGCTGGTCGCCACGGCGCTCGTCGCCACGACGGTCGCCACGGGCGTCCTCGCCGCGGTCGGCACGGTCGGCGCGGCGGTCACCACGGCCCGCCTCGTCGCGGGCGGGTCGGTCCTCGCGGGTGTCGCCAGCGCGGTCGGCGCGGACGTCGCCCTCGGTCCGGGCGGCACCCTCGGTCCGGGCGGCACCCTCGGCGCCGGGAGCGCCCTCGACGCGGGCGGCACGGCGCGGCGCACGGTCGGCGGCCGGCGTGCGGGCGGCCTCCGGCCGGGTCTCCTGGCGGACCGGCGCGCTCCCCCCGGACTGGCGGTCCTTGATGGCGGTCACGAGGTCGTTCTTGCGCATCTTCGCGGTGCCGGTGATGCCCATGCTCGCCGCGAGGCCCTGGAGCTCAGCCACCTTCATGGTGCTGAGGGCGCCGGAACGTCGCGGCTTCTCGTCCTGCGGGCTCGCAGTGTCGAGAGTGGTGGTGTCTGTCACGAAGGATCCTTCCCCCTCGTATGCGGACCGGTCAGATTCGGTCCGGTGCTTGGGTCAGAGACTGACCAGTTGGGTCACATGCGGCACGACAGGGCCACGGCAGCATCGGGGCGGCCGACATGTGGTGGGTGCAGCTCACCGGGGGATGCTTCGCCAAAAGGGGGCATCTCGGGGAGGCGCGCACTCAATGTAACACCGTTGCCGGGGCGGTCAGTCCCGTGTCTGGGAAATCGGGCCACCGCGTGTCCGGCGTACCGCCTGCGCCCCCACCGCGGGGATCCCGGGCCGGCTGACGAGCCAGTCCCGGGGCGCTGCTCCCGCCGCTTCGTCGAGGTCCCCGGACCGGCCCAGCACGAGGACCGAGGGCCCGGCCCCGGAGATGACCGCGGCGTGGCCCCGGTCGCGCAACAGGTCCACGAGCTGCATCGACGCGGCGAAGGACTCGCGCCGCGCCTCCTGGTGCAACCACTCCCTCGTGGCCGGCAGGAGCAGCCCCGGGTCGGCGGTGAGGGCGTGCACCAGCAGGGCCGCCCGGGCCGAGTTCCGCGCCGCGTCGGCGTGCCGGACGTGGGTCGGCAGGACCGACCTGGCCGTGGCCGTGGACAGCTGCGCACCGGGGACGAGGACGAGCACGTCCAGGTCGGGGTGCGGCCTCAGCCGGACGGTGCCGGTGTGCCCCTCCCCCTCGGACCAGGACAGCGTCAACCCACCGAAGACCGAGGCCGAGGAGTTGTCGGGATGGCCCTCGAGCCGGGCTGCGAGGTCGTTGGTGAAGGCGAGATCGAGGTCCTCGCCGGCCCCACGGCATACGTCATGGATCGCTTGTGCCGCAACGATTCCCGTGACGATCGCAGTCGCGGACGAGCCGAGGCCACGGCCGTGCGGCACGGAGTTGCGACAGCGCAGGTGCAGCCCCTCCGGCGGGGCGACCCCGAGCTCGCCCCACGCCCGCAGCATGGTGCGGACCACGAGGTGCGAGGCGTCTCGCGGGACCTCTCCGGCACCCTGGCCCTCGACGTCGACCACCACGCCGGGCTCCTCGGTGACGGTCGCCGTGCAGGAGTCCCAGATGCCGAGGGCGAGACCGACGGAGTCGAAGCCCGGGCCGAGGTTGGCGCTGCTCGCCGGGACCCGCACCTCGACGCAGGCCCCCGGGGCCAGGCGGTCGGCCATCAGCCCTCGAAGCCGAGGGCGACCGCGGCCGAGTAGGCGTCGACCGGGATGCGCGTCGGCTGCACCTCCGAGCCGTCCGCCTGGCGCAGGGCCCACTGCGGGTCCTTGAGGCCGTGGCCGGTCACCGTGCACACGATGCGCGCCCCGGACGGGACCTGCCCGGCCGCGTGGGCCTGCAGCAGGCCCGCGACCGAGGCGGCCGACGCCGGCTCGACGAAGATGCCCTCCTCCGCCGAGAGGATGCGGTGGGCGGCGAGGATCTGCTCGTCGGTGACCGACTCGATGCGGCCACCGGACTCGTCGCGGGCAGCTTCCGCCTGCCGCCACGAGGCGGGGTTGCCGATGCGGATCGCCGTGGCGAGCGTGTCGGGCTCGTCGACGGGGTGGCCGAGGACGATGGGCGCCGCACCGGCTGCCTGGAAGCCCCACATCTGCGGCAGCTGCGACGCCGGTCCGGGGGTCGGCGAGCCCTGGTGGTACTCGCGGTAGCCCTTCCAGTACGCGGTGATGTTGCCGGCGTTGCCCACGGGCAGGCAGTGGATGTCGGGCGCGTCGCCGAGGGCGTCGACGACCTCGAAGGACGCGGTCTTCTGGCCCTCGATGCGAGCCGGGTTCACCGAGTTGACGAGCTCCACGGGGTAGGACTCCGCGAGCTTGCGCGACACGGTGAGGCAGTCGTCGAAGTTGCCCTCGACCTGCAGCAGCGTGGCGCCGTGGGCGATCGCCTGGCTGAGCTTGCCCATGGCGATCTTGCCGTCGGGCACGAGCACGGCGCACGCCATGCCCGCCTTGACGGCGTAGGCCGCGGCGCTGGCGCTGGTGTTGCCGGTCGAGGCGCAGATGACGGCCTTGGCACCGTGCTTGGCGGCCATGGAGATCGCTGCGGTCATGCCCCGGTCCTTGAACGAGCCGGTCGGGTTGAGCCCCTCGTACTTGACGAACACCTCGGCGCCCACGCGCTCGCTGAGCCGCTCGGCCGGGATGAGCGGGGTGCCGCCCTCCTGCAGGGTGACCACCGGGGCACCCTCGAGCATGGGCAGCCGGTCGGCATACTCGCGGATGACCCCGCGCCACAGATGTGCCATCAGGCTCCCTCCACCCGCATGACCGAGGTGACCTCGCGGACCGTCTCGAGCTCGGCCAGCGCCTCCACCGTCGCGGCGAGCGCCGCGTCCGGGGCGGTGTGCGTGACGACCACGAGCTGCGCGCGGGTGCTGGGCGCGCCGTCGTCGCCCGGGTGCTCGACGATCCGCTGGCGGACCGTCTCGATCGACACGTCGTGCGCGGCGAAGGCGGTCGCCACCTGCGCCAGGACACCCGGGCGGTCGGCCACGTCGAGGCTGATGTGGTACCTCGTCAGGGCGCGCCCCATGGGCAGCACGGGCAGGTCCGCGTATGCCGACTCGCCCGGTCCACGTCCGCCGCCCACGCGGTGGCGCGCGACGGCGACGACGTCGCCGAGGACGGCGCTGGCCGTGGGGTCGCCGCCCGCGCCCTTGCCGTAGAACATGAGCTGGCCGGCGGCGTCCGCCTCGACGAAGACGGCGTTGAACGCGTCGCGCACCCCGCCGAGCGGGTGGCTGCGCGGGATCATCGCCGGGTGCACCCGGACGCTGACGCCGGGGGTCGGGCGACCCTCGTCGTCGACCGTCTCGGTGCGCTCGCAGATCGCGAGCAGCTTGACCACGCAGTCCATGTCGCGCGCAGCCTGGACGTCGGCGGCCGACACCTCGGTGATGCCCTCGCGGTGGACCTGGTCGCTGGAGACGCGGGTGTGGAACGCCAGCGACGCGAGGATGGCGGCCTTGGCGGCGGCGTCGAAGCCCTCGACGTCGGCGGTCGGGTCGGCCTCGGCGTAGCCCAGCGCCTGGGCCTGCTCGACGGCCTCGGCGAAGCCCTGGCCGGTCGTGTCCATCTTGTCGAGGACGTAGTTGGTGGTGCCGTTGACGATGCCGAGGACCCGGCGCACGTCGTCACCGGCGAGCGACTCGCGGATCGGGCGCAGGATAGGGATGGCGCCGGCGACGGCTGCCTCGTAGTAGAGGTCGACTCCGTGCTCGGCCGCCGCGGCGTAGAGAGCCGGTCCCGCCTCGGCCAGCAGCGCCTTGTTGGCGGAGACGACCGAGGCACCGTGCTTCATGGCCGACTCGATGAGCGACCTCGCCGGCTCGATGCCGCCGATGACCTCGACGACGATGTCGGCGCGGGTGACCAGCTCCTCGGCGTCCGCGGTGAACAGGCTCGGGTCGACGGGCACGTCGGGACGCTCCCGGCCCGGACGGCGCACGGCGATGCCGACCAGCTCGAGGGGGCGGCCCACGCGGGCCGCGAGGTCGTCGGCGTGCTCGGTGAGCATGCGCGCGACCGACGACCCGACGACGCCGCAACCCAGCAGGGCGACGCGCAACGGCGTCGTGGCCTGCTGGGTCTCCTGCCCCTCGCGTCCCGCCTCGCTCACCGACCGCTCCTCGTTCAGCACCGGCCCATCCTCCCCCGGTGTCCACCCTGTGGACCCGCGTGGTCCGCGATCCGGACGCCGGCGGGCCCGTGACCGGACCCTACCGGCCGCGCGGCGCCGGGCGCGCGGGGCGCGCGGCCGCGGGCGCGCCGGGGGCGCTCCCGCGGCCACCAGCCGCGACGGTGCGGTCGGCGCCCGGTGTCAGCCGACGTCGAGGGCGAGCAGGTCCTCGACCGTCTCGCGGCGCACCAGCACCCGGGCCACACCGTCACGGACGGCCAGGACCGGCGGACGCGGGGTGTGGTTGTACTGGCTCGCCATGCTGCGGCAGTACGCGCCCGTGCCGGGCACGGCGACGAGGTCACCGGGCGCGATGTCGTCGGGCAGGTACTCGTCCATCACGACGATGTCGCCGGACTCGCAGTGCCGGCCGACGACCCGGGCCAGCCGGGGCGCGGCGTCGGAGCGGCGACTCGCCAGCGTGCACGAGTAGTCGGCGTCGTAGAGCGCCGTACGGATGTTGTCGCTCATCCCGCCGTCGACGCTGACGTAGGTGCGCTTGGCTCCCCCGCCCAGGTCGACGTCCTTGACGGTGCCGACCTCGTAGAGGGTGAACGTGCTCGGCCCGACGATCGCGCGGCCGGGCTCGATCGAGATCCGCGGCGCCGGGGTGTCGGGGCCGCCGTCGCCGACCGCCTTGAGCTCGCGGCGCACGAGGTCGGCCATCTGCTCGCCGAGGGCGCGCGGTGACAACGGGGTGTGCTCCGAGGTGTAGGCGATGCCGTAGCCGCCGCCGAGGTCCATCTCGGGCAGGTGCACGCCGTGGACGTGCGCGACCTCGGCGTGCAGCCCGACCAGCCGCCGGGCCGACACCTCGAAGCCGGAGGTGTCGAAGATCTGGCTGCCGATGTGGGAGTGCAGGCCCCGCAGGTCAAGGGCGTCCGGCCGGGCGAGGATGCGCGCGACGGCCTCCGCCGCCTGGCCGCCCGCCAGCGAGAAGCCGAACTTCTGGTCCTCGTGGGCGGTCGCGATGAACTCGTGCGTGTGGGCCTCGACGCCGACGGTCACGCGCACCATGACGGGGGCGCGCATGCCCAGGTCCGTCGCGACCGAGGCCACCCGGTCGATCTCCTCGAAGGAGTCGACGACGATGCGGCCGACGCCGTACTCGAGCGCCTGGCGGATCTCGGCGAGGCTCTTGTTGTTGCCGTGCATGCCGATCCGCTCCGCCGGGAAGCCGGCCCGCTGCGCGACCGCGAGCTCACCGCCGCTGCAGACGTCGAGCGAGAGCCCCTCCTGGGCCACCCACCGGGCGACCTCCGTGCACAGGAACGCCTTGCCCGCGTAGTAGACGTCCACCCCACCGAGGTCGCCGAACGGCGCCGCGAAGTCGTCGCGGAACGCGCGCGCCCGGGCGCGGAAGTCCTCCTCGTCCACGACGTATGCCGCGGTGCCGAACTCGCGCGCGATGCTCACCACGTCGAGGCCGCCGACGGTCAGCCGGCCCTGCTCGTCACGGCCGATGGTCTGCGGCCAGAGCTGCGGCAGCAGCTCCATGACGTCGGTCGGCCAGGGCAGCCAGTGGGGCGGCCCGCCGTAGCCCTCGGCGTGGAGCGCCCCTGCCTCGTGTGCACGCATGGGCTACATCCTGTCGGGTGCCGAGACCCCCAGCAGGTCCAGTCCGTTGGCCAAGACCTGGCGGGTGGCGTCGTTGAGCCACAGGCGCGTGCGGTGCACGTCGGTGATCTGCTCGTCGGCGCTCATCGGACGCACCCGGCACGTGTCGTACCACTTGTGGAAGCGGCCGGCGAGGTCCTCGAGGTAGCGCGCCACCCGGTGCGGCTCGCGCAGGTGCGCGGCCTGGGCGACGACCCGGGGGAAGTCGCCGAGGATCGCCAGCAGCGCGGCCTCGGTCGGGTCCGACAGCAGGCTCGGGTCGAACCCGTCCTCGCGGCGGACGCCGTCCTCGTTCGCGAGCCGCGCCACGTTCGAGGTCCGGGCGTGGGCGTACTGCACGTAGAAGACGGGGTTGTCGTTGGTCTGCTTGCGCAGCTCCTCGCCGTCGAGCGACAGCGGGCTGTCGGACGGGTAGCGCGCCAGGGAGTACCGGATCGCGTCCGTGCCGATCCAGTCGATGAGGTCGCGCAGCTCGATGATGTTGCCGGCGCGCTTGGACAGGCGCGCACCGCCCAGGTTGACCAGCTGGCCGATCTTGACCTCGATGTTGTGCTCGGGGTCGTCCCCCGCGCAGGCAGCGATGGCCTTGAGCCGGTTGATGTAGCCGTGGTGGTCGGCGCCGAGCAGGTAGATCTTCTCGTCGAACCCGCGGTCCTTCTTGGACAGGTAGTACGCGGCGTCGGCGGCGAAGTACGTCGGCTCGCCGTTGGCCCGGATGAGCACCCGGTCCTTGTCGTCGCCGAAGTCGGTGGTGCGCAGCCAGATGGCGTCGTCCTGGTCGAAGACGTGCCCCTGCTCCCGCAGCCGGGCGACCGCCTGCTCGACCGCGCCCTCGTCGTGCAGCGTCTTCTCCGAGAACCAGACGTCGAAGTGCACGCCGAACGCCTCGAGCGTCTCGCGGATGTCGGCCAGCTGCAGCGGGTACGCGAGCTCGCGGGCGACGGCCATCGCCTCGTCCTCGGGCAGCCCGGGCAGGTCCGGGCGCTGCTGGAGCACGGCGGCGGCGAGGGTGTCGATGTACTCGCCGGGGTACCCACCCTCCGGCGTCGGCTCCCCCTTGGCACGGGCGACGACGCTGCGCGCGAACTTGTCCATCTGCGCGCCGGCGTCGTTGAGGTAGTACTCGGTCGTCAACGTCGCGCCGGACGCCTTGAGCAGGCGGGCCATGGCGTCGCCGAGCGCGGCCCACCGGGTGTGGCCGAGGTGCAGCGGTCCGGTGGGGTTGGCCGAGATGTACTCGAGGTTGATGACGTGGCCGGCCTCGGACTCGTTGCGGCCGTAGGCGAGGCCGGCCTCGACGATGCTGCGCGCCAGCTCGCCGGCAGAGGCGGCGTCGAGGGTGATGTTGAGGAAGCCGGGACCCGCGACATCGACGGCCTTGACCCCGTCGACCGCGCCGAGGCGGGCGGCGAGCTGCGTCGCGAGCTCGCGCGGCGGCACACCTGCACCCTTGGCGAGCTGCATGGCGACGTTGGTGGACCAGTCCCCGTGGTCGCGGTTGCGCGGTCGCTCCACGCGCACCTGCTCCGGCACGTCCACGCGGAGCTCGCCGGCGGCGACGGCGTCGGCGAGGGCGGTGCGGATGGCGGTGGAGAGCTCTTCGGGGGTCACCCGCCTGATTCTAGGGCGCGGACGGGGCGCCCCTGCCGCCGGCCACGAAGCCCCTGACCAGCGCGATCAGGTCGTCGGGGTCGAACGGCTTGGCGACGAACGCGTCGAGCCCCGATCCGGTGGCCTGCGCGCGGTCGTGCTGGTGGACCGACGCCGTCACCATGATCACCGGGATCCCCGCCAGCCGGGTGTCCTCGCGGATCCGGGCGATGGCCCACCAGCCGTCGCGCGGCAGCATCTGGGCGTCGAGGGTGATGACGTCGGGGAGCTGCTCGACCTCGCGCAACCGGCCGAGGAGCGCCTCGCCGTCGCCGAGCTCCTCGACGTCGTAGCCCTCGAGCTCGAGGTTGAGCCGGATGAGGCGGCGGATCTGCTCGGTGTCGTCGCAGACCCACACCAGTCCCCCGGTTTCCATGGGAGCCACCCTAGGCTGCTAACCTCTGCGGGCGCCCTGTTGCGGGGCGCACGTGTCGCCCCCGTAGCTCAGGGGATAGAGCACCGCCCTCCGGAGGCGGGAGCGCAGGTTCGAATCCTGCCGGGGGCACCACACCGCCGAAGGGCCGGCCGCACTGCGGCCGGCCCTTCGGCGTCGGTGGCTCAGGACGCTCCCGGAGCCCTGCCCGGGTCCTGCCGGTCCGCGGGCATCAGTGCCCCATCCCCGCCATCGTCATCGTGGTCGAGGACGCGGTGGGCGTGGGCTCCTGGAGGTTGCGGCCGTCCCAGGGCGAGGTGGTGGGGTACTTCGTCATGTCGATCGTGATCGGCTCGGGGTCGTAGTCCGGGCGGAACAGGGTGGTGCCGTCGCGGTTCATGTCGCCGCACTCACGAGCCTTGTTCAGGCAGGCCGCGACCAAGGCGTTCTGCACCTGGTTGTCCCAGTCGGCGAAGAAGTCGCCGTGCATCGAGTAGATGCCACCGCTGGCGAGGAAGTAGTCAGGACCGCCATGGATGCCGGAGTACTCCAGCTCGAAGGTGACCTGTGGAAGGGACACGGGGTGGTCCGACGGACACGTGCCGTCGGCAGCGGCATACGCCATGTGGGACTTGTGGTCGGCACTGTCGAGGTGCACGCCGTCCCAGCAGCTCGGGAAGACCAGCGACGCGTGGATCTCTCGTGACGGGTCGCTGGGGCACTGGTACATGTGCGGGAGCTCCTGGCCGCCCGTGCAGTCCCACTGGACGATGGAGATCGATTGGTCCGACGTCGCCTTGGCGTTGCCCGCGATCATCCTGAGGCCCTTGGGGAAGGGCAGCACTCCGGGACCCCTGCCGCCGCCGGCCCGGCGGTAGTACACGACGTCGGTCTGGTCGCTCTGGACCCAGGTGGTGGTGCCGTCGGAGTTCTTCTTCATGAGCGATGGCACCCAGTAGGCCGAGAGGTCGCTCGTCCCCATGCCGCGACCGCAGCTCGAGGGGCTGCTCGCCGACAGGCTGGCCAGGGTCGTGGCGGCGTTCGTGGACCTGTTCCCGTAGAAGGTGTGCTGGTGGGAGGCCCCCGGCGCGCCGGGGAACACGATCGGGTCGTCCCTGAGGAAGTGGTCGGAGGTGCACAGCACGTTCCACTGCGCGACGTGGTCGGCGTAGACGACCCCTGACGGGGTGGGCATCGTGCCGCTCGGCGCGGTGGTCGTCGAGGACGTGGTCGAGGTCTTGCTGGTCGTCGAGGAGGTGGCTGTGCTCGAGGTGGAGCTCGACGTCGTGGAGCTGGTCGCAGAGGCGGTCGTGCTCGACGACGACGGAGATGTGGTCTTGGTGACGTGGTGGACGTGCCTGGAGGACGGCGACACGGCAATGGCGACAGGGGTGGAACCTCCTCCGACGGGGCGGGCGATGGCCGCCGCGACACCGAGGGTGGGTACGGTCAGCGCCGCGATGACGCCGAGCACGAGGCCGTACCTGGGGACGGAAACAGTTCTCATCGAGAAACCTCACGATCTCCCTGCGCGTCGGAGGCTAGCCGCTCGAGGGTGCCTGCGGGCGGCAGAGCGCAGACATTTCCCGCCGATAGGACCGATTCGCCCCGAAGTGTCCTCAGCCAGGTGAGGGTGCCGGCCACGATGTGGACCTGCTAGCAGCGGACCGCCCCGGCGCGTCGGGACCTCCCAGCCGTCCCGGGCAACCTGCCGGTCAACCTACCGGTCAGCGCTGCGAGGCGTCGGCGACCTCGCCGACGAGCTCCTCGATGACGTCCTCGAGGAAGACGACGCCGACGTCCGACCCCTCCGGGTCGACGACCCGGGCGAGGTGGGCCCCGGTGCGCTGCATCGTGCGCAGCACCTCCTCGACCTCGTCGGCCTCCTGCACCGTCGCGAGCTTGCGCACGCGCTTGACCGGCACGGCGATGTCGCGCTCGGACTCGTCGGCATACAGGACGTCCTTGAGGTGCAGGTACCCCGCGAGCGCACCGGCGCGGTTGACGAGCGGGTACCGCGAGAAGCCGCGCTTGGCCACGAGCCGTTCGACGTCGTCGGGCGTCGCGGTCAGCGGCAGGGTGACGAGCTCGGAGAGGGGCACCGCCACGTCGACGGCGTCCTTGTCGCTGAACTCCAGCGCCGCGCCGACGAGGAACTGCTGGCCCTCCTCGATCAGGCCCTCGTGGTGGCTCTCGGCGAGGATGCTCTCGACCTCCTCGACCGTGAACGTCGAGGCGATCTCGTCCTTGGGCTCGACCCGGAACAGCCGCACCAGCGACTTGGCGATCCGCTCCATGACAGTGATGACCGGCCGCAGGACGCGCGTGATCGTCATGAGCACGGGCACCAGGAGGATCGCGGCCCGCTCCGGGCCGGCGATCGCGAGGTTCTTGGGGATCATCTCCCCCACCACGACGTGCAGGTAGACGACGAGGAGCAGCGCGAGCGCCAGTGCGAGGCCGTCGGCGACACCGGTGGGCAGGCCGACGAGCTCCACGACGGGCTCGAGGGCGTGGTGCAGGGCCGCCTCGGAGATCGCACCGAGCAGCACCGAGCAGACGGTGATGCCGAGCTGGGCGCAGGCGAGCAGCGAGCCCATCTGCTCCAGCGCGTCGAGACAGGTCTGGGCGCGCCGCGAGCCGGCCGCGGCGAGCGGCTCGAGCTGCGAGCGCCGCGCCGCCATCGCCGCGAACTCCGCGCCCACGAAGAAGGCGTTGAGCAGCAGCAGGAGCACCGTGACGACCACGGCCCAGGCGCTCATCGCCCGTCCTCCGTGGCCTCGCGCGCACCCTGACCGGCCGCACCGGCCTCGGCCGGCTCGTCCTCACCCACCGGCACGAAGCGCAGCCGGTCGGCGCGCATCCCGTCCATCGCCACCACCGAGATCTCCCAGCCGGGGATCGACACGGTGTCCCCCACGACCGGGATGCGACCGAGCTCGGCCATGACGAAGCCGCCGGTGGTCTCGTATGCCGGCCCGTCCGGCACGTCGGCGCCGAGCCGCTCGCGGACCTCGTCCGGGCGCCACAGGCCGGGGACCGTCCACGACCCGTCGGTGAGCTCGCGGCCGGTGGTGCGGAAGACGTCGTGCTCGTCCGACACCTCGCCGACGATCTCCTCCACGACGTCCTCGAGGGTGACGATGCCCGCGGTACCGCCGTACTCGTCCACGACGATGGCCAGCTGCAGCCCCTTCCCGCGCAGCATGAGCAGCAGCGGGTCCAGGCGGATCGTCTCCGGCACGAGCAGCGGCGGCACCATGAGGGCGGATACCGGCACGTCGGGCCGGCGGTCGTGCGGGACGGCGATGGCCTTCTTGACGTGGACCACGCCGTCGATGTCGTCCCAGTCCTCACCCGTGACGGGGAAGCGCGAGTGCCCGGTGCGCCGCGCCAGCCGCACGACGTCCTCGGCGGTGGCCGTGCGCTCGATCGACGTGGCCCGGGCCCGGGGACTCATGACGTCGGCGGCGGTCTGCTCGCCGAAGCCGAGGGACTTGGTGACCAGGCGCGCCGTGCCGACGTCGAGGGTGCCGGCCTCGGCGGAGTGGCGGACGAGCGAGGCCAGCTCCTGGGGGGTGCGCGCGCCGGACAGCTCCTCCTGCGGGGTGACCCCGAGGGAGCGCAGGAACAGGTTGGCCGAGCCGTTGAGCACCGCGATCAGGGGCCGGGCGACGACGGCGAAGACGCGCACGGGCCCGGCGACGACCTTGGCAGTGGGCAGTGGCGCCGAGATGCCGAGGAACTGCGGCAGCAGCTCGCCGAACACCATGGAGAACAGGGTCGCGATGGTGAGGGCCAGGACCGCGGCGACCGAGTCGAGGGTGCTCCCCCGCAGCCCCAGGGCCCGCAGCGGCGTCTCGAGGAGCACGCCGATCGACGGGGTGGCGATGAAGCCGAGCACCAGGGTGGTCAGGGTGATCCCGACCTGGGCCGCGGACAGCTGCGTCGACAGCCGCCTCAGCGAGCCCAGGACCATGGTCGCCCGGGCGTCGCCGGCGTCCGAGGCCTTCTGCACCGCGGGCCGGTCGAGGGCGACGAGGCTGAACTCGGTGGCCACGAAGATCGCCGTGCCCACGGTCAGCCCGACGCCGGCAAGGACCCCCAACCACTCGGTCATAGTGCGGCCATCCTAGGGTCGCCGGCCCCGGGTGGTCGCGCCGCGCCCCGGCGGCCGGACCCCTCGGGCGGCACAGATCGCCGCCCGCCGGACCCCTCGGGCGGCACGGATCACCGCCCGCCGGACCTCAACGGAACGCCGCCACGCCGGCCCGCAACCCGTTTGACCCTCCCCCTGCGTCAGTTGGGAGGATGCCGGCATGGCATCTGGACCGGGGGACACATGACGACCACGACGACCACGAGCACGACGACCGGCGCACGCATCCACGTGCAGGACCTGACCAAGCGGTTCGGCGACTTCACCGCCGTCGACCACCTCTCCTTCTCCGTGGAGCCCGGGCGCATCACCGGCTTCCTCGGACCCAACGGCGCGGGCAAGACCACGACCCTGCGCATGCTGCTGGGCCTGATCCGCCCGTCCGGCGGCTCCGCGACGATCGACGGGCACCGGTACCAGGACATCGAGACGCCGATGTCCGTCGTCGGCTCGGCGCTGGAGGCGACGAACTTCCACCCCGGCCGCACCGGTCGCGACCACCTGCGGGTCCTCGCCGACACCGCGGGCGTCAGCACGGCCCGCGTCGACGAGATGCTCGAGCTGGTCGGCATACCGGCCGCCGCCCGCAAGCGCGCCGGCGGCTACTCGATGGGCATGCGCCAGCGCCTCGGCCTGGCCGCCGCCCTCCTCGGCGACCCGCGCGTGCTCATCCTCGACGAGCCCGCCAACGGCCTCGACCCCGAGGGCATCCGCTGGCTGCGTGGCTTCCTGCGGCACCTCGCCGGCCAGGGCAAGACGATCCTCATCTCGAGCCACATGCTGCAGGAGGTCGAGCAGACCGTCGACGACGTCGTCATCATCAGCAACGGCCGCCTGGTCAAGCAGGGCGCCATGGCCGACCTGCACGGGGACAGCCAGGTCGTCGTGCGCACCTCCGACACCGACGCCCTCGCCGGCGCCCTGCGCGTCGCCGACGTCACGACCCACGTCGAGGACGGCGCCCTCCTGGCCGCCACCGACGACATGCGGCTCATCGGGGACGTCGCCCTGCGCGCCGGCCTGCCGCTGTACGAGCTGCGCAAGGCGCACACCGACCTCGAGGCGCTGTTCTTCGAGCTGACCGAGGGCACCAACCGCAACCTCGGGACGGCGGCCGCCCCCGAGCGGGACGCCGTCGCCGGGCAGGAAGGAGGCACCGAGTGAGCGCCGCCATCCGCTCGGAGTTCCGCAAGTTCTTCACCACCCGCATGTGGTGGGGCATGGCCATCGCCATGTTCGTCGCCGGGGCCGGCCTCGCGGTCGCCTTCGGCTTCCTCTACACCAGCAACGCGATGAGCGGGGGTGGCCCGGGCCAGGGCCAGGGCGCCCCGACGGGCACCCCGGTGCAGGTCGCCAACACCGTCTACACCGGCTACCTCAGCATCGGCTACCTGCTGACGCTCGTCATCGGCGTCATGCAGATCGGCTCGGAGTACCGTCACAAGACCATCACGAGCACCTTCCTCGGCACGCCTCGGCGCGGTCGCGTCATGGGGGCCAAGGTCGTCGCCCTGCTCGGCATCGGCGCGCTCTACGGCCTGCTCTCGATCGTGGGGTCGGTCGTCGCCGGCGCGATCGTGCTCAACGCCCGGGGCGCCGACGCGTTCCCCGGCACCGAGGTGCTGCGCTCCCTGGCCCTGAGCCTTCTCGTCCTCGGGCTGTGGGCGCTCATCGGCCTCGGCGCCGGGATCCTCATCCCCAACCAGGTGGCGGCCCTGCTGATCTCGGTGGGCGTCGCGTGGATCCTGGAGCCGATCGCGGGCCTGCTGCTGAGCTTCTGGGACTTCGGGCGCGAGCACGTCGTCCCCTACCTGCCGACCCAGGCCACGAACGCGATCGTCAGCGGGGTCACGCAGACGGGCGCGAACGCCGTCAAACCGCTCACCTGGTGGGTGGCCGCCCTCGTCCTCGCCGCGTATGCCGTGGTGCTGGCCGGCTTCGGCTCGTGGCGGACCGCCCGCAGCGACATCAGCTGAGCCCGTCCCACCCCTCGCACTTCGGGCCACCCGGCACCGGTCAGCCGCGCCTGGCCGGGGGTCGGGTGGCCCGAAGTCGCGGGGGAAGGTGAGCCCTCGGCATACCGGGGCGAACGTGTCCGACGCCGCACGAAACGGGTCCATCCCACCGCAGCGGTGGGCAGGCGGCAGGGCTAGGCTGGGACGTATCCATGTGAGCGTCCGTGCCTACCCGTGAAAGAGGCGTATCCGCCGTGCCCGACCAGTCCCCGACCAACGACCCCCTGGCGGCCTTCGGGCCGAACGAGTGGCTCGTGGACGAGCTGTATGAGCAGTACAAGCAGGACCGCAACCAGGTCGACAAGGCGTGGTGGTCCTTCTTCGAGGGATACGAGCCGGGCCAGGGCGCCAGCGGGAACGGCGCCGCCGGGTCCAACGGGTCCGCCAACGGCCGCTCCTCGGGCGCGACGGCTCCCGCGGCCCCCGCCGCGAGCGTGGCCCCGGCGCCGTCGGCGCCCCCCGCCCAGCGGCCGGCGCAGGCCGCCCCCGCCGCTCAGACCGCCACTGCCGCGCAGGCCGCGCCCGCCGCCCAGGCAACCCAGTCCGCGTCCGCCACCAAGGAGGCCGCCGGAGGCAGCACCGGCCTGCGCCCCGCCGGTCTCGCGCAGCCCGCTTCCGACAAGGCGGCCGGCGACAAGGCAGCCGGCGAGAAGGCCGCCGACAAGGCGCCGTCCGCCCGCACCGAGGAGAAGGGCGAGGCGCCGGTCAAGGAGACGCCCAAGCCGCGCGACCCCGAGCGCCCCAAGGAGACCGGCACCGTCCACCAGGACGAGGTCAAGCCGCTGCGCGGCGCCAGCGCCCGGGTCGTCACCAACATGGAGACCTCGCTGACCGTCCCGACGGCCACGAGCGTGCGCGCCGTCCCGGCCAAGCTGCTCATCGACAACCGCGTCGTCATCAACAACCACCTCGCCCGCTCCCGCGGCGGCAAGGTGTCGTTCACCCACATCATCGGCTACGCCCTGGTCAAGGCGCTGGGCCACATGCCCGAGATGAACAACGGGTTCACCGAGGAGAACGGCAAGCCCGCCCTCGTCGTCCCGGGCCACGTCAACCTCGGCCTGGCCATCGACCTGGCCAAGCCCGACGGCACCCGCCAGCTGCTCGTGCCGAGCATCAAGGCCGCCGAGACGATGGACTTCGCCCACTTCTGGTCCGCCTACGAGGACGTCGTCCGCAAGGCCCGCGGCGGCAAGCTCACGGTCGAGGACTTCCAGGGCACGACCATCTCGCTGACCAACCCGGGCACCATCGGCACCGTCCACTCCGTGCCGCGCCTGATGTCCGGCCAGGGCGCGATCATCGGCGTCGGCGCGCTGGAGTACCCCGCCGAGTGGCAGGGCGCGAGCCAGGAGACCATCAACCGCAACGCCGTCAGCAAGATCCTCACGCTGACGAGCACCTACGACCACCGCATCATCCAGGGCGCGCAGTCCGGTGACTTCCTGCGGATCGTGCACCAGCTGCTGCTCGGCGAGAACGGCTTCTACGACGAGATCTTCGAGTCGCTGCGCCTGCCCTACGAGCCGGTCCGCTGGGTCCAGGACATCTCGGCCCACCACGACGACGACGTCAACAAGACGGCCCGCGTCCAGGAGCTGATCCACGCCTACCGCGTGCGCGGCCACCTCATGGCCGACACCGACCCGCTGGAGTACCGCCAGCGCCGCCACCCCGACCTCGACGTCACCAGCCACGGCCTGACCCTGTGGGACCTCGAGCGCGACTTCGCGACCGGCGGCTTCGGCGGTGCCCCGATGCTGCGGCTGCGCAAGATCCTGGGCATCCTGCGCGACTCGTACTGCCGCACCATCGGCACCGAGTACATGCACATTCAGGACCCCGAGCAGCGCCGCTGGCTGCAGTCCAAGATCGAGGTCGGCTACGCCAAGCCGGGTCCGGACGAGCAGCTGCGCATCCTGCGCCGGCTCAACGCCGCCGAGGCGTTCGAGACGTTCCTGCAGACCAAGTTCGTCGGCCAGAAGCGGTTCAGCCTCGAGGGCGGCGAGTCCGTCATCGCGCTGCTCGACCGCATCCTGTGCCGCGCCGCCGCCGACCGCATGGACGAGGTCTGCATCGGTATGCCGCACCGCGGGCGCCTCAACGTGCTCGCCAACATCGCGGGCAAGTCCTACGGCCAGATCTTCCGCGAGTTCGAGGGCCGGCAGGACCCCAAGTCGGTCCAGGGCTCGGGCGACGTCAAGTACCACCTCGGCACCGAGGGCGAGTTCGTCGCGGAGGACGGCAGCAAGACCAAGGTCTACCTCGCCGCCAACCCCTCCCACCTCGAGGCCGTCAACCCGGTGCTCGAGGGCATCGCCCGGGCCAAGCAGGACCGCCTCGACCTCGCGGGCGAGGACTTCACCGTGCTGCCGCTGCTGCTGCACGGTGACGCGGCCTTCGCCGGCCAGGGTGTCGTCGCCGAGACGCTGAACCTGTCCCAGCTGCGCGGCTACCGCACTGGCGGGACGATCCACATCGTCATCAACAACCAGGTCGGGTTCACGACCTCGCCGTCGGCCTCGCGGTCCTCGACCTACTCCACCGACGTCGCCCGGATGATCCAGGCGCCGATCTTCCACGTGAACGGCGACGACCCCGAGGCCTGCGTCCGGGTCGCCGAGCTCGCGTACGAGTTCCGGCAGGAGTTCAACAAGGACGTCGTCATCGACATGGTGTGCTACCGCCGCCGTGGCCACAACGAGGGCGACGACCCGTCGATGACCCAGCCGCTCATGTACAACCTCATCGAGGCCAAGCGCTCGGTCCGCAAGCTGTACACCGAGGCCCTCATCGGCCGCGGCGACATCAGCCAGGAGGACGCCGAGGCGGCGCTGCGGGACTACCAGCAGCAGCTCGAGCGGGTGTTCGTGGAGACCAAGGAGGCGCTCAAGGCGCCGGCCGAGGCCCCGCAGGACGACACCAAGACCGGCACCGACGCCGAGGGCCACTCCGGCCTCGAGCCGCCGAGCGCGCAGTCGGCCGACACGACCACCCGGTCGGCGACCGACACCGCGATCCCGGCCGACCAGCTCCAGCACATCGGTGACGCGTTCGTGAACCCGCCGCCGGGCTTCACGATCCACCCGAAGCTGGCGCAGGCCATGGAGAAGCGGGCCGAGTCGGTCCGCAAGGGCGGCATCGACTGGGCGACCGGCGAGCTGCTGGCCTTCGGCTCGCTGCTCATGGAGGGCACCCCGGTCCGCCTCGCCGGCCAGGACAGCCGCCGCGGCACGTTCGTGCAGCGGCACGCCGTGCTCATCGACAAGAACACGGCCGAGGAGTGGACGCCGCTGCTCTACCTCGGTGAGGGCCAGGCCCGGTTCTGGGTCTACGACTCGCTGCTGTCCGAGTTCGCGGCCATGGGCTTCGAGTACGGCTACTCGGTCGAGCGCCCCGACGCGCTCGTGCTGTGGGAGGCGCAGTTCGGCGACTTCTTCAACGGCGCCCAGACCATCGTCGACGAGTTCGTGTCGTCCTCGGAGCAGAAGTGGGGGCAGCGCTCGTCCGTCGTGCTGCTGCTCCCCCACGGCTACGAGGGCCAGGGCCCGGACCACTCCTCCGCGCGCATCGAGCGGTTCCTGCAGATGTTCGCCGAGGACAACATGACGATCGCCTACCCGTCGACGCCGGCGAGCTACTTCCACCTGCTGCGCCGTCAGGCGTACGCCCGGCCGCGCCGCCCGCTCATCGTCTTCACCCCGAAGTCGATGCTGCGGCTCAAGGCGGCCGGCAGCATGCCGGAGGACTTCACCACGGGCACGTTCCGCCCGGTCCTGCCCGACCGCGCGCAGCTCGACGCCTCGGCCGTGACCCGGGTGCTGCTCGCGAGCGGCAAGGTCGTGTACGACCTGGAGGCCGCGCGTGACAAGGCCGGCGACACGACCACGGCGATCGTCCGGGTCGAGCAGCTCGCCCCGATCCCGGCCGCGGAGATCGCCGCCGAGCTCGCGTCGTACCCGAACGCCGACGTGGTCTGGGTGCAGGACGAGCCGCGCAACCAGGGTGCGTGGCCGTTCATGGCGCTCAACCTGCCTCAGGCCCTCGCCGAGATCGGCGAGACCCGGCAGCTCACGGTGGTCTCGCGCAAGGCCTCGGCCTCGCCGGCGACCGGGTCGAGCAAGCGGCACGCCGAGCAGCAGGCCGAGCTCGTGGCGCAGGCCTTCGCCCGCTGACCCGAAAGTCCTCCGCAAAACGGCGGTTGCTCGACGAAACGCGCGTTGTCAACGCGCGGGATGTCGAGCAACCGCCGTTTTGCGTGTTCAGGCCAGAGCGCGGGGGTATGCCGCGTGCCTGCCGCAAGTGCGCAGGTCACCTCCCGTAGCCTTGCAGCCGTGTACTTCACCGACCGTGGCATCGAGGAGCTGGCTGCTCGACGTGGCGAGGAGGAGGTCACCTTCGAGTGGCTCGCCGACCAGCTGCGCACGTTCGTGGACCTGAACCCCGAATTCGAGACCCCCGTCGAGCGACTGGCCACCTGGCTGGCCCGGCTCGACGACGACGAGGACTGACGCGTGAGCGAGCCGACCTTCACCCCGAGCGCCGAGTTCCTGGTGTCCACCGAGGGCCAGCGTGACGTCGCGCTGGTGTTCCTCGGCGCGTCCATGGTGGCGGGGGTCGGCGACCCCAAGGGCCAGGGCTGGGTGACCAGGGTCGTCGGGCGCACGCAGCACCCGGACCTGGCGCTCACGGCATACAACCTCGGGGTCCGTGGGGACACCACCGCCGACCTGCTCGGCCGCTGGAAGGCCGAGTGCGCACCGCGCTGGGCGGGCCGGTCCGAGAAGCGGCTGGTCGTCTCGATCGGCGGCAACGACGCGGCAGCGGGAGTCTCGCTGGCCCGGCACCGGCTCAACCTGGCCAACATCCTCGACGACGCGGCCAGCGCGGGCATCGGGACGTTCGTCGTCAGCCCCGCACCCACCGACGACGTCGAGGTGAACGAGAAGCTCGACGTGCTCGTCGAGGCGCAGGGCGACGTGTGCTCACGGCGCGGGGTGCCGTTCGTCGACTGCTTCAGCCCGCTGCTGGGGCACGAGCAGTGGCAGAGCGACCTCGCGGCCAGCTCCGTGCCGCACCACCCGGGGCAGGCCGGCTACGGCCTCATCGCGTGGCTCGTGCTGCACAACGGCTGGTACGACTGGCTGCAGATCAGCCCGCGCTGACGCGAGCAGAGGCACGGCCCGACGGGAGCGCCTCTGCTCGCGTCAGGTCGGCCATCCTGGTGTCAGAGTCCGCTGACTCGTTGTGGCACCGCGTACACCTGGCTGGTGCCGTTGCCGAGCTCACCGGAGTAGCTCGTGCCCCAGCACTGGACGGCCCCGGAACTGAGCCGGACGCATGCCGCCGAGGACCCGACCGACACCTCCACGGCAGAGCTGATACCCGTGAGCGTGCCGGGCGTGCTGCGACTCGAGATCGCCTCGTCGCCGAGCAGTCCGTTGTATGCCGTGCCCCAACACCGGACAGTGCCGTCGCTGAGCCTGGCACAGCTCGTCGACGATCCCAGTGACACCTGGGTGGCGGTCGTGATATCGGAAACCGTGACCGGGCCGACGTGCTCGACCTCATCCCCAGCGCCGAGCTGACCGTCGAAGTTGCTGCCCCAGCACTTCATCCCACCGGAGGACAGGACCGCACAGGCATAGTCGTCGCCGGCCGCGACCGACGTGACGCCCGTGAGACCGGGCACCTTCTGGGGCGTGTTCGCCTGGTTCCCCGGGGCGGTGCCCAGCTGGCCTGCATCGTTGGAGCCCCAACACCAGACGTTGCCCCCGCTGACCGCACAGGTGAAGTACCCAGCAGCCGCCAGCGACGTCACGGAAGTCAGCCCCGGCACGGCGACAGGATCAGGCGAGTCCACGGCGTTGCCGTCCCCGAGCTGCCCGGCCCAGCCTGACCCCCAACAGCTCACGGTGCCACCGCTTCGCAGGACGCAGGCGTGCTCGCGCCCTGCCACGAGACGCTGCGCGTCGGTCACGCCCGGCACATCGACGGGGAGGGCGCTGAAGTCGCCGGTGGAGGTTCCAAGCTGGGAGTACCAGTTCTGCCCCCAGCAAGACACTGTTCCCGTGCCGCGGCGCGCGCACCTGAAGTTCGCACCCACGGCAACCTGGGTCGCGTTCGCGAGCCCGGACACCGTGACCGGGACCAGTCCGAGGGTGAAGCGGGTGCCGTTGCCGAGTTCACCGTTGCTGTTGGAACCCCAGCACTTCACGGTTCCGCCGACGACCGCACACGACCCCGAGTCGCCAGACCCGAGCGAGCTCGCGCCTGACCCGATACCAGTCACGGGTGACGGCGTCAGCGAGACCGCGCTCAGTCCATCGCCGAGCTGGCCGTCGTCGTCGCCGCCCCAGCACCGGACGGAGCCGCCGGTCACGACGACGCACGCATTGTGGTAGCCGACGGAGATCGTCCTGGCAATGGTCCCGCTGACGCCCGTCACAGCCGTGGGGCCCGCGGCGCCGTCGTACCAGTTCCCGTCGCCACGGGTCCCGCTGCCGGGCTGGCCCCAGCAGAGGGCACCCGTGGACGTCTGCGCGCAGGCTGAGGCGTTGGAGACACTGACAGAGCCGGCCCCGCTGACCCCCGACACCGCGGTCGGGGTCTCGCTGAATCCCGTGCCCCAGCAGGACACGGCGCCGTCAGCGGTCGCCGCACAGGAGGTCCCGTCGTCCGTCTCGAGGTCCGTTGCTCCCGACGCAAGCGCCGTGACGGGGACGAGGCTGTCGTCGAAGGTGCCGTTGCCCAGTTCACCGTTGCCGTTGGAACCCCAGCACTTCACCGCTCCCGAAGGCCCGGACACACAGGTGGACGACGCTCCAGCGCTGACCTTGGTCACGCCGGACAGCCCGGCGACCTGGGTCGGCACGAGGACGCGGGCGCTCAGGCTGCCGGTGCCGACCTGGCCCAGCTCGTTGAATCCCCAGCACCATACGGCCCCGCCGGCCGCGACGGCGCAGGCGTGCGCGCTGCCTGCCGACACCTGGGAGACCCCGCTGAGCGGCACCGGGACGGGAACGGTCCGGTCGGTGGTCGTGCCGTCGCCGAGCTGGCCGTAGAGATTGGCACCCCAGCAGTACGCCTTGCCGTCCGAGGTGCGCGCACACGTGAAGCTGTCGCCCGCGGACACCTGGGTGACGTTGGCGAGGCCGACGACCTCGCGCGGGGTCGACGAGCTCTCAGCGGTCGTGCCCGTCCCGAGCTCACCGCTCCAGTTCGAGCCCCAGCACCTCACCTTGCCGCCCACCACTGCGCACGAGTGCGACTGCCCAACCGACACCGCTGTCGCGGTTGCCGGGGCGTTCACGAGCAGGTTGAGGCTACGAGTCGAAGCTCGCGCGCCGCTGTCGGTGACCTTCACGGTGACCGTGACGCTGCCGGAGGCGGTGGGCGTCCCCGTGATCTGCCCGTCACCGGAGAGAGTGAGGCCTGGTGGAAGGGCGCCCGACGTCAGGGACCACGCGTACGGCTTGACTCCGCCGGTGGCCGAGAGCCGTGTGTCATACCTCGAACCCACCGCTGCCGGGGGCACCGAGGTCGTGGTGACCGCCAATGGGGCAGGGGCGACCGTCATGCTGTAGGCCTTGGTGGCTGCAGCCTGCCCGTCATCCGTGGCGCGCAGCGTGAAGGTGTATGTCCCAGGCGTCGTCGGGCTGCCCTCCAGCTGCCAGCAGCAGGTGTCGGTCTGGCTGAGGAACAGGCCGTCCGGAAGCGCACCAGCGGCCACGTCCCAGGACATCGGGGGGTTGCCTCCGCTGGAGACGAGCGAGGCGGTGTATGCCGCACCGGCCTGTCCGTTGGGCACCGAGGCCGTCGTGATCCCGACCGCCGTGCCGGTGGGGTACACCTTCACCGTGACCGGGGCTCCGCCACGAAGGCCTGTCGCATCGGCGACGCCGACGGTGAAGGCGTAGGTGCCCGCCTGGGTGGCGGTTCCCGACACCACGCCGGTGGCGCCGTTCACCGTGAGTCCAGGGGGAAGGGTGCCGGTGGTGGTCCACGCGTAGGGGCTCGTTCCCCAGGCTCGTGGCTTCAGAACGGTCGCAGCCAGGCCCACCGTGGTGTTCTGTGAGGGCGCCTCGACGGACAATTCGTTGACGAAGATGCGGTAGCTTCGCGACGCCGTTGCGCCGGTCGCGTCCTTGACCGCCGCGGTGAATTGCACCTCCGTGTATGTGTCAGGCGTCATGCCGGAGAGCTGGCCCGTGGTCGCGTCGAGCGCCATGCTGCTGGGAAGGGATCCGCTCGACACGGTCCATGTGTACGGACTCGTCCCGCCGAAGGCGCTGAGAGAGGCGTCGTACTGGCTCGACACGAAGCTCCAGGCAAGCTCCTGGGTCTCGATGGTGAGCGGCGCGTCGACCACCTTGATCGTGTAGCTCTTGGTAGCGACGGTCCCACCGCAATCAGCGCGGACGGTGAACGACGTCGACCCCGCGGTGGTCGGGCGCCCGTCGAGGAGGAAACCGTCACCGTCGTAGTCCAGGAGTATGCCGTTGGGCAGCGCACCCGAGCTTATGATCACGCGGCAGGCCCATTGCGGTGCGGCGCCGCCGGTGGTCTCGATGCGTTGGAAGTACTTCTTTTCGACCGTGGCGTCCGGAAGCGTGGCAGGGCCGATGACGACGGGCGGCACGGTGACCGTCAGCGTGGCAGCGAGGGTCGCAGTCTGAGCGGTCGGGGAGGTGCTGTCCGTCACCTTGAGGGTGAAGGAGGTGGTACCGCCCGAGATGGGCGTTCCCGTGATGGTGCCCGTGTCACTCAGGGTCAGACCGGCCGGCAGGCCACTGTTCGGGGCAGACCACGTGTAGGGGCCGCTGCCCCCCTGTGCCTTCAGCGCGAGCGAGTACGGCTGGTTCAGAGTCGCGCTGGGCAGCTGGGCGCTGGTGGTGATCGACAGGCCTGCCTGGGCGATCTGCAGGCTCAACTGCTTGGTGGCCGTGCCGCCCCCGGTGACCTGGACCGTGAACGTGGCAGACCCCGCCGCCGTCGGTGTGCCGGACAGCACTCCGGCGGTGCTCAGGGTCAGTCCGCTCGGCACGGCCCCCTGGACGACAGTCCAGGTGTAGGGCTTCGTGCCGCCCGAGGCTGCAAGCGTCTGGCTGTAGGCAGTGGACACCGTTCCGCCCGGCAGGGACGCGGTGGTGACGCTCAGGGGGGCCGCGACGACTGTGATCGTGAGCGTGGCCGACCCGATCTGCTGCGGCGTCGAGGCGTCCTTCGCCGTCACGGTGAAGGTGCTGGTCCCGGCCGCACTGGGGGTGCCCGCGATGATCCCTGCAGAGCTGAGCGACAGTCCAGCGGGAAGGGCGCCGCCGGCGAGGCTCCAGGTGTACGGCCCCAAACCCCCGCTCGCGGCAAGCGGCTGGCTGTACGCCGTCCCGGCGACCGCGCCGGGCATCGGGCTCGAGGTCGTCACTGTCACGGGCGACGACGTCGGCGGGGCCGCGAACCATCCAGCGACGTCCGTGAGCAGATCGACCGTGCCGGACTTGTTGAAGAGGCGCACCTTCCCGTTGCTCCCGACCTTCGCGATGACCAGGTTGGGGCGGATCTCACCCCTCGCGAGGTTGAGGTTGGAGGCATTCGGCTGCGGCTCACCTGCGGGATAGGCCGTGACGAAGGTCGTTGCCGTGGGCGCGACGCCGGTGACGTTGAGGACCACGGCGGCGACCCCGGTTGCAGGGATGCCGGCGCGCCCGTTGACCTGGACATCCACAGTCCCTCCGGGGCCAACGGCGCCGGTGCGCTGACCTGCTCCGTCCACCGTCGCGCCTGTGGCGCGCGTGTCCAGGAGGCGGGCGGGGGCCAGCGGCGTGTACGACGACGAGGCGGGTATCCAGCCCGCGACGTCGGCCAGCAGGTCCATCGATCCCGAGCCCACCGCGAAGGACACCTTTCCCCCTGACCCGAGCTTCGCAATGACCAGGTTGGGCTTGACCTCTCCTGCTGCAAGGTTGAGGTTGGAGGCGTTCGGCTTCGTGGAGCCGGTCGGCCACACCGTGGCGAACGTCGCGCGGGTCGGGGCGACACCGGTGACGTTCAGGACCACCGCGCCGACGCCGCTCGTCGGGATGCCGTATCTGCCAGTGATCTGCAGGTCACGGGTCGTCCCGCCCGCCACCGCGCCCGTGCGACTGCCCTGGCCGTCCACCGTGGCACCGGTGGACCGTGTGTCCATGAGGCGAGCTGGTGAGAGCGGGGTGTAGCTGGACCCCGTCGGGAAGTAGCCCGCCACGTCCGCGAGCACATCGCTCGACCCGGCGGAGACGAAGATCCCCACAGCACCGCCAGAACCGACCTTGACGGTCACGAGGTTGGGCGACACCTCCCCGGCGCGGACGTTGAGGTTGGAGGCGTTGGGCACCTTCTCGCCCGCGGGAAAGGCCGTGACGTAGCCTGCCTTGGTCGGCAGCACCGCCGTGACGTTGAGCACGACTGCGCCGACCCCGCCGGCAGGGACACCTCCCCGACCCGTGACGGTGACGGTCTTGAACGTGCCGCCGGCGATGGCTCCGATCCGCGCGAACTTGCCGTCCACGGTCTGGCCGCTGAGCTTGCGGGTGTCCAACAACCGGGCAGGCGACAGGGGCACGTAACCCGAGGGCGCAGTGGTCGCTGCCCCTACCCCCGTAGGGGATGCTGAAGACATAGCGCTCGCGGGAGCGGCCACTACTGTGGCGAGTGCCGTCGCGGCGCAGGCCGCCCAGACAACCAGCGTGCCGAAACCACGTCGCGTCCGAGTACCCACGTAATGCCCCCTGAAGACCGATTACTCGCATCGTGCGAGCAGAGTCTTCACCCCGGCCGCCCGCGTTGTGGGCATTTCACGAAAACCGGACCAGGAGGCGCCCCCTGGGCGCGCCGAGGTCCTGGGCACGCCCGGAGGGCGTCGTCGGGGGCCGGGTCAGCTCAGAGAGCGTCGTCAGCGAGGTCCTTGAGGGCCTTGAGCGTCTCGCGGGTCGTGCGCTGGCCGTCCTCCCACGGCTCGATGATCGCGCGCATCTCGTCGCCGAGGTGGGGGTGGTGGCCAGGACCGGCCTCGGACGCAGGAGTCTCCGGCTTCGTCCGCATCAAGCGAGTCCACCGGGGGTCGATCACCTCGTCCGGGGAGTGTGGCTGGTGCGGTTGTTCCGTCATGTCTCCTTGATACGCCTGATTCCTGAAAGCCGCCTCAACGACTCAAGGGGTGACCCCGGGCAGATCGGACCAAATGGCTCCATGCGCAGGCAACGCCGGCTCACGAGACGGTGAAGACGACCTTGCCGAACACCTCACCGTTCGCCATCCGCTCGAACCCGGTGCGCGCGTCCGCCAGCGGCAGGACGCTGTCCACCACCGGCTCGATCCCGCGCTGCACCACGAACCGCGCCAGCCGTTCCAGCTCGAGACGGGTGCCCATGGTCGAGCCGACGACCCGCAGCTGCTTGAAGAAGATCTTGGTCAGCTCCGCCTTGGCCGGGGCATCGCCCGAGGTGGCACCCGAGATCACGATCGTCCCGCCGGGGTTCAACGAGTTCACCGAGTGCGACCAGGTCGCCGCGCCGACGGTCTCCATCACCGCGTCGACCCGCTCGGGCAGCCGCTCGCGGTTCGCGAACGCCCGGTCTGCGCCGATCTCGAGCGCGCGCTGCGCCTTGGACTCGTCGCGCGAGGTGACCCACATGCGGTAGCCGGCGGCCTCGCCCAGCTGCACCAGGGCGGTGGCGACGCCGCCACCAGCGCCCTGTACGAGCACGGTCGCGCCGGGCGTGAGCCCGGCGTTCGTGAACAGCATCCGGTATGCCGTGAGCCACGCCGTGGACAGGCAGGCCGCGTGCTCCCAGGACAGGCCCTCGGGCTTGGGCACCAGGTTGTGCCGCGGCAGGGCGACCTTCTCGGCCAGCGTGCCGTCGTGAAGCTCGGACAACAGCGTGCGCCGGGGGTCGAGGGTCTCGTCGCCCTGCCAGCCGTCGCTGGGCACGACGGCGTGGACGATGACCTCGTTGCCGTCCTCGTCCACCCCTGCACCGTCGCAGCCGAGGATCATCGGCAGCCGGTCGGCGGACAGCCCGACGCCCTTGAGCGACCAGACGTCGTGGTGGTTCAGGCCGGCGGTGCGCAGCGTGACGGTGGCCCATCCCTCGCGCGGACTGGGGTCGGGGCGCTCCCCCACCTCCAGGCCGGACAGCGGGTCGTCGGCGGACTGGGACTTCGCGTAGACGGCGAGCATGGCTCGACCCTAGTGCGACCTGCCGCTGACGCGCCGTGGCCGGTGTCATACTCCGCGGGTGGGCAGCGGCACTCCCGGCGGTCAGGCCGAGCTCCGCCAGGACGAGGCGGTGCTCCTGGCCCACGCCCTGGTCGCACGGCTCGCGGAGCAGGTGGGCGCCCGGGCGCTCTTCATCAAGGGCCCTACCGCGGTGGCGCAGGGCGTGCGACCGCCGCGCGGCTCGAGCGACGTCGACGTCCTGGTCGAGCCGTCGGCCTTCCCAGCCATGTGCGCGGCGACGGAATCGGCCGGCTGGCAGCTGCGCACCCCTATCGGGACGCTGCGGTATGCCGGTGAGTTCGCCTTCGACCACTCCGCCCACTACATCCACACCGAGTGGCCCATCGACGTCGACATCCACTACAGCTTCCCGGGCTTCCTCGCCGAACCCGAGTCGGTCTTCGGGGCACTCTGGGCACGCCGGACCACCGTCGAGGTCGCGGGACGGGCTGTGCCCACGCCAGACCTACTGGGGCAGTCCCTGGTCGTGGGACTCCACGCCCTCAGAGACCCCGAGAAGCCGCAGTCGCAGGAGGATCTGGCGCACCTGGCGGCCGCCCTGGGGGATCTCGGAGCCGCCGACCGTGACGCGCTCCGAGACCTTGCTCGGGACGCGGGAGCCTCACGATCGGGCGCAGAAGTCCTCCGCCTGGCCGGCGTCGAGCCATACCCCTTGTCGCCCCGAGAAGCGCAGCGGGTCACCGACTGGGAGCTGCGACAGCAGGGCCACGGCATTGCGACGGCGTGGCTCTTCGAGCTCGGCCGCGCGCCGTGGCGTGATCGGCCCGTAGTCCTCCGCCGAGCGCTCTTCCCGCCGGCCGAGCACTTCGTCGCGTCCACCTCCGCTTCAGGACTGACCCGCGCGCAGCTCGCTGGTCTTCGCCTGCGCCGGTGGGGCCGAGGGGTCGTCGGCGTCCCCCACGCGCTCGGGGTGCTGCTTCGCCGCCGCCGGACCCGGCGTCCCACCGTTTAGGGGGCACAACGACCGCGGCATGCCAATCACCCCGCCGACGCGGGGTGCGGGACGAGGTCATGGTCGGGGCGGCGATCCTGCCCGAGCGCACTGCAGACGGAACTGTTCCAGGTAGGCGTCATACGAGTCGGGCCTGAGGTCCCAGACCACCCGCGGGCCGCGCGGCCCTGCCTCCACCCGACCGCCATAGCGTTCCCGGTGCACGACCGTGTGGTGAGCCCGGCACAACAACGCGGCGTTGCCGACGTCGCTCGGCCCGTCGTCGACCCAGTGGACGAGGTGGTGGGCGTCGGTCCACCCGGGCGGCTTGGAGCATCCTGGGAACGTGCAGTGCCGATCCCTCTGCCAGAGGTGGCGCACCTGCGGTCGCGTGAACAGGCGTACAGCCTGCCCCTGCTCCAGGACCTCGCCGTGGCTACCCAGCACCGCCGGGACCACGTGCGCATCGCACGCGAGCCTTCTCACCGTCTCGGCAGTGAGGTGCGAGCCGTCTGGCAGGACACCTGCGCCGCGACACCGCCGCTGCAGCACCTCGAGGGGCACGGTCACCGCCACCATGGCCTTGGGCTGCTTGGGCTGCCCGTCGGGCGCGGCCACGGCACGAGCGACAAGGTCGACCAGGGCGTCTGCGCGTCGAGCAGCAGGTGTGCGCGGATCGTGCTCGCCCGTGTCGGCATCGGGTCGGGGACGGGACAGCGCGTCGACCGCTGCGTCGACAACGGCAGCGCCCTCCTCGTCGAGGAGGAGCGTGTAACGCGACATCCCGCACGGCCCCCTGGACTTGGCCAGTGACCGGTGGGCCCGCCGGACATCGGCATCGTGCTCCACCAGCCGATCAGGACGCAGCAGGTCTGCGGTGCGGCGCACGGCTGTCGCGACGTCCTTCTCGCTGAGCCCACCCGGACCCTGGGCCCCATCGAGGAGCTCCCGGGTGGCCGACTCCAGGTGCTCCGCCTCTGCCAACCCCCGCAGCGTGGCGTGAAGACGCACCAGCTGCGCGGCCTTCCCGACCGGGAGCACCGACTCTCGATGTGACTCGTCACGGGCTCCGCACGACGCACCGGCGCTTACTGCGTCGAGCACTTCGGACAGCCGCAGGTCGCCCATCGCCCGAGCCACCTCATGGGCGTCGAGCAGCATCCGGACCGGCAGCATCGGCGCCTGCGCCTTCGCCCAGTCGACCGTGCCCCATCCCTCCCCACTGCCGAGACTGCGCTGTCCCGCTTCGGCCAGCACCGCCACCAGCAGCGCCGAGGTCGCGGTGGCAAGGTCGGCGAGCCCACTCAACGACTGCGCCACTTCGTCGTCGGTCAGTGCCCAGATGCGCTCGGGCACCGACCCACCCAGCGCGGCCACACCCGCTCGCACCCCACCAAGCACCGGCCGCCCTGCGGGGTCAGCTCCCGCGGGCGGCAGGTCGGTGTGGTGGATCGCCATGAACCAACACTAGGTGCGACCACCGACAGCGCCGCCTCGTCGAACGGTGCCCCCGGCTCCCCCAACGGAGCTGGCCGTCAGGCCTGGGGAGGTGCTGGCGGCTGCAGCGCGACGACATCTGGCAGGGCCTTGGCCAGGCTCTCGCGCCAGTTCGGCAGCGGTGCGATCCTCGCCATCCGCCACGCGTCGTGGCCAAGGACTGAGTAGGCCGGCCGCGGCGCGGGTACCGGGTACTGGTCGCTCGTGATTCCCTGCACGCGCTCGGGGTCGTGACCGAGCCCCTCGAACACCGCCCGCGCGAATCCGCACCACGTCGTCTCGCCCTGGCTCGTGGCGTGCCAGACGCCGTAGGGAGCCCGCTCGCCCACCAGCCGCAGGATCGCCTCGGCCACGTCCATCGTCCACGTGGGCTGGCCGCGCTGGTCGTCGACGACCGACAGGGTGTCGCGCTCGGCCGCCAGCCTCGCCATTGTCTTTACGAAGTTGGGGCCGCCACCGCCGTAGAGCCAGGCCGTGCGGACGATCCACGACTGCGGGCAGTGCGCCTCGACGGCCCACTCGCCCGCGGCCTTGGTGCGTCCGTAGGCCGACTTGGGATCGAGCGGTGCGTCCTCGGCATACGGCTCCTGGGCGTCGCCGGAGAAGACGTAGTCGGTGGAGACGTGCACCAGGCGTGTGCCGGTCTCGCGGCATGCGGCGGCGATGTTGGCCGCGCCCACCGCATTGACGGCGAACGCCTCCGCCTCGTGGGTCTCCGCGGCGTCGACCTTGGTGTAGGCAGCGCAGTTGACGACGACGTCGTGGCCGCGGACGGCCTCGCGGACGGCATCACGGTCGGTGACGTCGAGGTCGGAGCGCTCGAGAGCGGTCACGGACTTCTCGTCGACACCCGACACCGCCAGCGCCACCTGGAGGTCGAGCCCGAGCTGGCCCCCGGCGCCGGTGACGGCCCAGCGGGTCACTCAGCGCCCCAGCTTCTCGTAGCGGGTCTCGGCGACGACCTTGGCGGTGCGCCACCAGTCCTCGTTCGCCTCGTACCACGCGATGGTGTCGGCCAGCCCCGACCGCACGTCAGGGTGCGCCGGTCGCCAGTCGGTCTCGGCGCGCAGCTTGCTGGAGTCGATCGCGTAGCGCAGGTCGTGGCCGGGGCGGTCGGGGACGTGCTCGAACCAGCCGGCCGGCTTGCCCATGAGCTCGAGGATCAACCCGATGATGTCGCGGTTGTTCATCTCGCCGTCGGCACCGATGAGGTAGGTCTCCCCCAGCCGGCCCTGCTCGACGATTGCGATGACGGCGTCATTGTGGTCGTCGACGTGGATCCAGTCGCGGACGTTGAGGCCCTCGCCGTAGAGCTTGGGCTTGATGCCGTCGAGGATCCCGGTGATCTGGCGTGGGATGAGCTTCTCGGGGTGCTGGCGGGGCCCGTAGTTGTTCGAGCAGTTCGAGAGCGTCGCCTTCAGCCCGAACGAGCGGATCCACGCGCGCACCAGCAGGTCGGCGCCGGCCTTGCTCGCCGAGTAGGGGCTGGACGGGTTCACCGGCGTGGACTCCGTGAAGCGGGCCGGGTCGTCGAGCTCGAGGTCGCCGTAGACCTCGTCGGTCGAGACGTGGTGGATCCGCTTGTCGTGCCGGCGGACCGCCTGGATGAGCTGGTAGGTGCCGACGATGTTGGTGTCGATGAAGGGCCAGGGGTCGTCGAGGCTGTTGTCGTTGTGGGAGTCGGCGGCGAAGTGGACCACGAGGTCGTGGGCCGCGACGAGCTCCTCGACGAGGTCGGGGTCGGTCACCGAGCCCTTGACCACGCGGACCTCATCGGCGACCGGGTCGAGGGAGGCGAGGTTCGCGGCATACGTCATCGAGTCGAGCACGGTGAGCTCCCAGTCGGGCCGGACCTCACGGGCGCGGATGACGAAGTTGGAGCCGATGAACCCGGCGCCGCCGGTGACAAGGACCTTCATGCCGCCAAGGCTATCCGAGCCGCCGCCCCGTCCCTGTCGCGTGCGGAGCGGGCGGGCGCACCGCCGGCCGCCCCGGTCAGCTGGACGGCCCGATCAGCTGGAGGGCCCGATCAGCTGGAGGGCCCGATCAGCTGGACGGCCCGAACCAGCCAGCCACGTCGGCGACGAGGTTGGTGCTGCCGCTGTTGTTGTAGAGGCGCACCTTCCCGCCGGTCCCCACCTTGACGATGACCAGGATCGGGCGCACCTCACCGGCCGAGAGGTTGAGGTTGGACGCGTTCGGCCGTGCCACCCCGGTCGGGTAGGCGGTGACGTACGTGGGGGTGGCAGCCAGGCCCGTGAGGTTCAGGACGACCGCGGACACCCCGCTGGCCGGTATGCCGTCCCGGCCGGTGACCTGGAGGTCCAGCACCGCCTTGGGCCCCAACGGTCCCTGGCCCGCCGCCTGCCCGTCGACCGTCGTGCCACCGGCCCGGGTGTCGAGGAGGCGCCCCGGCGTCATGGGGGTGTACGAGGACCCGGCTGCGGCGAACCAGCCGACGACGTCGGCGACCACGTGGATCGACCCGGAGTTGTTGTAGAAGGACACCTTCCCGCCCGTGCCCACCGTCGCGATGACCAGGTTGGGCCGCACCTCCCCCGTCCTGAGGTTGAGGTTCGAGGCGCTGGGACGCGGCTGGCCGGTGGGCCAGACGGTGAGGAAGGTGGCAGCCGTGGGAGCCACGCCGGTCACGTTGAGGACCACGGCGCCGACGCCGGAGGCCGGGATGCCGTCGCGACCCCCGACCTGCAGGGTCCGCTCCGACCCGGCAGCAAGGGCACCACCTGCCTGCGCCTGCCCGTCGACCGTCGTACCAGCGGGGCGGGTGTCCATGAGACGGGCCGGCAGCAGGCTGTGGAAGCTGGCCTGCGGCGGGTCACCGGGGTCTGGGAAGTACCCCACCACGTCGACGACGACGTGGCTCGATCCGGCTCCCACCGTGATGGCGACGGATCCGGCGTTGCCTTGGGCGACGACGACGAGGTTCGAGGTGACCTCGCCCTTGCGCACGTTGAGGTTGGAGGCGTTCGGCGGCGTGCAGCTGAAGCAGCTCGCGGGCCACACCGTCAGGTAGGTGTCCCGGCTGGGGGCGACGGCCGTGACGTTGAGCGCCACGGCGTTGAACTGGAAGGTGTCCACCCCTCCGCGGGTGGTCACGGCGAGGATGGCGGTGCCGGTGATGGCTCCGGTGCCCGCATAGCGTCCGTCGACCGTGGTGCCACCGGGACGGGTGTCCATGAGCCGAGCCGGCGTGAGCGGGATGTAACCGGTCGGTTCCGGCGCAGCTTGTGCAACGGCCGGGTTCAGGAGTGCCGCGGCCAGGACGACGACCGCCGCGGCGCGCGTGAAGAGAGAACGGGCCATGTCTCCTCCAAGGGCCTCGAAACTGTGCGCCCCTCCGCACGCCAGATTCTGGGCCCCGGTGCCGCCGCCGGGCAGCCACAATCTGCGTAATCACATCGGCCGACCCCGGGTCGTCCCCCGTCACCCGGTAACGTCAGCCTCCATGAAGGGCATCATCCTGGCCGGCGGCTCGGGCACCCGGCTGCACCCGATCACCCTCGGGATCAGCAAGCAGCTCATGCCCATCTACGACAAGCCGATGATCTACTACCCGCTCTCCACGCTGATGATGGCGGGCATCCGCGAGGTCCTGGTCATCACGACCCCGGATGACGCGGACCAGTTCCGCCGCCTCCTCGGGGACGGCTCGCAGTGGGGCATCGAGCTCTCGTATGCCGTGCAGCCGGCGCCCGAGGGCCTGGCTCAGGCGTTCGTCATCGGCGCGGACTTCATCGGCTCGGACTCGGTCGCCCTCGTGCTCGGGGACAATATCTTCTACGGCACCGGCCTTGGCACGGCCCTTCGCGGCAACACCGACGTCACCGGCGGCCACGTGTTCGCTTACCACGTCAACGAGCCCTCGGCCTACGGCGTGGTGGAGTTCGCCGAGGACGGACGGGTGCTCTCGATCGAGGAGAAGCCGGCGAAGCCGAAGAGCTCGTATGCCGTGCCCGGCCTGTACTTCTACGACAACGACGTGGTGCAGATCGCCCGCGAGCTCGAGCCCAGCGAGCGTGGCGAGCTGGAGATCACCGGCGTCAACAACGCCTACCTGGAGCGCGGCACCCTCACCGTCACCGTGCTGGAGCGCGGCACCGCGTGGCTCGACACGGGCACGTTCGAGGGGCTGATGGACGCCTCGCAGTTCGTGCACGTGGTGCAGCAGCGGCAGGGACACAAGATCGGCTGCGTCGAGGAGATCGCCTGGCGCAACGGCTGGCTCTCGGACGACGAGCTCGGCCGGCTCGCCGAGTCGCTCGCCAAGAGCGGGTACGGCGGATACCTGCACGGGCTGCTCGCCGAGCGCCGGCGGGGAGTGGACGGCTGATGCAGATCCGTCCCCTCTCGGTTGTCGACGCCTACGAGGTCACCCCGCGGCAGTTCCCCGACGAACGTGGCCTGTTCCTCGAGTCGTTCCGCGGCGACCTCCTCGCCGAGCACGTCGGGCACGCGCCCCGGATCGTCCAGACCAACGTCTCGGTCTCCTCGCGCGGGACGGTGCGCGGCATCCACTTCGCCGACGTCCCGCCGTCGCAGGCCAAGTACATCACCGCGTTGACGGGCTCCCTGATCGACTTCGTCGTCGACATCAGGGTGGGTTCCCCGACGTTCGGCCAGTGGGACTCCGTGCTGCTCGACACGCGCGACCGCCGGGCGGTGTACCTCCCCGAAGGCATGGGCCACGCCTTCGTCGCCCTGGAGGACCACACCACGGCGATGTACCTCGTCACCGCTCCCTACAACCCGGGACGCGAGCACGGCATCCACCCACTTGACCCCGAGGTCGGACTCACCCTCCCCGACGGCATGGAGTCGCCGCTGCTGTCCCCCAAGGACGCTTCGGCGCCCTCCTTGGCCGAGGCGCAGGCATCCGGGCTGCTCCCCCGATATGCAGACTGTCAAGATTGGTACCGCGGGCTGCTCACTTGATGGGCACCCCGGACGATTAGCGTGCGGAACGGCGTTGCTGCTGGTCACAGCCTCGAAGGCGCGTCAACATGGCCTCAAGGGACTTGGTGAGGTGGTCAGGTCCGCGGCTTTTGACCTGTAAACTTCCAAAGGTTTGGTCAGGCAACAACACGGAGGACGGGCCGATGCCCCCCAGTAGACGTCAGCATCGCGAACGCCTTACACGCTGGACGTGGGCCCTCATCGACTCCTCGGCATGGCTTGTCGCGGTATTCCTTGCGGCTTGGCTTCGCTACGACCTGGACCTCGACCTCACAATCACATCCGCCATGGCGTGGTTCTCAGTGGGCGCGATCCTCGCCCAAGTGCTGTTCGGGACCGTCTTCGGCCCGTATGCCGTAGGGCACGAGCGTGGATCGTTCGAGGAGACCTACGACGTCGGCCGCACCGTGGCCCTGACCACACTCGTGCTGCTCACCCTGGTCTTCGCCTTTCACCTCAGCCCAATTCCACGCAGCGTTCCGTTCACTGCCCCGGCTTTCGCCATGATCGGCATGTTTGCCGCTCGCTTCATCATCCGGTCCTGGAGAGCTCGCCAAGCGCTCCTCGCAAAGGAGGAGCAGCGAGCGGTCATCTTCGGGGCAGGAGAGGCTGGGCGACGACTAACACGGAGCCTGATCCGGGACGCTGGAAGCGGCTACGCGCCTGTGGCTCTCCTTGACGATGACCGCGCTAAGGCACGTCTTCGCTTCGAAGGCGTCCGCGTGCGCGGGACGCGCAGCGACATGGCGGCCGTGGCGGAGAAGCACAGCGCGCAGGTCCTCATCATCGCCCTTCCGCTCGCGGAGGCCCCTACCATCCGTGAACTCACCAGCCTCGGGGAGGACGCCGGACTCGAGGTGCTCACCCTGCCGCCCATCAAGGACATCATCGGAGGACGGCCGACGGCCGGTCACCTGCGCAATGTCGACGTCGCCGACCTGCTCGGGCGTCGCCCCGTTAATCTGGACACCGCCGTGATCGCCGACCAGATCGCCGGCAAGAGCATCCTCGTGACGGGGGCGGGGGGCTCGATCGGATCGGAGCTGTGCCGGCAGATCGCCCGCTTCGGGCCGGCCAAGCTCTACATGCTCGACCGCGACGAGTCCGGCCTGCAGTCCACGCAGATGAGCCTGGACGGGCACGGCCTGCTCAACACCGAGACGGTCGTCCTCGCCGACATCCGAGACGTCGCCCGCATGCGCGAGGTGTTCACCCAGACCCGTCCCGACATCGTCTTCCACGCGGCCGCTCTCAAGCACCTGCCCCTGCTCGAAGCCAACCCGATGGAGGCGTGGAAGAGCAACGTTCTAGGCACCCACAACGTGCTCCAAGCGGCCGCCGAAGTCGGCGTCGGCACGTTCGTCAACATCTCCACCGACAAGGCGGCAAATCCCACCTGCGTGCTTGGCTACAGCAAGCGGATCGCCGAGCGCCTCACTGCTGACTTCGCGCGCCGGGAGCCTGGTCGGTACGTCTCGGTCCGCTTCGGCAATGTGCTGGGGTCCCGTGGATCTGTAGTCCACGCGTTCACGGCCCAGATCGAGCGGGGCGGACCGATCACAGTCACCCATCCCGATGTCGAGCGCTATTTCATGCTCATCCCCGAGGCCTGCCAGCTTGTCCTTGAGGCAGCATCGATCGGCTCGGACGGCGAGGTCATGGTCCTTGACATGGGCCAACAGGTGAGGATCGTTGAGGTGGCCAAGACGCTCATCCGTATGAGCGGGCGTCGCGACATCGAGATCACCTACACCGGCCTGCGCCCTGGCGAGAAGCTGGGCGAAGAGCTTTTCTCACCCGACGAAGGTCGTCGTCAAACGGCCCACCCCCTGGTCAGCAGCGTCGACGTCCCCGCCCTAGCCGCAGCCCACGTCTCGACGATCGTCCACCCTGACGCTCCAAGCGCGGTGGAGTGGATGCGCAAGGAAGCGTTCGTGTCGGTTCGTCCCCGTGGGGAAAGCGTCGGCGTCGACCGGTGAGTTCGCTGGCGTCCGAGGACGGGCCGCTCCTTTCGGTCATCGTCCCCGTATATAACGCGGAGACGCACCTTCTGGAGTGCCTGGAGAGTATTGCCGGCCAGACATTTGCCGACTTCGAGGTCATCGTCGTCGATGACGGTTCGACTGACGGCTCGCGCGGCATCGCAGAAGCGTTTGCGAACGAGGACGAACGCTTCACCGTGATCAACATCCCCAACGGGGGTGTCTCACGCGCTCGCAACTTGGGTCTCGACCACGCACAAGGCGAGTACGTGACCTTTGTGGACGCCGATGACTGGCTCGCTGACAACACTTACTCGGACTTGATGCAGCCGACGCAGCACGGGACCTTTGATGCTGTGGCGGGCGACCTGACGGTTGAGTCGAGCTCAGGCAAGCACGCAGTAGAGCAGACGACACTGCCCGGGGGCCGCTACGACGCTGAAAAAGTCCGCTCCTTGATCCTCCCGATGCTCATCAGCACGGACGTTCTCACCCGCGAGTGGCCCTTCCGCATTGTTACAAAGGTCTTTCGGCGGGCACACCTCCGTGAGCACGGGATCCTGTTCTCACCGGGCCTCCGGGCCGCTCAGGACTTCGTGTTTTCGGTTGCAGCTATGGAGCGCACGACCAGCTTTTACTACGCCAAGGGCTCTGCGGGCTACCACTACCGTTGGAATCCACAATCGCGCACCCGTTCGGCCTTAACGTCGGCGTGGGAGAACTACCGAGCGGTCGACCACGCACTCCGTGCGGCAGTCAACGATCGCCCGGAGTACGCAGGACAACTGGTGTTGGCCGAGCTCCACGGAGACCTCTCGGCGATGACCTACCTGTACCGTGCCTGTCGCCTTCGCGACTCGAAAGCGCTCTATCGGGTCATGCGTCGCAATCTGTCCTCGGTCGACCGCACCCCGGCTTACCGACTGCTGAGGTGGGAGGCAGTGCCCATTGGCAAGAGGGTCGTGTGCCGCTTGATGCGCGCCCGTCAGTACCGCACCCTGCACTGCCTGCTCACGGCGCGTGGACTTGCTCAGAGACTCCAACAGCGTAGGTCGGTTAGGAGGCGCTCCAGATGAGGCGCAAAGTGGCCTTCATTTGCAACAACCTCAACATTGGAGGCCCTCAAAAGGGACTGATAGGCCTATTGGACCGACTCGATCCTGAGCAGTTCTCGTGCACGGTCATCTCGCTACAGCCCGGGGGCGACTTGCGGCCTTACCTGGAAGAGCGATTTCGAGTGATCGACGTGGAGCCTTTGGCACGCAGCCTACAAGTGAACCGGGACCGAGTTGCCGCTGACGTGTGGTGCCTCGTCAGGCACCGGCTCTGGAAGTCGATACTGATGTACGCCTTCGCGATCCTCGCGGGTGCTGCTGGCCGCCCTGTTAATCCGTGGCGCCAACGGGTCTGGTTCTCTGGGCGCTCGGGGTTGCAACGGGTCGCCGAGCACTTCGACGCGGCGTTCGCTGTGTCGTCCGGCCCTTCGACGTACTTCTTGGTCGACTGCGTCGAATCGTCCCGCAGCTATCACTGGGTCATCGGCGACTACAGCCAGACCCCGATCGCACGGCGCGTGGACGTCCACTACCTCTCTCAACTTCGCGGTGGCCTGGCCGTGTCCGATGAGTGTGCGGATATCTTCACAAAGGTCTTTCCAGAGCTGAAGGCGCGTCGCCCGAAGCCTTACCAGTTCCAGACGCCGTGGCGGTTCTACGAGCACAATGAGGGCGGCATTCCGGAGTTCGAAACGGGCGCTGGCGCCAAGATCGTCACGGTCAGCCGTCTCGATCCCGGTAAGGGGCTGGGTCTCGCTCTGGAAGCAGCTGCCGAGCTGCGCGACGTGGGACTCGAGTTCCGGTGGCTCGTCCTAGGGGATGGTCCCGAGCGAACACGACTGACGGACCAGATCGAGCGTCTGGGACTCGAGGAGCTGGTCGTTCTGTGTGGCTTCAAGAACAACGTGTCGCAATACCTGCGGGCGGCGGATGTGTTCGTCCTACCATCGTCGTCGGAGGGCCGATCGACCGCGGTCGACGAGGCAATGGAACTGGGAGTGATACCTGTCATCACGGACTTCAAGACGGCCCGATCCCAGGTGACCGACGGTCGTACCGGCGTCATCAGTTCGTTCAAACCGGGTGACCTGGCCCGTAGCATCGCGAGTGCGCTCGATCCTGCCGTCCGAGCCACGATCCTTCCCAACATCGGCATCACCCGCGACGAGGACCCAACTCCCTTCTTTGTGAAGTTGTCGTCGTGACCCGCGCCCTGCGCTCTGTTGTGTTCGTGCTGCTCGCATGCGGCGTCGGCGCGACCATCCAGTTCGCTACGGTCGGAGCCCCGGACTACCCGAGCATCTGGATCCTGCCTGTCACCTTCGTGGCGGTCGCGTCCGCCGTCGTTGCCACCGGACGATCGACCGATCGCTTTCGTCTGCTCGAGTACTCCCTCGTGGCGTTGTGGTTCGTGCGCCTCGTGGTGATCCCTTGGCTCATGGTCGGCGCGGGCGGCCTCTACCTCGCCATTGAGCCGGTGCCCACTCCCGGCGAGTACCGTCGGGGCATCCTCTACATGGCGTACGAAACGGTCATCACAGGAGCCGTGCTCGCAGCCGCGCGGGCGTACACCCGGCGCGCACGGACCGAGCAACGCGCAGCGATCTCGTTCCGGCAGGGGAGCTACGTGCCGCAGTTGGCCCTGGTGCTCGCGGGGGGTGCTGCGCTGACCCTCGGCAGCGTCCGCCAGAGGTTCTCCTTCTTCACCAGCAGCATCACTGCCACAGCCCGTGAGCTGGCGAGCAGCTACGACGCCAGCACGTCGACCCTGTCCAGCCTGGCAAACCTCGCGCGCTTGGCGGTTCCGGGCGTCTTGATCACCATCGCGGTGAGGCAATACCGGAAAAAGCCCTCGCTGCAGCACCCCTTGGTGGCAATGGCCGGCTGCATCGTGGTGAACCTGTTCTACATTTCAACAAGCCGGGCCTCGTTCTTTGTGCCTCTTGCTGCGGCGATCATCGTGCTGGCCATCGCCTTCCCTGAAGCCCGCACCCTCATTCTCACCTGCGCAGGGTCGGCATTGGTACTCGCCACCGTGGTCGTCACCGTTCACAAATCGTTCGCGGCGTCAGCACAGTCGACTCTGGGCGACACTGCCAACTACCTCTCGACCTACCTGATGGGGCCCAAGGAGTACGCCATGGGCATAAGGGCCGTCCACCAGTACGGCTCGGCGGTCGACGGGCGCACGCTTTTCGGCGACCTGGCAGGCAATGTGCCGTTCGTCAGCAGCCATATCGACCCACTCAACAGGACGAGCCAGTACTACAACTGGACGTATCTAGGACGGAACGTCGGCGAAGGTGGTGGTTTCATAGCCCCCGCCTCCATCCAGAGCGCCTTCTACGTCGGCTGGGTGCTGGGCCCTTTTGCGACCGCGCTCGGCCTCGCGCCGGCCGTCTTCGGCATGAGGTACCTGCAAAGGCCAGACCAGGACCCTTCGGTCTCGTACGTCGCGGCGTTTGCCATCGTCATGGGCCTGCTGTTCCACACCAACAGCTTCTCCACCATCGCCGCGTTTCTGACCTTCCCAATCATCCCCCTGCTCCTGTTGGCCAGATTCGACCTCTGGATGACGCGAACCAAACGGGAGGGTGGTCCGACTCATGAGCGGCATTCGTATCGCGCGGCGTGATGTCTTCTGGACCTATGCCAACCTTGTCTTGTCCAGCGGGGTCAATCTCTTGCTCCTCCCCCTGATCCTGTGGGCCCTGACACCCGACGAAGTCGGTCAGTGGTATGTCTATTCCGCTCTCGGCGGACTCTCCCTGGTGCTGGACTTTGGGCTCTCCGCGACTTTATCCAGGCACGTCACATTTGCTTGGTGCGGTGTGTCAACGATTGAGAAGCAGGGGTACACGGACCAGCAACTAGACGGCCAACCAAACTACCCGCTGCTGCGCTCGCTGGTTGCTGCGACGAAGTGGGCGTACCACCTCGTGGGAGCGACGGCGCTGCTGCTCGCTGCCACGGTCGGCACCCTGCATGTTCAGCATGCGGTGCATGCCGGCTCGATCGTCGACAAGCAGCTCACCAGTTGGTGGGTCTACGTGGCGGCCATCTGGATCAACACATCCATGGCCTACTGGAACCCGCTGCTGCGGGGCGTAGGAGCTGTCGCGGAGACCGGGCAGGCCAACGTGGCGGGCAAGATCGCCCAGCTGCTGTTTACCTCGGCTGCGCTAGTAGCAGGATTCGGCTTGTTGGGCGTCTCGGTCAGCTACTTGGCATCCACCTTCGTCTTCCGCTGGATGTCCAAGCGCTACTTCCGGCGCCGCTCCGGCCTCCTGCACGAATCGCGGGACGAGGAGGGGGCATACTCGCGCTCCGCCCTGCTCAGGACCATCTGGCCGAACGCCGCCCGTCAGGGAGTGGTCAGCCTATCCCAGTACGTGATGACGTGGTCTCCCGTCCTCATTTCCTCGGGCTTTCTCGGTCTGCGCCAAGCGGCCACGGTGGGTCTGACAGTGCAGATCCTGGGAATCATCAAGGTCTTCGGCAACGCCCTCTTCAACGCCTTTCTCCCCCAGTTCAGCAGCCTAAGGCTCACTGGTGATCTGGACCGCTTGCGGGCTCGGGTCGCCCTCGTCCTGGGAAGTGCGACGTACAGCATCTTGGGCCTCGGCACCCTGGCCCTCGTCGTAGGTCCGCCAGGGCTGCACCTCTTGGGCACGGACGTGCGCCTGATGCCCTTGGCGTACGGTCTGTGCTTTTTCCTGAGCGAGTGGGCCGTCAACCAATACGCGCTGGTCAGCGGCTACCTGGGCACCGCCAACCGGGTCCCGATGCACAAGGCCTACTTCATCACCGCCCTTGTCGGAACTGCCGGTCAATTCCTTGCCGTCTCACGCCTCGGCTGGGGTTTGTGGGGCGTCATCGTGCCGCCCCTCCTGGCGTCGTTGGTCTACAACGACTGGATCTGGTTCCGACGGGCAGCGACCGATCTCAGAACAACCAGCTTGGGCCTGTTGGGTCGTTCCCTGACCGAGCCCTACGTCTTCGTTGCGACCCGTATTGGAGTGAAATGATGCTGCTCCGGCTCATCCACCTCGCCGGCGGGCTTCGGCGCCGTGGCGTCCCCTTGGCCCCCTCCGTCGTGGGTCGTCTGATCCGCTTCATGTACGGCTGCGAGATCTCCTACCTCGCCGACATCGACCGAACAGTGGTATTCCCGCACAAGGGATTGGGTGTCGTCGTCGGCGACGAGGCGGTCATCGGACCGGGATGCAGGATCTTGCAGAACGTGACTATCGGCGGCCGGTCGGGCATGCCCGGCGGTCCCGTCCTTGGACGCGACGTCCTAGTCGGTGCCGGCGCCTGCCTCTTGGGAGCCATCACCATCGGCGATGGCGCGATCATCGGTGCGAATGCCGTGGTGCTCGCCGACGTGCCTGCGGGGCACACGGCCGTGGGCGTGCCTGCCAGACTCATCGCGCCGACCCACGCCTAGACTCAGTCGTGGGGCCCGATGGCCTAATAAGAGTGGCTGCCCGTGAGAGCGACCTTGAGAGTCCTGACCAAGATCTTGAGGTCGAACGCGAGCGAGGCGTGATCCACGTAGTAGAGGTCAGCCGCGATCTTGCGCCCGTGGTCGATGCCGGACCGGCCGTTCACCTGCGCCCAACCCGTGATTCCCGGACGAACCTCAAGGCGTCGGCGCTGATCGGCGGAGTAGCACTCCACGATCTCCAGCAGCTCCGGCCTCGGACCCACGAGGCTCATCTCACCCCGCCAGACATTGACCAGTTGTGGCAGCTCGTCCAAGCTCCAACGACGCAAGAGGCTCCCCGTCCTGGTCATTCGCTCTTCGTGGTCACCGGAGGACTTGAACACGAAATCGTCAGGCACTCCGTCGCTCCACGCATACGCCTCTGCCGAGGTCGCTGGAGCCGCCGCATTCATGGTGCGGAACTTGAGGATCTCGAAGGGCACACCGTCCTGACCGGCTCTCTGCTGGCGGAACAGCACCGGCCCCGGATCGGTCGCCTTGATGCTGACGGCCACAGCCATCAGGACCGGCGAAGCAGCGATCAGGACTGCCCCACTGGCACAGCGGTCAATGACCCGTTTGATCACCAGGTAGGTGCGCTTGGACAACACCGACGCTCTCCTTCTCCTCGTCCGTGAGCTGGGCGAGTGGCACCAGACCTCCAACACCATCAGCAAGTCCGAGCACGCGCGTCGGGCGGGCGAATGAGTCGACAACGACCATCCCACGACTGCCGATGATGCCCCCCGACACGACAGGAACTCCCGCCAGGAGGGCGCGTCCGAAGCGCTGCTCGAAGAAGTCGGGCGACCCCGTATTCAGCTGGCTGCCGGTAGCCGAAGTGTCGAGCCGCACCACATGCGCTGAACGCTCCACTATGGCCGCAAGGAACTCCGTTGAGAGATTCCCGATCCCGACGTCCACCACGATTGCCTTGTCCGACAACCTGTCCAGCCACTCAGTGCCGATCGCCCCCCGCGCGGAGATCGCAGTGATCATCAGATCCACCTTCTGGTCTGTCCAGACCTCGATCTGGGTGGATGAGTGACGGGGAAGGATAGCGTTGATCGCGTCCACCGCTAGCTGCGCTGCGTCTGCCCGGCGGGCGTACAGAAACACTCGTGCACCCCGCTCGACCAAGAGCAGACCGGCCTTGAACCCGATGTTGCCTGACCCGACCACGCCCACCTTCAGCGCCCCGAGATCTGCTCCCATCAGGTGCGTCACCAAGACGTCCAAGGATCGCACCGTCGCGTCGTTGGGCTTGTGAGGATGCAGGGTCGAGTGCTGAATGCACTGTGTGGCGATGCCGAGGATGTCGACACCCTGCTTGCGCTCCACATCGATAAACAGCTCGCGCCCTGGCTCATCCAGCTCGCGCAGGATCTGCTCGGCGCCGATCGGGGTCTCGACCGAGAAGGCGGCGATGACCCCTTCGGCGTCAAGCCGGTCGGGGAGGCGGACCGTTCCATGACCGTGCAGAGTGGCTGTGCAGCACACCACGACTCGTCGAGGCAGTGCCTGCTTGCTCACCACGACTCCACCGTAGGACGTTCCGTGAACAGGAACGACAACGCGAGGACTCCTGCGTCGATCCTCCGGCGCCGGCACTTGGGAGCAACCGCCGCAAGGCGCAGACGCGCCCCCAGACCGCGCTGCTTCATCAGCCGTGCCGGCATCGCCTCCTGCGCACCGACCACCTCGATGACGGCAGCCGCTTGCTCCCACATCCACCCCCGCCGGAGTTGAGCCACTCGCCGCACCTTGGCGCCGAGACCCCGGTTGGCACCGATCTGGTTGGAGTCGTGTTGTCGATAAAGCATCTGCGGTTCGGTGTCGATATACCAGTCCCAGCCGTTCTCCCGGACGAAGGCGTAGTCCAGCCAGTCGTGGTACTCAACCTCGGTTAGGACGCGTCTGTGTTCTAGCAATACCTGCTGCAACCTCATGAAGACGTCCGCCCTCAGGACGTGCGTACACCCTGGGCCCGGACTGGAGAAGAGGTGGTCCCACTCGCGTTGACGTCCGGCCTTGTCGACGAGTGAGACCGAACCATCCTCGCTCCAGGACCACACACTGCTCGAGTACCCGGCTGCGTCGTGGCGAGACAGGACGTCGACGGCCCGGTCGACCTTCCCGGGGAGCCAGATGTCGTCTTGGTCGGCCAGCGCGACGTAGTCGTACGAGTCGACGGAGACTTCGGACATCAACCGAAAGAAGTTCGCCGCCGCAGATCCGAGGCGCCCCGGCGAAGGCATCATCTGCACCCGAGCGTCCCTCTGCACCAAGGCCTCGACCCACTCGCGGGTGCCGTCCGTGCTGTCGTCGACGCTGACGACGAGAGTGATTTCCACGCCAAATTGGCCAAGGATCGAGTCCACTTGAGGTGCGATGAAACGCATCCCGTTGTACGCCGCCATCAGGACCACCACGCGCGCTGGACCTGATGGCCGCGGCTCCGGCCGGTGTGCGACCGATGCTTGCTGTAGGACGTCCCGAGCAGTTGCTGGGGGGCGACTTCTGAGGGGCAAGAGACTCTGCCTAGAGACGATTGACGCCGGGAACCGGGGGCAGGACGCCCCGCGTGTCCAGAATCACGGGCGCGTGCTCCGCGATGGAGGCTAGGTCGAACTTCGCGTGCGACTGCAGCAGTACGGCGACATCGCAGTCCTTGAGCGCCTTCTCGACGTCCTCGGCGGACGAGAAGACCGACTCCGAGCCGTGGGGAGCCCAGGACGGCACGAACGGATCTGCATAGCGAAGGTCTGCACCCCAAGAGAGCAGGGTCGCTGCGAGCGGATCCGCTGGGCTCTCTCGGCGGTCGGCGATGTCCGCCTTGTACGTGACGCCGAGGAGCAGGATCCTCGCCCCGCGCACGGCCAGCCCTCGGTCATTAAGCAGACGCCAGACCCGCGAGGCGACGTAAGTCGGTGCGGCGTCGTTGATCTCCTCGGCCATCTCCACCATGCGAAACGCGTACCCGAGCTTCGCCTTGACGCGGTGCGACAGGTAGGACGGGTCGACGGGGATGCAGTGCCCCCCGACGCCCGGACCCGGCCTGAAGGCCATGAAGCCGAAGGGCTTCGTCTCAGCACAGTTGATGGCGTCCCAAAGGTCGATCCCAAGGTCGTCGCTGAAGCGCACCATCTCGTTGACCAAGGCGATGTTCACATGACGGAACGTGTTCTCGATCAGCTTGGCCATCTCCGCCTCCTTCGCGCCCTTTGCCTCGACCACGGTGTCGATGAAGGTGCCGTAGAAATTCTTGGCCGCGACTGTGGCTGCCGGGGTGAGGCCGCCCACAACCTTCGGCGTGTTCTTGACGCCGTAGGTCGGGTTGCCGGGGTCGATCCGCTCGGGTGAGAACGCGATGAGGACGTCATCCGCACCGAGGTCGCCTCGTGCCAGGACCCGAGGGGCAAAGACCTCCTCGGTCGTCCCGGGATAGGTGGTGGATTCCAAGATGACCAGACAGCCTGCCTGCACGTGCTGGCCGATGGTCTCGGCGGCCGTCTCGACCATCGTCAGGTCTGGCCCACCTGCATCGGATAGTGGCGTTGGGACGCAGACGACTATGACGTCCGCCTCGGCCAGCACCGTTGGGTCCGAGGACGCCGAATAGCCGGCCCGCTTGGCGGCTCCCAGCTCCTCGTCCGAGATGTCGTCGATGTGGGAGGTGCCAGCGTTGAGCGCCTCAACGGTCGCGGTGTTGGGCTCGTAGCCCGTCACCGCGAAGCCGGTTGCGGCAGCCCTGAGCGCTAGCGGAAGTCCGACGTACCCCTGTCCCATCACGACCAGGCGGCTGGATGACATGTGCGGATCAAGCTCCTCGTGGACGACCAACGTTGACAAACCCGACACAGCATAGTTGCAGCGCGGCCGGATCCCGTACGGCGCGCATGACATGCGGGCGACGCCTCGGGCCGCAGGCAGGCGACCCGAGGCGCGCTCGAGGAGACCCCTCAGGCTTGGGCGATTCGTCCCACCGCTGCGGCCACGGCGTCGGCGACCCCCAGCTCGAAGACGCTCGGGACGATCTGGTCGGACGTGGGCTCGGGCACCAGGTCGGCGATCGCGCTCGCCGCCGCCAGCTTCATCGCCTCCGTCACGCGTGGCGCGCCGGAGTCCAGGGCGCCCCGGAAGATGCCGGGGAAGGCGAGCACGTTGTTGATCTGGTTCGGGTAGTCCGACCGGCCAGTGGCGACCACCGCGGCATACCGGGCAGCCACCTCCGGGTGCACCTCGGGCGTGGGGTTCGCGAGCGCGAAGATGATGCAGTCGGGTGCCATCCGCGCCACCTCCGCCTCCGGCACCTGGCCGCCCGAGACGCCGACGTAGACGTCGGCACCGACGAGGGCGTCCCCCAGCGAGCCGCTCAGGGCTCGCGGGTTGGTGGTGACCGCCAGGCGTCGCTTGTGCGGCTGCTCGGCGAGGTCGGTGCGCGCTGGCGAGATGATGCCGCGCGAGTCGCAGACCACGATGTCCTCGACACCCGCCCGCGCCAGCAGGCGCGTCACCGCGACACCGGCCGCGCCGGCCCCCGACACCACCACGCGCAGGCCGGCCTGCTCGCGGCCCACGACCTTCGCGGCATTCAGCAGCCCGGCGAGCACCACGATCGCGGTGCCGTGCTGGTCGTCGTGGAAGACCGGGATGTCGAGCCGCTCCTGCAGGCGGCGCTCGATCTCGAAGCAGCGCGGCGCCGAGATGTCCTCCAGGTTGATGCCGCCGTAGGTGGGCGCGATCCGGGCGATCGCGTCGACGAGCTCGTCGACCGTGCCGGTCTCCATGCACACCGGGACGGCGTCGACACCGCCGAAGTGCTTGAACAGGACGGCCTTGCCCTCCATGACCGGCATCGCCGCCAGCGGGCCGATGTCGCCCAGGCCGAGCACCGCCGTCCCGTCGGAGACGACCGCCACGGTGTTGGACCGGGAGGTGTACCGCGCGGCGAGCGCCGGGTCGGCCGCGATGGCACGGGACACGTCGGCCACGCCGGGCGTGTACAGCAGGGACAGGTCGGCCCGGTCACGCAGCTGCTGCGTGGCGTGTACGCCGAGCTTGCCGCCCTCGTGCGCCCGGAAGACCGGGGAGGACGGGTCGAACAACGGGTACGACGGAGACGCGGACACGGAAGGTCACCTCAGACAAAGGAGGGGGGCGTTGGGGCACACCGCGCACGGATCGAACCGCGCGGTCTCGAGACGGAGCCGGGTGTGGCCACACAGAAACGCAGAGGCGGGGGTTACCCGCGAGTTCATCGTGGCACAGGGGCACGGGCGCCGACCAGCCCCGTGACGAGAGTGTGACCCGCGTCGCGCGACAGGTTCTCGGATGCGAGACGGAAACGATCTGGTCGGGACTGGCGCCGTTCGCAGGCGGGGCTGGCAGGATGCCCCTATCCCCACAGCCGTGGTGGGGCGCACGTCCCAGCCACGCGGCATACCCCGAGGAAGGACCTCACCAGCATGACCTCACGCCTTCGCCCCGCCGCCGCCCTGGTCGCGGGCCTGGCCACGGCCGGACTCGCCCTGAGCGCGTGCGGCTCCAGCTCGCTCGACACCGGTTCGTCGTCGTCGAGCAGCTCGAGCTCCTCCTCGTCCTCGTCCTCCAGCTCCGGCGGGGGCGTGGACCAGGCCCTCGCCGCCAAGGTCCCGCAGAAGATCAAGGACAAGGGCACCATCATCGTCGGGTCCGACGCGTCCTACGCCCCCAACGAGTTCCTCGCCAGCGACGGCAAGACCGTGCAGGGCATGGACGTCGACCTCTTCAACGCGGTCGCCGCCAAGCTGGGGCTCAAGGCCGAGTTCAAGAACGCCGGCTTCGACACGATCATCCTCGGTGTCAGCAGCGGCAAGTACGACATCGGCGTCTCCTCCTTCACGATCAACGACCAGCGCAAGAAGCAGGTCAACATGGTCAGCTACTTCAACGCCGGCACCCAGTGGGCGGTCAAGAAGGGCAACCCGAAGAAGGTCGACCCGGCCAACGCCTGCGGCCTGTCCATCGGCGTCCAGAAGGGCACGGTGCAGGTCGACGACCTGACCGCCCGCTCCAAGAAGTGCACCGCCGCCGGCAAGCCCGCCATCAAGCAGATCGTCGAGCAGGACCAGTCGAAGGTCACCGCCGACCTCGTCTCGGGCAAGGCCGACGCGATGCTCGCCGACTCCCCCGTCTGCCTCTACGCGGTCAAGCAGACCAACGGGCAGCTCGAGGCCCTCGGTGACATCTACGACTCGGCTCCCTACGGCTTCGTCGTGCCCAAGGACGAGACCGACTTCGCCCAGGCCATCGCCGACGCGCTGAAGGCGACCGCTGCGGACGGCAGCTACAAGGCAGCCCTGAGCAAGTGGGGCAACGACAGCGGGTCGATCACCGACTTCGCCGTCAACCCCTGACGAGCCGGACCGAGGCAGGCACCATGACCGAGGCAACGCAGCAGCGACCCGGTTCGACCGGGGCGGGCGCCGACAGCGCCCGCCCTGGCGCCATCCACGCGCGACCGGTCCCCCATCCGTGGCGGTGGGTGGCGCTGGCCGTCATCGCCGTGCTGATCGCCATGATGATCAGCTCGTGGGTGACCAACCCGAAGTGGGACTTCGGGTTCGCCCTCAAGGTGATGAACTACAACCCGGTCCTGAGCGGCCTGGTGCAGGGCACCATCCTCACGACGATCTTCTCAATGATCCTCGGCGTCGTCGGCGGCGTGCTCATCGCCATCATGCGGCTGTCGAGCAACCCCATCCTGCGGGGCGTCTCGTTCGTCTACACCTGGTTCTTCCGCGCCATCCCCCGGTACGTGCTGCTCGCCGTCCTCGGCGTCGGCGTCCTGTACCTCTACCCCACGCTCGACTTCGGCATCCCGTTCGGGAAGGAGATCGCCAAGGCGTTCGGCTTCGGCGACCCCACCTTCTGGACCCTGGACGTCCGCACGATCAGCAGCGGCATCATCGTGGGCATCATCGGCCTCGGGCTCTCCGAGGCGGCCTACATGGCCGAGATCGCCCGGGCCGGCATCCTGTCGGTCGACCGCGGGCAGACCGAGGCCGCCCAGGCCCTCGGCATGTCCGCGGGCAAGACGATGAGACGGATCGTGCTGCCGCAGGCGATGCGGGTCATCGTGCCCCCGACGGGCAACGAGACCATCGCCATGGTCAAGGACACCTCGCTGCTCGCCGCGGTCCCCGTCACGACCGAGCTCTTCTTCCAGACCCAGCAGGTCGCAAACCAGACCTACCGGATCATGGGGTCCTACGTCGCCGCGGTGGCCTGGTACCTCATCATCTGCTCGGTCCTCATGGTCGGGCAGTCGTGGCTGGAGAAGCGCTTCGGCCGCGGCTTCGGCCAGCCCAGCGCGACCAACCGGGCCCGCTTCCTCAAGATCGGGGCAGACCACTGATGGCCACCGACACGACCAGCAACGCCGACACGACCAGCAACGCCGACACGTCACGGGGCGCCGCCGCCTCCCGGCGTGCCGCCGGCGCCGCCGACACCTCCGGCTCCCGCCGCGCCGACTTCCCGCTCGTCCACGCCGTCAACGTCACCAAGGCGTTCCACGGCAACGAGGTCCTCAAGGGCATCGACATGGACGTCCAGCAGCGCGAGGTCGTCTGCCTGCTCGGGCCGTCCGGCTCGGGCAAGACGACGTTCCTGCGTTGCATCAACCAGCTGGAGTCCATCGACGGCGGCCGCATCTGGGTCGACGGCGAGCTCATGGGCTTCAGCGACCGCGGCGGCACGCTGCACCACCTCACGGACAAGGAGATCGCCACCCAGCGCCGTGACATCGGCATGGTGTTCCAGCGGTTCAACCTCTTCCCGCACATGACGGCCCTCGAGAACATCATGGAGGCGCCGATCCAGGTCAAGGGCGAGAAGAAGAAGGACGTCCGCGACCGGGCCCTGGCCCTGCTCGAGCAGGTGGGCCTCGCCGACCGCCACGCGGCATACCCCTCCCAGCTCTCCGGTGGGCAGCAGCAGCGCATCGCCATCGCGCGGGCGCTGGCCATGCAGCCGAAGCTCATGCTCTTCGACGAGCCGACGTCCGCGCTCGACCCCGAGCTCGTCGGTGACGTGCTCCAGGTCATGCGCCAGCTGGCCCAGGACGGCATGACGATGATCGTCGTGACCCACGAGATGGGCTTCGCCCGCGACGTCGCCGACCGGGTCGTCTTCATGGACGGCGGGGTCGTCGTCGAGCAGGGCAAGCCGTCCGAGGTCATCAGCAACCCGCAGCACGACCGGACCCGCTCCTTCCTGCGCCGGATGCACCAGGAACGCGACGAGTAGTGCTGAGCCTCTGCCTCGTCGTCGTCAAGGGCCGCTCGATGGAGCCCACGCTGCACACCGGCGACCGGATGGTGGTCCTGCGCGGCGCTCCCCCGAAGCTGGGTCGGCTCGCCATCGTCCGCCTGCCCCCGGACGAGTCGGGCACGCCCCGGCCGCTGGCGGTCAAACGGGTCACCATGCGTGATCCGGAGGACCCCAGGCGGTACTGGGTGGAGAGTGACAACCAGGCCATGCCGGGCGTCGCCGACTCGTGGACCTACGGTGTGGGGTCGCTCGGGCGCGACCAGATCCGTGGACTGGTCCTGTTCCGGCTCCCCCACCGGGTGCGCCTGCCGCGGGTGCGCCGGCGACGGCGACGCCCCGACTGAGACCGCCGGGGCGCATTGCAGGCGGCGGCATGCCGGACAGCCGGCGCCACGCAGGCCCGCTGCCCTCTAGGGGAAACAATGTCGTTCCTGACTGATTCGGCCGAAATCGAGACAAGCAGGCGTCCGGGCGAAATCATGTGACCTCGGGGAGCCAGCCACTTCATCATCAATGGGAACGCACGCTGCCTCTCGCCTGGACGGCAACGCCTTAGGAGGCTCAGTGCGCAGTCGATCTGCAGTGCGCAGGTTGGTGTCGGCGCTGGCTGCAGGATGCCTCCTGCTCAGCGCGCTCGCCACGGGCGTGCCCACGGCGCATGCGGATGCCCCCTATACGGGGGTCGGCAGCCCCACGGGCGGCAGCTTTGCCTCTTTGCCGCCGTCACGGCTGCTCGACACCCGCACCAACCTCGGTGGCGCGGGACCAGTGGCGGCCAAGGGAACAGTGCACCTGCAGGTCACCGGCCGCGGCGGGATCCCCACCACCGGCGTGTCAGCCGTGGTCCTCAACGTCACCGTCACCAGCCCCACCGCACCAGGCTTCATCACCGCCTACCCGGACGGCGCCACCCGCCCCACCTCCTCCAACCTCAACTTCACCGCCGGCCAGAGCATCCCCAACCTCGTCGTGGCCAAGCTCAGCACCGACGGCAAGGTCGCCCTCTACAACGGGTCCCCCGGCACCACCCAGCTCATCGCCGACGTCGCCGGCTACTACCTCGCCGGCAGCGTGACCAGCCCCGGAGGTTTCCAAGCGCTCGACCCGGCACGCCTGCTCGACACCCGCACCAACCTCGGTGGCGCGGGACCAGTGGCGGCCAAGGGAACAGTGCACCTGCAGGTCACCGGCCGCGGCGGGATCCCCACCACCGGCGTGTCAGCCGTGGTCCTCAACGTCACCGTCACCAGCCCCACCGCACCAGGCTTCATCACCGCCTACCCGGACGGCGCCACCCGCCCCACCTCCTCCAACCTCAACTTCACCGCCGGCCAGAGCATCCCCAACCTCGTCGTGGCCAAGCTCAGCACCGACGGCAAGGTCGCCCTCTACAACGGGTCCTCCGGCACCACCCAGCTCATCGCCGATGTCGCCGGCTACTACCTCGGCGCGTCGGCTGCAGCACCGCAGCCTGCACCCGCCGTCACCGGCATCACCCCCAGCCACGGCCCCTCCGCTGGCGGGACGATGGTCATCGTGAGCGGGACCGACCTGACGAACGCCAGTCAGGTGCTGTTCGGGAACGTTCCGGGCATCAACATCACCGTGTCGGCGGCGGGTCAGCTCTCCGTCAGCTCGCCTCCTGGTACGGGAACCGTGGATGTCAGGGTCACCACACCCGCCGGAACTTCGGCACCGGTCGCCGCAGCCCGTTTTACGTACGACACCCCGACGTGGTGCCAGGGCGCGTACTCACCCGAGGTGCATGTTTCGGGCTCGTTGGCTGCAAGCACGACGTGGGGCACCGATTGTGCGGGCCAGTACGTTGTCGACAGTACTGTCACGGTGCCGACCGGGGTCCTGTTGACGGTACTGCCGGGCACAGTCGTCAAGTTCAGCCCCTCGACCGGGCTGGTCGTCAACGGCACCCTCAACGCCGCCGGCACCGCCACCAACCCGGTGATCCTGACCTCCGTCTGGGACACCACCACCGGCGCCGACACCACCACCATCGTCTCCAACCCCTCCACCCCCCAACCCGGCGACTGGAAAGGCATCAACGCTCCCAACAGCAGCGGCGCCACCATCACCGTGGCGCACACCACGATCGCCTACGCCTCCACCGGCGTCGCGATGCCCAACGGCGGCAGTCTGTCCCTCACCGCCAGCACCATCACCAAGACCGACGGCGGGGTCTACGCCAGCGCCCTGACCAACCCCGTCATCACCGGCAACACCTTCACCGCCATCACCAACCTCGAGATCAACCTCACCTACTCAGGCATCACCCTGGCCAAGCTCGACGGCAACACCGCCACCAACTCCACCGGCGCCCCAGTCATCGAACTCAGCTCCTGCGCCCTGACCACCAGCGGCACCTTCCCCTGGACCTCCACCAACCTCAACCCCGTCATCTGGGGCGGACTGACCATCCCCACCGGCACCACCCTGACCCTCAACCCCGGCACCATCCTCAAGCTCTACGGCTCGAGCGGGCTGGTCGTCAACGGCACCCTCAACGCCGCCGGCACCGCCACCAACCCGGTGATCCTGACCTCCGTCTGGGACACCACCACCGGCGCCGACACCACCACCATCGTCTCCAACCCCTCCACCCCCCAACCCGGCGACTGGAAAGGCATCAAACTCTCCGCCGTGAAGGGAGCCGTGTTCGACCACCTCGTGATTCGATATGCCGACACGGCGATCCAAGTTGGCCAACTGACGGACCTCACGGTCGACAACTCTCAATTCGCGTACAACACCCGAGCGTTCTCGGTCGGTAACGCTGTGGGCGACGATCCCGTGACGCAGAGCTTGGTGACGGCAATTCAGAGCTCCGACAAGGTCGGCGTCTCAGCCTGCCTCCCGCCGTACACCTCGTTCGTGCACGGCAGCGGGAACTGGTACGGGCGTAACGGCTTCCCCGGAGTCGGCGGCGACTGGACCCAGTACCTGGGTCTGGCCGCTGGGGATGCGTCCACCCTGTACTCATGGGTCACGCCCTTCTACGACACCAACTTCGATCTGGGGACGAACACCATCCCGTGGACTCTCTACAGTTGCCCCCCACTCGCGATTCCCCCATTCCCCGTCACACCAATCCTCACGAACGTCGAGAGCGCGGGAGGAACCACCGCATACGTGCGCCCGATGAGCCCCCCCTTTCCAGCTCTCGTCGAGCAGTAGAACTGGCGGAGACCCGGGTGCTCTCGTGACCACGCAGACATGGCGCCTGGGTCCGGAGGAGAGGAACACACCTCTCTTGTGGAGCCTTAACATGTGCCGCCGGAATCGTGCCGGTAAGCAACGGCGGCTCGGGCCGGCCTAGGACGACAGGAAGAGGAACTTGAGATCACGAAATGCGTTGCTGGCTGTCGTCACTTCCATCGCCTGCCTGTTCTCCGTCGGCACTTCAGCCGCGACCGCGACGCAGCCCGCCGTGGCCGCTCCCTCAGTCACCGCCTTCACGGTCAACCAGGAGCACGCCCGTCCCGTTGTCTACGACGCCTCCAGCACCGACTCGATCACCGCCTCCAACACGTGGGGAGACGATGTCGCCGTGAGGGCCGTCCTGTCGGACGGCTCGTCCATGTCGGTGTCGGTGATGCCTCCCATGGGCCAGCGCTTCGCCCCAGGCACCTACGCCCTGGGCAACGGCATCGACACGACCCATGCAGCTGCTGCCGTGGACGGCGTCGGCTACACGTGCTCGACAGTGCGCGGCACCCTGACCGTGATCTCTGTCGAGCGCTCGTCCACGGGCTCCCTGACCGGGCTGGCCGCCGACTTCGACCAGACCTGCGACTACCAGATCGGCCACCAATCGGGTCAGGTCCGCTGGAACAGCACGGTGGCCTATGCGGGTTTCCGGGCCGCCGGCGCCGAGTTCGCGCCGCAACCGATCCTCGAGCGCGGCGGGGCGCGGACCCTGACCCTCACGGCCGCGGGATCGACCTCGCTGTCAGCCCAAGCCACCCGCGTCGTCGCCCACGCTGACTCGGCGACGGGGTCGTTCGCCATCGCGTCCGATGCCTGCTCCGGGCGCACCCTTCAGCCCGGGGACAGCTGCTCGGTCTCCGTCACCATGACACCGTTGGTCTTCGGAGCGGTCGAGGCGAGCGTGGAGCTGACCACGTCCGAGGGCGTCATGACATACCTACCGCTCTACGGCACAGGCACGGCCTCCAGCAAGGGCACCTTCCACTCCGTTCCCAGCACCCGGGTGCTCGACACCCGCTCCGGCACCGGCGGCTGGCTCGGCGCCGTGGGCGCGGGGCAGACGGTCTCGCTACGCGTGGGTGGAGTCGCGGGCACACCCACGGCGGACGTCGCCGGGGTCGTCCTCAACCTGACGGTCACGCAGCCCACCACCACCGGCTACGTCACCGTCTACCCCGCCGACCGTCCCAGGCCGACCGTGTCCAGCCTGAACTTCCACACGGGACAGACACGGGCCAACCTCGTCACCGTGCCCGTCTCGCCGAACGGGACCATCAAGCTCACGAACGCGCTCGGCTACGCACACCTCATCGCGGACCTGGTCGGCTACTACAGCGCCACGAGCAACCTCGAGACGACCGTCGGCGCGGGCAGCCAGTACCAGGTGCTGTCCCCGACCCGCGTGGTCGACACCCGGGACGGACAGCCCCTCCAGCCGGGGCAGGTACTGGAGGTCAAGGTCGACTTCTTCCACCCGGAGCGCAACGCTCCTGTGACTGGGGTCGCAGTGAACATCACCGCGGTGTCCCCGACCCGTCCGGGCTACCTCACCGTCTGGGACGGCGTGGGCAGAATCCCCGGCACGTCCTCGCTGAACTTCACAGCCGGCGAGAACGTGCCCAACCTCGCCGTCGTGGCCGTTGCGAAGGGCAGCGATGGAGTGCCGACGTTCGCCATTGCCAACTCCTCGGCGCCAGACACGAACGTGCTGGTCGACCTGGTGGGTCTCTACGAGGACTCCGGCGGCACTGGACTGCGGTTCAGGAGCGTCACGCCACAGCGCATCGTCGACACGCGCACTGGCCTGGCCGGCGTGCGTCCGTCCATCCCGGCAAACGCCACGCGCACGTTCGGCGCACCCGCGAGCACGGTCACCGACGACACGCGCGCCCTTGTCGGCAACCTCACCGCCGTCAAGCCGAGCTCGAGCACGTTCCTCACCGTGTGGCCCGGGACGGGCAACCGACCCGCGACCAGCTCGCTCAACGCCCCGGCCGGGGCCATCGTGGCCAACGCGCTCATGGCCCAGGTCGGCAGCGCCAACGGTTTCAGCATCTACAACAAGGCGGGTACCACGCCCACCTTGGTCGACGTGATGGGGACGATGGAGTCCTACCCGCCCCGTTCCGCCGGTGCGACGGCAGACTCCCAACAGCTCGTGACCCAGGACTGGACCCCTTGGCAGGTCACCACAGCGCGGCGATGACGGGCACAACCTGACCGCACAGCGCCGGCCGGCTCGGCACCTGGTCTCGCCACGGCATACCCGGCGTGTGCGGCGTAGGCACGCGGGGTAGGTTGGACGAGCACTGTGATCGTCCGTCTCGCAGAAGGGATTCGCATGCTCTCCCGTTTCTTCCGCACCACTGAGGTCAGCGCCCACTGCGACCTGCCTTGTGGTGTCTACGACCCCGCCCAGGCCCGCATCGAGGCCGAGTCGATCAAGGCCATCATCGCCAAGGTCGCCGACAACAACGACCCCGACTTCCGCACCCGCGCGGTGGTCATCAAGGAGCAGCGCTCCGAGCTGGTCAAGCACCACCTGTGGGTGCTGTGGACCGACTACTTCAAGGCACCGCACTTCGAGAAGTACCCGCAGCTGCACACCCTCTTCAACGAGGCCACGAAGCTCGCGGGCGCGTCCGGCACCAAGGGCGAGTTCGACGCCGGCAAGGCCGACGAGCTGCTCGCCAAGATCGACGAGATCGACAAGATCTTCAAGGAGACCAAGGCCGCCTGAGGCGTCCCACCTCCCGACCCGAGGGCCGGTCCGCATCGAGCGGACCGGCCCTCGGTCGTCTACCGGCACCCCTGCTCGGCGTCCGCTCGGCGCAGGCGGAGAGCCGCTGGTCAGATGGTGTGCGCGGCATCCCACCACTGGGGTCCGGCGAGGAATACGGTGCGGGGCGGACTGCGAACGCAATCCGCCCTTTTCGCATGTGGAGGTACGAAAGGTGAGCACCGACGACGCTGTCGACCACGACACCGTTCCACCCGCCAACAAGGGGATGCTGGCTGCGGCCGCGGTCCTGCTGGCGATCCCGATCATCGCCCTGTTGTGGGTGAGCAGCTACGCCAAGGTCGAGCCCAAGCTGGGCGGGTTCCCCTTCTTCATCTGGTACCAGTTCCTGTGGGTCTTCCTGTGCTCGGGGATGACGTACACGGCATACCGGCTGGTCCTCAAGGCGAGGCCGCACCGTCCCATGACGCACGCGACCACCCGTGACGACGAGGAGGGCGACCGATGAGCGCGATGGTCCCCGCCGCCGCCAACACCGGCGTCAACACCACGGCCCTCGTGGTGCTCATCCTGCTGTTCCTGCTCGTCACCGGCATGGGCTTCTGGGCCACCCGCTGGCGCAAGGCCGACAGCATGGAGTCCCTCGACGAGTGGGGCCTCGGTGGTCGCCGGTTCGGCACCTGGGTGACCTGGTTCCTCCTCGGTGGCGACCTCTACACGGCATACACCTTCGTGGCGGTGCCGGCGGCGATGTTCGCCCTCGGTGCGGTCAGCGGCTTCTTCGCCGTCCCGTACACGATCGTGCTCTACCCGATCATCTTCATCTTCATGTCGCGCCTGTGGTCGGTGAGCCACCGGCACGGGTACGTCACGCCGGCCGACTTCGTGAAGGGCCGCTACGGCTCCCGCGGGCTGGCGCTGGCGATCTCGCTGACGGGCATCCTGGCGACAATGCCGTACATCGCGCTGCAGCTCGTCGGCATCCAGGCCGTGCTCGAGGTCGCCGGCCTCGGTGGCAGCAACGCCCTCGCCAAGGACCTGCCGCTGTTCATCGCGTTCGCGCTGCTCGCGGCCTACACCTACTCCAGCGGCCTCCGCGCCCCGGCGGTCATCGCGTTCGTCAAGGACGCGCTGATCTACCTGGTCATCATCGTCGCGGTCATCTACCTGCCGTCGAAGGTCGGCGGCTGGGACGCCGTGTTCGGTGCGGCCGAGGCCAAAATGGCCAAGCCCAACCCGGTGACGAACAAGCCCACGGGTGCGTTCATCCCCAGCAGCCAGCAGTACTGGGCCTACGCCTCGCTGGCACTCGGGTCGGCAATGGCGCTGTTCATGTACCCGCACTCGATCACGGCGACGCTGTCGAGCCAGAACCGCAACACCATCCGCCGCAACGCCTCGATCCTGCCGGCCTACAGCTTCGTGCTCGGTCTGCTGGCGCTGCTGGGCTGGGTCGCGATCAAGGCCGGCACCAAGCCGATCGGCCTCGACGGCAAGCCCAACGCGCAGCTGGTCATCCCCCAGCTGTTCGAGGACATGTTCCCGAGCTGGTTCGCCGGCGTCGCCTTCGCCGCCGTCGCCATCGGTGCGCTCGTGCCGGCGGCGATCATGTCGATCGCGGCCGCGAACACCTTCACCCGCAACATCTACCGCGACTGGCTGAAGCCCAACGCGACGCACGCCCAGGAGGCCAAGGTCTCCAAGCTCGTCTCGCTGCTGGTCAAGGCGTTCGCGCTGGTGTTCGTGCTCACCCTCGACAAGCAGAACGCCATCAACTTCCAGCTCCTCGGTGGCATCTGGATCCTGCAGACGTTCCCCGCGATCGTCTTCGGGCTCTACACCCGCTGGTTCCACCGCTGGGCCCTGCTCGTCGGCTGGGCCGTCGGCATGGTCTACGGCACCATCACCGCCTACAACGTGGTCAACCCCGCCACCAAGGCCCACTTCGGCGGCTCGCTGGCCATGATCCCCAGCATCGGCAAGATGGGCTACATCGCGATGACCGCGTTCGCGTTCAACCTGATCGTCGCCGCGGTCCTGACCCTGGTGCTCAACGCGCTCAAGGTCGACAGGGGCCACGACGAGACGATCAAGGGTGACTACTTCGCCGACGCCGGCGACCCCCGCGTCGAGAAGCACCTCGAGACCGACGTCCACCTCACCACCGGGTCGCCGTGACCCGGCCGGTGGGCTGACAAGGGGTGGTGCCGGACGCGGTCCGGCACCACCCCTTCGTCGTGTGCCCGGTCCAGAGCCCGCGTATGCCGTGGAGCCCGCTCGGCGCTCAGGCGCCGGTCGCGCCTCCAGGCGCCAATGGCGTGCTAGGCGCCAGGGCGTGCTCAGCCGCTAGTGGCGCTCAGGCGCCGGCGCGCTGCCGGCGGCGGGTGAGCACCCGCGAGAGGGAGTCGACCACCCGCGGGTCGTACTCGTAGCCGAGGCCGAGGTGGATGCGCTCCATCGCGTGCTCGTCCTGCGCCTCGTCCCGGCCGGCGAGGTCGACGTAGGCGTTGGCCACCTTGATGATCCGGCTCGACAGTGGGAGGTCCTGTCCGAACTCGCGGACCTGGCGGTAGGGCGTGGTCTGGGCCTGCAGGATGGTGGCCACCTGGTCCAGCACGCCAGTGGACCGGACGATCTCGGCCCCGTCCTGGGCGATCCGCTGCTGGTCGACGGGCGCCGCCATCACCGTCGCTCCGCGCGGGATGGGCTCACGCAGGGCTACCTGGCCGAGGTCGTGCAGCAGGGCGGCGTACTCGAGGTCGGTGAGCTCGCGGTGGCTCATGCCGAGGTCGCGCCCGACGGCGACCGCGAGGTCCGAGACGTGCTGGCCGTGGCCGGTGCCTGTGTAGCCGGCGAGGTCGGTGAGCGAGGACAGGGCGCCGATCGTCTGCCGGTAGGTGGTGCGGATGGAGGCGTACCGCTGCACGGCGAAGTACGTCAGCACCAGCGGGAAGAGGAAGAGCGGGACCGAGGCGACGCCGATGGCGACCTCCGCCAGCGCGATGAGCGCCCCCGAGGTGACCAGGGCCGTGGCCAGCGCCCCCACCGACCGGTACTCGTCCAGCACCGCCGGCAGCAGCGGGGACTCCTGCACGTCGGCCCGGATGCAGGCCTCGAGGGTGAGGTCGACGACCATGGCGACACCACCCACGAGCAGCATGACGACCGCGACCAGCCACCGTCGGTGGTTCCACTCCGACTCCCAGTCCAGCAGGGTCCGGCCGGCGAAGTGGACCTGGCGGAACAGCACCGGCGCGACGGCTGCGCCGATCAGCCGGGCCGCCGTGTCGCCCCACTGCGGCACCGAACCGGTGACCCTGCGCAGCAGCTGCCCTACGAGCATGCCAGCGCTGATGACCGCGATCACCACGTCGGCGCCGATCGGCGCCCTGCCGTCGGCGGCGATGGTCGAGAAGGCCAGACCCAGGGCGGCAGCCGTCGACATCGGGGCCGTCTCGCGACCGGTCAGGATCGTCAGCCGCGCGGTCTCGCCCAGCGCGATTGCCACGAGGAACAGGACCAGCCGGCCCCACTCGTCGCTGACGAGGGACCCGAGTGAGGGAGCGGCCGACCACCACGCCGAGAGGACGACGACAACGGCGAGGACGGCGATGGGGGCACCGAGCCGGACGGTGCGCCAGCTCGCGTTCACGAGGTGACCTGGGCGGGTCGGGAGCTGTCGGGGACGCCGTGGATGTGCTCACGGAGGTCCTGCCGCAGTGCGAGCCGGTCCGACACCTCGGGGTCGTCGTGGTCGAGCGCCAGCGAGGTGGCGACGGAGGCGTCCGGTCGCGGGGTCGGCTGCCACGGGTGCCGGACGAGCACCTTGCCGAGGGCTTCGACGACGACGGGGTCGAGGTGCGTTCCGGCGCGGCCGCGCATGACCTGCAGGGCGTCCTCGACGGCAAGGGCCGGACGGTAAGACCGCTCGGTCGTCAGGGCGTCGAAGACGTCGGCGACGGCGACGATGCGGGCCACCAGCGGGATGTCCTCGCCGGCGAGGCCGGCCGGGTAACCCAGGCCGTCGTAGCGCTCGTGGTGGTGGGCGATGCCGTCGAGCGAGCCGGACAGGAACTCGATGCCGCGGACGAGCTCGACGCCGGCGCCGGCGTGCTCGGCGATGACGACGAAGTCCTCGTCATCGAGGGGTTTCCTCGCGCGCAGGTACCTGGCGGGGACACCCACCTTGCCGATGTCGTGCAGCATGCCGGCGGTGCGGACATCCTGGATCTCCTTGTGCCCCAAGCCCAGCGCCTCGGCGAGCCACTCGCTCAGCTGGGCCACCTTCTGGCTGTGGCCGGCGTTGGTCGGGTCCTTCTTCTCCTCGGCCGTGACGAGGGCGCGCAGCGTGCGGTCGTGGGCCCGCAGCTCCTCGCCGTACTGGCCGAAGGCCCACTGCGCGACGGCGAGCGGGGCCAGGACGAGGATGGCGCTGAACCAGCCGACGCCGGCGGGGATCCACAGGACGACGAAGAGGAAGCCGATCACGCCGTAGCCGATGTAGGCCAGGCCGGAGGTGCTGAGCAGCTTGAGGATCTGGGTCCGCACGCGGGTGCCGGAGGCCACCCGCAGGACGCCTGCGATGAGGATCGCGTTGAGCAGGCACTGGGTGACGTCGGCGACGATCAGTGGGATGCCCACCGAGGTCAGGATGGTGACCGCTGACTCCGAGCCCCCGAACGCCTGGATCCCGCCCACCTGGGCGTAGACCAGGCCACCGAGTGACCCCATCGCCGAGAACAGCGAGATGTTGAAGACGCGGACGATGAACTGCTGCTTGTCGAACTGAAGGACGGTGCCGACCGCTCCGACGATGGCAGCCCCTACGGGGCCCACGATCACCGCCGCGGCGAGCAGGACGATGCTGATGAACGAGAGCTGGACTCGGGACCCGACATCGGTCTCCCGGAGCACCCAGCTGGTGATGCCGAGACTTGCCAGCACCGCTACCGCCAGCCAGTCGCGGGGAGGCCCGTCGAGCACGTACCCGACGAGGGCCAGGACCAGCGCGAGGGCGCCGACTCCTGCGACGAAGCTGACCGTGGCTCCGCTGCCCAGCCGTGACCTGGCTGGTTGGGCGGGCTCGGTGGTCACGACATCAATCTACGACGCGGCCCGGTCGGGCCGCAGCAGACTCAGATCGAGTCTGCGCCGCCCCAGCCCCAGCCACGTGCAGCGGCGTCCACGCCACCCCAGCCCCAACCGCGCGAGTACTGCGTCGGGCCGTCGGCCGGCGCCCAGACGATCGACTCCTCGTTGGTGAGGATGGACTCGAAGAGGGTGGTGATAGCCTTCATGGCTGCTGCTCCTTCTGCCCGAGTACGGACTCATCCGTTTGGTTGGTTCGGGCCGGTACTTGTCGCCAACCGTCAGGGGTTCGCTTGGCCGACGGGACTATGATGCCCGCCAACCGGTGGGTTTTGCCTGCCGTAGACCCCTTCTTTGCCAAGTCTTGAATCTCGGACTCCGCCATTCGGAGGAGAGTGCGCCCCGAAACAGCCCGGAACTCGCCAGTAGGGCAGGAGCACGCGGCGGCGTGTGAGAGACTGGACGGTGGCCCGGGTGTCACCTCGACACCACCACCCCCCGACGGAAGCGATTTCCCATGAGCAAGCGCGCCCGCAAGCGCCGCTCGCGCAAGGGCAACGCGGCCAACCACGGTCGCAAGCCCAACGCCTGAGCACGCGCTACAGACGCAGCACGAAGCGGGCGGTTCGACCTGGTCGAACCGCCCGCTTCGTGTATCCGGGTCAGCGCCCGGCCGCGACTGCTACTCGCTGATCTGGTACCTCAGGGTGGTGATCCGCGCGACGATCTGCGAGCGGAGCTCCACCGGCGCCTCCTCGCTGTGGCACGAGCGCTTCACCAGGGCCTTGAGCGCCTGGTCGAGGTCGTACTCCTTCAGGCAGGGACCGCACTCGTCGAGGTGCTGCTTGATCTTCTCGGTGTCGTCGAGCGTCATCTCGCCGTCGAGGTACTCGTACACGCGGTGCAGGACCTCGGAGCAGTCGGTGCCCGACGCGGGGTCCTCGCCGGCCGTGCGGCCGCAGTCGCCGGCGCTCATCGGTCCGCGCCCTGGGCCGCGAAGCCGCGCTCGGCGGCATACTCGGTGAGAAGCTCACGCAGCTGGCGCCGGCCACGGTGCAGGCGTGACATGACGGTGCCGATCGGGGTGTCCATCATCTCCGCGATCTCCTTGTAGGCGAAGCCCTCGACGTCCGCGAGGTACACGGCCATCCGGAAGTCCTCCGGCAGCTCCTGCAGCGCACGCTTGACCTGCGTGTCGGGAAGGTGGTCGAGGGCCTCGACCTCGGCCGAGCGCAGTCCCGTGGACGTGTGCGACTCGGCGCGGGCGAGCTGGTAGTCCTCGATCTCCGCGGCGTCGGACTGCTGGGGCTCCCGCTGCTTCTTGCGGTAGCTGTTGATGTAGGTGTTGGTGAGGATGCGGTACATCCACGCCTTGAAGTTGGTGCCGGGCTTGTACTGGTGGAACGCCGCGAACGCCTTGGTGTAGGTCTCCTGGACCAGGTCCTCGGCGTCGGCGGGGTTGCGGGTCGTGCGCAGGGCCGCGGAGTACAGCTGGTCGAGCAGGGGCATCGCCTCGCGCTCGAAGCGGGCCTGCCGCTCAGCCGGTGACTCGGTGGCCACGTCGACCGTGGTGTCGGGTGTCTCGCTCATTGCCCTCCAGCCTAGCCCGTGTGCCGCACGGACAGGCTCGGCGATGGGGGCGGAGAAGCCCAGCGCTCCCGTCGGCGACAGGTCGACGCGTCGACGGCTCGGACGATCGGTCACAGTGGGCACAGGCACTCTCCGCAGGGGTTGGGGAACACCGTGGTCAACGACGGTCGCCGGTGGCTCATTCCCCGCGGCCACGCGATCCACAGGTCGCTCATGGACTTCTCCCACCGTGCGCGCAGCCGGCAGGAGCACGCTCCCCCCGTCATCAGATCCGAGCCGTGCGTTCCTGCGCCTCCGGCCGAGCACGGGAGGCATCCCCATGGCACGGCGCTCACCCCGGCGGTCCCGGCGCTGGCCGGTGCTGGCGGTGGCGGCGGTTGTGGTGGCCGCCCTCGCCGTCGGCGCGTGGCTGGTCCTGCGACCCGGCGCCAGTGCCGGCGCCGCGACCGGGACCTCGATCCTGGCCACGGCCACCGTCGGCCCGGTCGAGGAGTCGGTGTCGGGCACCGGGACCCTCGCCGCGGCGCACCAGGCGGACCTCTCCTTCACCGTCGGCGGCACGGTGACCTCCGTCCGGGTCACGGTCGGGCAGCACGTCCGCCGGGGCGCAGTGCTCGCCACGGTCGACCCGTCGTCCCTGCGCGCCGCGGTGTCGGTCGCCGAGGCGAACCTCACCGCCGCGGAGGACGCCGCAACGGCCGCGGCGAGCGGCACCTCTGCGCAGCTGGCGTCCGCCGACGCCCAGCTGGCCGCTGCCCAGGGCACCCTCGCCCAAGCCAGGGCCAACCTGTCCGCAGCCACCCTCACGGCCCCGCTGGACGGCGTCGTGGCGGCCGTCTCGATCGCCCCCGGGGACTCGGTCGCGGCCGCCTCCGGGTCGTCCTCCTCCACCGGGGGCGGGTCCGGCGGGAGCGGGGGCTCCTCGGGAGGAGCGGGCGGTGGCTCGGGTGGGGGCGGCGGCGCGGCCGGCACCGGGAGCGGGAGCTCGGCCGCACCCGGCCAGGGCGCGAGCGCGTCCGCGTCGGCCGGTACCGGCCAGGTCGTGGTCATCTCCCCCACCTCCTGGGTCGTCGACGCCTCGGTGGCTGCCGCCGACCTCGGGAAGGTCAAGCGGGGGATGCAGGCGCAGGTCCTCACGACGGGGTCGACCCAGCCGGTGTTCGGCACCGTCGGCAGCGTCGGCGTCATGGCGACCTCGACGAGCGGCGGGGTCGCCACCTTCCCGGTCACCATCGACGTCACCGGCAACCCGCCAGGGCTCTACGCCGGGACCAGCGTCACGACGCGGATCATCTACAAGCAGGTCCAGGACGTGCTGACCGTCCCGACCGCCGCCGTCTCGCAGTCCGGCGGACGGGCCACGGTGACCGTGCGGCAGGGCGGCAGGGACACCGCGGTCCCCGTGACGGTGGGCACCGTCTACGGGGCGCAGACCCAGGTCCTGTCCGGCCTCACCGCGGGAGAGCAGGTCGTCGTGCGCCGGCTCACCTTCTCCCCGACCACCGGCACGGGCACCACCGGGCGCGGGGGCGGCTTCGGCGGTGGCGCTGGCGGTGGCGGTGGCTTCGGTGGTGGCGGTGGCGGTGGCTTCGGTGGTGGCGGCCGTGGGAACGGGGGCTGACCGGTGCTCCCCGTACCTCCCTCGACGGACGCGCGTGAGGTCATGAGCCTGCGCGAGGTCACCAAGACCTACGCGACGGGCGCGATCGAGGCCGCGGCGCTGCGCGGGATCACCCTCGACGTGGCGAAGGGCGACTACGTCGCGATCATGGGCCCCTCGGGCTCGGGCAAGTCGACCCTCATGCACATCCTCGGGTGCCTGGACGTCGTCACCGGCGGCCAGTACCTGCTCGCCGGGCAGGACGTCGCCGCGATGACCGAGGCCGAGCTCGCGCGCGTGCGCAACGCGCGCATCGGCTTCGTGTTCCAGCAGTTCAACCTGCTGCCCACCCTGTCCGCGTGGCGCAACGTCGCCCTCCCCCTGTCGTATGCCGGTGTGCCGGGGGCCGAGCGTCGCCGCCGGGCCATCGCCACGCTCGAGCGCGTCGGCCTCGCCGACCGCGTCGACCACCGGCCCGGCGAGCTGTCCGGTGGCCAGCAGCAGCGCGTCGCCATCGCCCGCGCGCTCGTCACCGACCCGGCCGTGGTCCTCGCGGACGAGCCGACCGGGAACCTGGACTCGGTCGCCACCGCCGATGTGCTCTCGCTGCTGGACGAGCTCCACCGGGCCGGGCGCACGGTCGTGCTCATCACCCACGAGGCCGAGGTCGCGGCCCGCGCGGCCCGCGTGGTGCACATCCGGGACGGGCGGCTGGACCTCGGGGTGGGCGTGTCGGCAGGTGGTGCCGCATGACCTTCGCCGAGACGCTCCGGTCTGCCGTCGAGGCCATCTCCGACCGCCGCCTGCGCTCGGCCCTGACCACCCTCGGCATCCTCATCGGCGTCGCCGCGGTCATGCTGACTGTCGGGCTGGGCCAGGGCGCGCAGAGCTCGGTGCAGGCGCAGATCGACAAGCTCGGCTCCAACCTCCTCATCGTCACGCCCGGGAGCACCACCACGACGACGGGGTTCCGGGCCGGGCGTGGGTCGGCATCGACCCTGACCGTCCGCGACGCGCAGATGCTCGCGGACCACACCGTCGCACCCGACGTCGCGGCAGTGGCACCGGTGACCACGACGAGCCAGTCCGTGCTCGCCGGGGACCAGAACTGGACCACGTCGGTGGAGGGCACCACCACGGCGTGGCATACGGTGCGGGCCCGCACCCTCCAGCAGGGCCGGTTCTTCAGCCCCGCCGAGTCCGACGCCGCCGCGCCGGTGGCGGTCGTCGGGCAGACCACGGCGGCCGAGCTGTTCGGCAGGCGCAGCGCGGTGGGCAGCACGATCACGGTCGAGGGGGCCGACCTGACCGTGATCGGCGTCCTCGCCTCCGCCGGCGCCAGCACCACCGCGGACGAGGACGACGTCGTCCTCGTCCCGTCCACCACCTTCGCCCAGCGGCTCGCCACGAGCGCGAACACCTCGGCGGTCAGCACGATCTACCTCGAGGCGACGTCGCAGGGGACGCTCTCCGCGGCATACCAGGAGGCGCAGCGCGCCCTCGCGGTCTCGCACGACGTCACGGCGGCCACCGCGGACTACACGGTGAGCAGCCAGGCGTCCCTGGTCTCCACCGCCACGTCGACGGCCAGGACCCTCACGATCCTGCTCGGCGGCATCGCCGCCATCTCCCTGCTGGTCGGCGGCATCGGCGTCATGAACATCATGCTCGTCTCGGTCACCGAGCGGATCCGCGAGATCGGGCTGCGCAAGGCGCTCGGCGCCACACCGGGCGCGGTGCGGCGGCAGTTCCTCACCGAGGCCAGCGTGCTCGGCCTGGCCGGGGGTCTGCTCGGGCTCGCGGTGGGGTACCTGGGCGCGCGCCTGCTCCCCGGTGCGATCGGCCAGCCGGTGACCGTGCAGCCCGCGGTCGCCGTCGTCGCCCTCGCCATCTCCGTGGCCATCGGCATCGCGGCGGGCGTGTACCCCGCCGCCCGCGCCGCGCGCCACGCCCCCATCGACGCCCTCCGCAGCGAGTGAGCCCTTCCCCCAGGAGCCGGACATGACCTCCACCGCATCCCGCACCACCCTGCGTGCCACTGCCCTCGCCTGCGCGACGCTCCTGCTGGCGGCCTGCGGCAGCGCTGCCGGAGCAGGCTCGTCGGCCTCCGCCACCACGTCGGCGGCGCGGCCGACCGGCGGCGCCGGCGGCGGTCAGGGACAGTTCCCCGGGGCCAGCGGGCTGGTCGCGGCCGTCCAGGGACGGACCCTGCAGGTGCAGGGCGCCTCGAGCCAGACGGCTGTCACCTGGGCCGCGGGGACGACGTTCACCCGCGTCGTGCCGACGACGGCGGCCGCCGTCAGGGTGGGTGCGTGCGTCCAGGTCCGCAGCGGCCAGCAGCCGGGAGCCTCCGCCCCGGCGACCCAGCTCGTGGCCGCGTCGGTCATGGTCTCCACACCGGTCAAGGGCACGTGCTCGGTCGCGGCAGCGTTCGGTGGCCGCGGCGCAGGGCCCGGCCAGGGCGGCCCGCGTCCGAGCGGCACGCGGACGGGCGTTCCCGGTCGCGGCTTCGGTGGCGCCTTCGGCGGCGTCTTCGGGTCGGTCGCCTCGGTGGGCGCCGGGAGCTTCGTGGTGACCGCGACCGTCCCGCAGCGTGGGGGCACCGACACGACGACGGCGACCCCCGGCACCGCGCCCCGGACGGTGACGGTCACGACGACCGCGGCCACGACGTACACGACCACCGTGCCGGCCACGGCGGCCGCCGCGAAGGTGGGGACCTGCGTGACCGCGCGCGGCCGCGCCGACTCCACCGGCGCGATCGCGGCCACCGCCATCACGGTGCGCCCGGCGGTCGGTGGCCAGTGCACCGGCTTCGGACGCCCGGGCTCCGGAGTTGGACGTGGCTGACATCCGCACGACGCGGATCGCGCGACGGACGTCTGCCGCCGCCCTGGTGCTCGTCGTGGTCGGAGGCGGCACCGCCTTCGCCGTCACGAGGGCATCGGCGATCGGTCCCGGCCTGCGCACCGCCGTCGCCGGAACGGGCGACGTGCAGCAGCAGCTCGTGCTGTCGGGCTCCGTCGCACGGGCCACGCAGTCGACGGCCGCCTTCTCCACGCGGGGGACGGTGTCGTCGGTCGCGGTGACGGTCGGCCAGCGCGTCTCGGCCGGCCAGGTGCTGGCGCGCCTCGACCCCACCGACCTCGACGCGGCTGTGCTGCAGGGGCGCGCGCAGCTCGCCAGGGCCCAGGCCCAGCTCTCCTCCGACGAGTCCGGCGCCGGCTCCGCCACGGCGGCGACGGGCGGCTCGGGCGGCAGCTCGGCCGGCTCGGGGTCGTCGGGCTCGGGCGGCAGCTCCGCCGGCTCGGGGTCGTCGGGCTCGGGCGCCGCGCTGTCCGGCGGCGGGTCCTCCCGCTCGACGGGCACCGCCGGTTCGGGCGGCTCGGCTGCTCCCGCCGGCACCAGCCCCTCCGGGGCCGGGTCGTCCGGGGCCGGGTCGTCCGGGGCCGGGTCGACCCGGAGCGGGACGGGCGCCGGCGCCCGGTCGGGGTCCGGGACACCGGGTGCCTCCGCCGGGTCCGGCCTGCCCTCGAGCCCCGCGACAGCCGCAGCGCAGGCCGTCGTCACCCGCGACCAGGCGGCGGCCCGTCGGGCGCAGGGCGACGCGTCCCGGGCGCTCGCGGCATCCACGGCGGCGCTGGCCAGCGCGACGGCGACGTGCGCCCCGGTGCTCGCCGCCACCGGGGCCGCGACCGGTCCCGGCGGCACGCCCGCCCCCACGCCGAAGCCCACGACCTCCCCCACGGCAGCTCCCACGACGTCCCCCACCGGGACGCCGCGCGGCACCTCCACGACCACCGCGACCACGTCCGCCAGCCCCACGGCGACGTCCTCGCCCACCAGCACAGCCGGCGGGGGCTCACCGACCGCCGAGCAGCTGGCGGCGTGTGCCGGCACCCTGGCCGCCGCCCACACCGGCGAGCAGGCGGTCGCGACGGCGCAGGACGCCGTCGCCCAGGCACAGGCGACCGTCGACCAGGGCATCGCCGCCTGGGAGAAGGCGCTCCAGGGCGCAGCCTCCGCCGCGAGCGCTGCGGGTGGGGGCACGGGATCGGGTGGTTCCGCCGGCAGCTCCGGCTCCTCGCAGGCCGGCTCGTCCCGCGCCGGCTCGGGCTCCTCCCCCACCGCTGGCAGCGCGACCACCCGTTCCTCCGGCGCGTCGAGCAGTGCGGCCGGCTCCGCACGACCGGCCACGTCCGGGGCGACGGGCGCCTCGGGGGCGACCACCTCGGCCGCCTCCCTGGCGAGCCGGGAGGCCTCGGACCAGGCAGCGATCGCCTCGGCCCAGGTCGCCCTCACGCAGGCCCAGCAGGCCCGGGACGCAGCCACCCTCACGGCCCCACGGGCCGGCGTCGTCGGCGCGGTCGGCTACACGGTCGGCGCCTCGAGCACCTCGCGCAGCGTCACCATCCTCGGCGACGGCGGCGCCACGGTGACCGTGAACGTGCCGGTGACACGCATCCCGGCCGTCCGCGTCGGGCAGCCCGCGACCGTGACCGCGGCGTCGGGCACGGCATACCCCGGACGCGTCGGCGCCATCGGCCTGCTGCCCAGCACCAGCGGGGGCGCGAGCGCCGCCGTGACGTACGCCGTCGTGGTCAGCGTCCCGGCCCCCGCGCCCGACCTCGACAGCGGGTCGGTCGCCACGGTCGCGGTGACGACCGCCTCGGCGCGGCACGTGCTCGTCGTGCCCAACTCGGCGCTGACGATGACCGGCACGGCGTCCGCCACCGTCACCGTGGTCGCGGGCGCCGTCCAGACCCCGACCCGCGTGACCCTCGGCACCTCGGGGCCGACGACGACCCAGGTGCTGACCGGCCTGCGGGCCGGGCAGCGGGTGCTGCTGGCCGACCCGTCGGTGCCGCTGCCCACCAACACCCTGACCGGACTCGGCCGGCTCGGCGGGGGCGGCGGCTTCGGGGGCGGCGGGCTCGGCGGTGGCGGTGGTTTCGGCGGTGGCGGGACCGGAACGCGGAACCCCGGGGGCACCGGCCGCGGTTAGCTCCCCCAGCCGCGGGCGAGCCAGGACCGCACGTCGGCGACGACGTCGGCCGGGTTCCTCGGGAACGCGTGCCCGCCGGTCGCCTCGCTGACCAGACCGGGGTCCGGCAGCTCGGCGCGCACCTCCGCCGGCGTCCCGAACGGGTCGGTGCCCCCCTGGACGACGTGCAGCGGTATGCCGTGGGCCAGCGGGGTGCGCAGCTCCTCCGCCCGCGACACCTCCGGCCGCCCCGGCGGGTGGAGCGGGAAGGACAGGCAGAGCACGCCGTCGGCCCCCGACAGGTGGGCCGTGCGGCAGGCGACCCGCGCGCCGTTGCTCTTGCCGCCGACGACGAGGGCGCCACCCAGCCGGCGACGACCGGAGCGCAGCCACTGCACGACCGGCAGCCACGCCGGGTCCTGGGTCGGCGCCTGCGGCGGCATCTTCCGGCCGGCCAGGACCCACGCCTGCTCGACGAGCGCCACGGCCCAGCCGTCGGGCACGAGCGTCTCCCGCAGCGGCGCGAACTCGGGCGCCCGCAGGCTGCCGCCCGCGCCGTGCGTCAGGACCAGCACCCCACGGACCTCGGCGGGGCGGGTCAGGTGGATCCGCGCGGGACCCATCGGGGTGTCGACCTCGGTGCGGGTCGTGCGGCCCGTCATGCGGGGTTCCGACCGCCGTCGCCCGGGGCTCCGCGGCCGCCGGTGCCGATGATCTCGCCGGTCATCGGGTCGACGACGCCGTCGAGCTCGTCGAGGCCCGCGGGCTCGATGAGCGAGGGGCCGTTGCTGCGGTTGGACGAGACGGCCGAGCCGACCGGGTACGCCTCGAACCGACCCGGCCGCTCGAACGCCAGGAGCCGACCGACCTCCGCGAGGTCGGTCATCGTCGGGTCCAGCCAGGTGGCCCAGTCCTCGCGCTCGAGCACCAGGGGCTGCCGGTCGTGGATGCGGTCGAGCCCGGGCTCGGCGTCGGTCGTGAGGATGGTGAACGTCGTCAGCCACGCGTCGGGGTCGTCCTTGTCGGCGACGTCCTTGTCGCGCCAGAACTCGTACAGCCCCGCGAACGCGACGACGTCGCCGTCGGCGCGGCGGGTGAAGAACGGCTGCTTGCGCGGCTTGCCCTTGGCGTCGGTGGCCACCGGCGACTTCTGCCACTCGTACCAGCCCTGCGCCGGCACCAGGCACCGCCTCGCCGCGGCCGCCCGCGCGAACGACGGCTTCTCCAGGACCGTGTCGGCCCGGGCGTTGATCATCCGCATGCCGATCTTGGGGTCCTTGGCCCAGCTCGGCACGAGCCCCCACGTGAGCAGGCGGAGCTGGCGCACGGGCGCCGGCTCCCCGGCATACCCCTCCTCCTTCTGCTCGCGCGGCACCCGGGTCAGGACGACCGGGGCCTGCTTGCTCGGCGCCATGTTCCAGTCGGGGGTGCCGGCCGGTGGGTTCTGCGGGTTCTTCAGGACGCTGCGGACCGGCTCGAGCGAGCGGTCCTCCTCGACCTCGAACTCCTCGACGAGCTCGTCCGGGTTCGCCGTCGCCGCGTATCTCCCGCACATGCTGGACAGGGTACGCAGGGCCGGTGACGGGCCCATACGGTAGGAAGGGAGACGACGTTCCCGTTCCCCGACCGGCACCACAGGAGTGATCATGACGCTCGTCCGCCGCGTGGCCCGACCCATGCTCGCCGCGATCTTCGTCGCGCAGGGCCTCGAGCAGCTGCGCCACCCCGCGGCGCTGCGCGAGAAGGTCGCCCCCTTCGCGCAGAAGGTGGCCCCGCTGGGGCTGCCCGACGACCCCGAGCTCCTCGTCCGCGCGAACGGCGCCACCATGGTCGGCGGCGGCGCGCTGCTCGCCACCGGCCGCCTGCCGCGCGTCGCGGCACTGGCGCTCGCCGGCTCGCTGGCCCCGACCACCTACGTCGGCCACCCGTTCTGGGCCGAGAAGGACCAGACCACCCGGCGCACCCAGCGCATCCAGTTCCTCAAGAACGTCGGGCTCATCGGCGGCCTGCTCCTCGCAGCCGTCGACACCGAGGGCCGCCCCGGCCTCGCCTACCGCGCCGGTCTCGCGAGCGACTCGGCCCGCCGCTCGGCGAAGCGCGCCAAGCGTGAGGCGAAGCACGCCGCCCACGCCGCCCGTCGCGAGGCCAAGCTCGCCGCGAGCCAGGCGCACGATGCCCTCACCTGACCCTGCGCCGGCGGCCCGCCTCGACTGGGCCGCCCCCACTCCGCCCGGAGACGTCACCGGCACCGCCGTCCTCCCGGGCAGCAAGTCGCTCACCAACCGCTACCTCGTGCTCGCGGCGCTCGCGGGCACGCCCTCGCTCCTGCGGGCGCCGCTGCGCTCCCGCGACACCCTGCTCATGGCGCAGGCGCTGCGGTCGCTGGGTGCCACGGTCGAGGACCTGCCCGACGCCTCCGGCTCGCTGGACTGGCACGTGACGCCGGCGGCGGTCCGCGGCGGGAGCACCGTCGACTGCGGGCTCGCGGGCACGGTCATGCGCTTCGTGCCCCCGGTTGCCGCCCTCGCCGACGGGCCGGTCGCCTTCGACGGCGACGCCCAGGCGCGCGTGCGCCCGATGGGGCCGGTCCTGCACGCGCTGCGCGCCCTCGGCGCGACCATCGACGACGGGGGCCGCGGCACCCTCCCGTTCACCGTGCTCGGGACGGGGCGTATGCCGGGCGGCCCGGTCACGCTGGACGCCTCCGCGTCCTCGCAGTTCATCTCGGCGCTGCTGCTGGCGGGCGCCCGCTACGACGACGGGGTCACCGTCCACCACGCCGGGGAGCCGGTGCCGTCCGAGCCGCACATCGAGATGACGGTCGAGACCCTGCGCGACGCGGGCGCGATCGTCGACGACAGCGAGCCGAACACCTGGCGGGTCGAGCCGTCCGAGCTCGCCGGCCTCGACGTCCAGGTCGAGCCCGACCTGTCCAACGCCGCGCCCTTCCTCGCCGCCGCCCTGGTGTGCGGCGGCCGGGTCACGGTGCCCGGCTGGCCGCAGCACACGACCCAGGCCGGGGACGCCATCCGCGACATCCTCGACGCCATGGGCGCCGACGTGTCGCTCACCCGCGAAGGCCTGACCGTCGCCGGCACCGGCGAGGTCTCGGGCGTCGACCTCGACCTGCACGACGCGTCCGAGCTCACCCCGGTCGTCGCCGCGCTGGCCGCCCTCGCCGACTCGCCGTCGCAGATCCGCGGGGTCGGTCACATCCGCGGCCACGAGACCGACCGGCTGGCCGCCCTCGCCCGCGAGCTGCAGGCGCTCGGCGGCAACGTCAGCGAGACCGAGGACGGCCTGCGCATCTCACCGGCGCCGCTCTCCGGCGGCCTCTTCCACACGTATGCCGACCACCGCATGGTCATGGCCGGCGCCGTGCTCGGGCTGCGTGTCCCCGGTGTCACCGTCGAGGACGTCGGCACGGTCGGCAAGACCCTGCCGGAGTTCACGTCGCTGTGGGAGGGCCTGGTCGGCTCCAGCCGGGGTGCGGTCAGAGCATGAGCCGTCGCACCTCCGACTACGACGAGAGCGACGTCAGGATCCGGCCGAACCGGCGCGGGTCGCGCCCGCGCTCCAAGGACCGCCCCGCCCACGAGGACGCCCTCCCGGGTTTCGTGACCGCCGTCGACCGGGGCCGGTACACCGTCCTGATGGGGCGCGGCGTCGGCGGCAAGCGGATGCCCGAACGGGTCGTGACCGCGATGAAGGCACGGGAGCTGGGCCGCAAGGGCATCGTCGTCGGCGACAACGTCGACCTCGTCGGCGACACCGGCGGTGGCCCGGACGCGCTGGCGCGGATCGTGCGGGTCACCCCACGCGAGTCGGTGCTGCGGCGCACTGCCGACGACACCGACCCCGTCGAGCGCGTGATCGTCGCGAACGCCGACCAGCTGGTCGTCGTGTCCGCCCTGGCCAACCCCGAGCCCCGGCCCCGGTTGATCGACCGCTGCCTCGTCGCCGCCTACGACGCGCACCTCGATCCGCTGCTCGTCCTGACCAAGGCCGACCTCGCCGACCCCGCGGACTTCCTGCAGCAGTACGCCCCGCTCGACGTCGCGCACGTCGTCACCTCGACCGGGGAGAGCGGCTTCGACGGCCTCGAGGCGCTGCACGAGCGGCTCGAGGGGCGGGTCAGCGTGCTCGTCGGCCACTCCGGCGTCGGCAAGTCCACGCTGGTCAACGCGCTGGTGCCCGACGCCGGCCGCGCGACCGGCGTCGTCAACGACGTCACCGGACGCGGCCGGCACACCTCGACCTCCGCGGTCGCGCTGCGGTTGCCCGGTGGCGACGGCTGGGTCATCGACACCCCCGGCATCCGCTCCTTCGGCCTGGCGCACGTCGACCTCGGCCGGATCATCGAGCACTTCCCCGACCTCGAGCCCGGCACTGCCGGCTGCCCCCGCGGCTGCACCCACGACGAGGAGGAGTGCGCGCTCGACGCGTGGGTCGCGTCAGGTCAGGCCGGTCCCGCGGGCGCCGCGAGGTTGGACTCGCTGCGCCGGCTGCTGCGGGCGAGGTCCGGCGAGGCCGACTGAGCCCACCGCCGACGGGCACTGCGCGGGGCGAACAGGTCCTGGCTCCACCAGGCGAGCGCGAGCCCCAGCACCGGCATCAGCACCAGCGTCGCGACCTGGGCGCGCAGCGGCGCGGAGAGCATCGTCACCTCGTCGAGCCGGTCGGCGCGCCAGAGCAGGAACGGCGTCACGAGGTTGGCGATGACCGCCGCCGGGACCGCGACCCACCCGCGGCCGCCATCGCGCCCACCGTGGCGGCGCGACAGCGCGAGCGCGCCCAGCAGGGCGCCCGGCAGGAACGGCGCCCCTTGTCCGGCGAAGAGGATGAGCGCGGGCAGCGCGAGCAGGCGCCACCACCCCCGCCTTCCCGCGCGCACCGCGCCCGCCGCCGCCCCCGTCCACGCCCCGAACCACCCGGCGATGGCCAGGATGCCGAGCGTGCCGGCCCAGCTGAACTCGGGCGCGTCGGCGACCAGGCGCATGAACACCCGGGCGGCGACCCCCCACGCCACCCCCAGGGCGAGGCCGGTCGCCGCGCCCCTCAGGGTGCCCGGGCCAGGGAACCCCGTCGGCGCCGGTGTCGCCGGAGCCCCTGTGGCCCGGTCGGGCGCGGTCATCGTGTGGTCCATGGTTCCTCCGGGTGTCGTTCCCATTGCTGCTGACACCTCACCGACGCGCCGCGCTCCTCCGCCGGGTGACCTGCCGAAATAGGCAGAACTCCGCGACAATCCGTGTCACCCGCGACCGGTGGAGGAACGTCTGTCGAGGTGATGGAGGCGGTGGGAGCACTGCAGGAGGGCGGGGTCGCGGCGGCCCCGGGGGTGGCCGCCGACGACCTCGTCGTCGTGCTGTTCCGCGCCGAGGCGCCCCGCCTCGTCTCGCTCGCACGGTTCTTCGTCGACGACCGCACCGCGGCGGAGGACCTCGTGCAGGAGGCCTTCATCCGCCTGTCGCGCAGCTCCTCACGCATCCGCGACCGGGACCGCGCCGCGGCATACCTGCGCTCGATCGTCATCAACCTCGCCCGCGACCACAACCGCCGCGGCCTGGTCTCCCTGCGGCACCGCCCCCCGGCGCAGCCCGACGAGCCGTCCGCCGAGGAGACGGTGGCCGCCGCGCACGCGCGGCAGGAGGTCGTCGACGCCGTACGGGCCCTGCCCCGGCGACAGCGCGACTGCGTGGCCCTGCGCTACTACCTCGAGCTGCCGGTGGAGGAGATCGCCCGCACCCTGGGGGTGTCTCCGAACTCGGTCAAGACGCACCTGCAGCGCGGCCTGCGGGCACTCGCCACCACCTTGGAGGAGAAGCGATGAGCGCGCTGGAGGACCGCCTGCACGACGCCCTCACCGAGGTCGGGAACAGCCGCGCCCCGGCGCCGGACCTCTTCGAGCGGGTCGTCGACGGCATCGAGCACGACCGTCACCGGCGGCGCCGGGCACACCTGCTCGGCGCCTGCTGGGTCGTCGGCCTGGTGCTCGCGACGACCCTCGTCCTGACCCTGACACCCCGCGGAGAGAGAGGACTGGAGATGCCCTGGTGGGTCCTGGAGGTGGCGACGAACCTCGTCCTGCTCGGCATCGCGCTGTGGCTGGGCCCGTTCATCAAGAGGTTCGGGAGGGCGTACGCAGCCGACGTCTTCCACGACAACCCGCTGACGGGCAAGAGCTACATCGTGCTGACCGACATCGTCTACTACCTGATCTTCGCCGCCTTCATCCTGTTCAGCCTCCACGTGTCGCCACAGGCCGACTGGAAGAACGACATCACCGGCCACGTCACGGCGGAGCAGGTGACGTTCGAGCTGTCCCGCATCGGCGGCATCCTGCTCATCATCGGCATCCTGCACGGGGTGAACATCGTGCTCATGCCCGTGCTCGGCCGGCTCTTCTCGCTCAACCGCAGGCTGCCCGACCGCACGCACTGAACGCGACCGCGCCGCCCCCGGACGGGGACGGCGCGGTCGGTGTGCGCTGGTGTGCGCGGCGGGGAGTCGGCCTCGGTCAGGAGTCCTGGGACCCGTCGCCCACGCGCTCGTACGGCTCGTCGAACGACGCCTGGTCGCGGACCTCGGCCCGGAAGACCGGCTGCTGGTCCGAGACGTCGATGGTCTCGATGATCTCCCGCGGTGCCGCGAAGTGGCAGGCCGACAGGTGCTCGCCCACGCCGTCCGGGCGCAGCTCGAGCAGCGGCTCCTCGGCCGAGCACTTCTCCTGCGCCTTGAAGCACCGGGTGTGGAACCGGCAGCCGCTCGGCGGGTTCGCCGGCGACGGGACGTCGCCCTTGAGGACGATCTGCTCCTTCTTGTCGCGCAGCGTCGGGTCCGGCACCGGCACCGCCGACAGCAGCGCCTGGGTGTACGGGTGGGTCGGACGCGCGTAGATGTCGTCCTCGTCACCGAGCTCGGCCATCTTGCCCAGGTACATCACCCCGACACGGTCGGAGATGTGCCGGACGACGGACAGGTCGTGCGCGATGAAGATGTAGGACAGGCCGAGCTCGTCCTGCAGCTTCTCCATCAGGTTGACGACCTGCGCCTGCACCGACACGTCCAGCGCCGAGACGGGCTCGTCGCAGATGAGGACCTTCGGGTTGAGCGCGATGCCGCGAGCGATGCCGATGCGCTGGCGCTGGCCACCGGAGAACTGGTGCGGGTACCGGTTGATGTGCTCGGGGTTGAGGCCGACCATGTCGAGCAGGTCCTGCACCGCCTTGCGACGGCCCTTCTTCGGCACGGCGTCCGGGTGGATCTCGAACGGCTCACCGATGATGTCGCCGACCGTCTTGCGCGGGTTGAGCGAGGTGTACGGGTCCTGGAACACGATCTGGATGTCGCGACGCAGGCGCCGCATGGCGCGGCCCTTCTGGGCGTACATGTCGACGCCGTCGAACATCACCGTGCCGGACGTCGGCTCCTCGAGCCGCATGAGCAGCCGGCCGAGGGTGGACTTGCCACAGCCGGACTCGCCCACGATGCCGAGGGTCTCGCCCTTGAGCAGCTCGAAGCTGACGCCGTCGACGGCCTTGACGTGGCCGACGGTGCGGCGCAGCACGCCACCCTTGATCGGGTAGTGCTTGACCAGGTCGGTCGCGGTCAGGATGGGCTCAGCCATGGAGGACCTCCTCGGCGAAGTGGCAGGCGCTCTCGCGACCGGGTGCCACGGTCAGCAGCTGGGGACGGTCCTCACGGCAGACGTCCTGGGCGTAGCGGCAGCGCGGGTTGAACGCGCAGCCCGGCGGGATCCGCATGAGGTTCGGCGGCAGGCCACCGATGGCGGCCAGCTGCTGGCCCTTCTGGTCCAGGCGCGGGATCGACTCCAGCAGGCCCTTGGTGTACGGGTGGGCCGGCTGCCGGTACAGGTCGTACACGTCCGCACGCTCGACGATGCGGCCGGCATACATGACCGCGATCTTGTCGGCGACGTCGGCGACGACGCCGAGGTCGTGCGTGATGAGGATGAGCCCCATCTGGCGCTCCTCCTGCAGCTCCTGCAGCAGCGCCATGATCTGCGCCTGGACGGTGACGTCCAGGGCGGTGGTCGGCTCGTCGGCGATGAGCACCGCCGGGTCGAGCGCGATCGCCATCGCGATCATGATGCGCTGGCGCATGCCGCCGGAGAACTGGTGCGGGTACGCCTTGACCCGCTCCTTGGCTGCCGGGATCTGCACGCGCTGCATGAGCTTGACGGCCCGCTCCAGGGAGTCGGACTTGTTCATGCCGCGGTGCTTGCGGAACATCTCCGCGATCTGCCAGCCCACCGGGAACACCGGGTTGAGCGAGGACAGCGCGTCCTGGAAGACCATCGAGATCTCCGGGCCGCGGGTCCGGCGCCGCTGGTCCTCCGGCATGGTGAGCAGGTCCTGCCCGCAGTACCGGATCTGCCCCTGCGGGATCTTCGCCGGCGGCATGTCGAGGATGCCCATGATCGCCTGGGCGGTCACGGACTTGCCCGACCCCGACTCGCCGAGGATCGCGAGCGTCTCGCCCTCGTGCAGGTCGAAGTTCACGCCGTTGATGGCCTTGGCCACGCCGTCGGGGGTGTGGAACTCGACGTAGAGGTCTTCCACCTCGAGCAGCAGGCCGTCCTGCGGGGTGTACACGGGCCCGTCGGTCTTGTGAGACCGGTGGGGCTTGGTGTCAGTGGTCGTCATGTGGTGTTCGTCTTTCCCGCTCAGCGCGACTTCGGGTCGAAGGCATCGCGCACCGCGTCGCCGAGCATGATGAAGGCCAGCACCGCCAGGGACAGGAACAGGCTGGGGAAGAACAGGATGTGCGGCGTGGTCCGGAAGGCCAGCAGCGCGTCCGAGATCGCCACACCCCAGGAGATGGCGGGCGGGGTCAGGCCGATGCCGAGGAAGCTCAGCGTCGCCTCGACCGAGATGAACACACCGAGGTTGATGGTGGCCACGACGATCATCGGCGCGACGGCGTTCGGCAGGACGTGCGACTTCATGATCCGCCACGGGCTCGCGCCGAGGGCACGGGCCGCCTGGACGTAGTCGTTCGGCTTGACCTGCAGCACGCTGGAGCGCATCAGGCGGGCCAGGCTCGGCCAGCCGAAGATCGCCAGCACGAGGACGACCTTGCCGACCACCACGAAGTACGGGGTGTTGGCGTCGTTCGGCTTGACCGACATGAACAGGATGCCGCCGAGCAGCAGCGGGATCGCGAAGAACATGTCCGTGATGCGCGAGACGACCGCGTCGAGCCAGCCGCCGTAGAAGCCGGACAGCATGCCGAGGGCGCCACCGATGATGACGGTCGCGACCGTGGTGAACACACCGACGAGGATCGAGGCGCGGGCGCCGTAGATCGTGCGCGAGTAGATGTCGTAGCCCTGGATGTCGCGCCCGAACCACGCGTTGGCGTTCGGGGGGACGCGGGCGTCCTTGAGGACCGCGGCCGACGGGTCGACGTTGGTGAACAGCGACGGCCACGCGGCCATGAGCAGGAACAGCGCGATCAGCACGACCGAGACCCAGAAGATCGGGTTCTTCTTCAGCGACCGCCAGGCGTCGGAGGTCAGTGAGCGGGGCGCGTCGCTGACGTCCCCGCCAGCAGCGCCGGTCTCGGCCGAGACGGCAATGGTCGAAGCCTCAGTCATGGCTGATCCTCGGGTCGAGCACGCCGTAGAGCAGGTCCACGACGAGGTTAACGAGCAGGAAGACGAGCACCAGGATCGTCACCGTGCCCACGACCGAGACACCGTCGCGGTTGTGGATGCCAGTGAAGAGGTACCCGCCGACTCCCTGGATGTTGAAGATGCGCTCGGTCACGATCGCGCCACCGAGCAGGGAGCCGAAGTCGGCGCCGACGAACGTCACGACGGGGATCAGAGAGTTGCGCAGGGCGTGCACGCCGATGGAGCGCTGACGGGTCAGGCCCTTGGCGATCGCGGTCCGCAGGTAGTCGGCCCGCAGGTTCTCCACGAGGTTGGTGCGGGTGAGGCGCGCGACGTAGGCGATCGACGCGCTGCCCAGCACGAAGGCGGGGAGCACGAGCGAGTAGAGCTCCCTGTCGGCCGAGTACGTCACCGGGAACAGCTGCCACTTCACACCCAGGTAGTACTGGAGCGTCGCGCCGATGACGAAGATCGGCACGGAGATCACGAAGAGGGTGCTCACCAGGACGAGGTTGTCTATGAACCTGCCCTTGCGTATGCCGGCCAGCACGCCCGCGATGATGCCGATCACCGCCTCGAAGATGATCGCCATGCCGGCGAGCTTCGCGGTCGTCGGGTAGCGCTGCTCGAGCTCCGCGGACACCTGGACGCCACGGAACGTGGTGCCGAGGTCGCCCTGGACGGCCTGCCCGAGGTACTTGCCGTAGCGCACCATGAAGGGGTCGTCGAGGTTGTGCTCTGCACGGAACTTGGCGACGAAGGTCGGCGAGCAGGGGCGCTCGCCACACATGCCCGCCGTGGGGTCACCCGGCAGGAACGAAACCATGGCAAAAATGATGAACGTGGCTCCAAGCAGCACCGGGATCATCTGGAGCAATCGCCGAAGGATGTACTTGTACACGTCACCTCCTCACATCTGACGCCGCGGGAGGGGGGTGGTCCCGGTGGCGTGGCCGGTCGAGCCGGGTGGGTCCGCGGACCCAACCGCTCCTCGACACAACATAGTCGTATGGACGGTACATGGGGCAGGCCCCGGGGTTGTCCCGGGGCCCTCCCCGGACAGGCCGTCGGCCTGCCGGCACGGGGCCGGCAGGCCGACGGTCGCTGTTCGGTCGGCGCACCTCGTGGATGCGCCATCCGGGGTGACTTACTTCAGCGAGAGGCTGGCGAAGTCGATGGTGCCGAAGGCGGTGATCTTCACACCGGTGACCTTGTCGGACCAGCCGAAGGTGGCGGTGGAGTACCACATCGGGATGGCCGGCATGTCGTTGGCGAGGAGCTTCTCCGCCTCCTGGTACTTGGCGTTCGCCGCAGCCGCGTCGGTCTGGGCAGCAGCCTCGTTGAGGAGCTTGTCGAACTCGGGGTTGCTGTAGTCACCGTCGTTCGAGGACGCGCCGGTCTTGTAGATGGGGGCGAGGAAGTTCTCGATGGACGGGTAGTCCATCTGCCAACCCGTGCGGAACATGCCCTTCATCTTCTTGGCCGCGATCTGCGCGCGGAAGGTCGCGAAGTCCACGACCGGGGTGGCGACACAGTCGACACCGAGAGCGCCCTTGATCGAGTTGCAGGTGGCCTCGACCCACGCCTTGTGCGAGGCGTCGGCGTTGTAGGCGATGGTCATCTTGCCGCCCTTGAAGCCACCGGCCTCGTCGAGCTTGGCCTTCGCCTTGGCAGCGTCGAAGGTGCAGTACTCACCGCACTGGCCGGCCTTGTAGCCGTCGACGACCGGGGACACCCAGCCGGTGGCCGGCTGACGGGTGTTGTTGAAGATCTGCTTGATGATCGTCGGGCGGTCGATCGCCATCGAGATCGCCTGGCGGATCTTCGGGTCGGCGTAGTTCGGGTCGACCTTGGCCGGCGCGAAGGTGATGGTCTGGATGACGCCGACGGCCTTCTGGGCGTTGCGGTCCGGGAGGTCCGTCTTGTACTTGTCGTCGATCATCGCCGAGGACGGGACCTCGTCGGTCACGTCGAGCTGGTTGGCGATCACGTCGTTGTAGGCAGCGTCGCTGTCCTGGTAGATCTTGAACGTGATGCCGTCGAGCTTGCCACCGAACTTGCCCGAGTAGTCAGCGAACTTGCTGAGCTTGATCTCGGTGTTCTTGGTCCAGGCGTCGAGCTTGAAGGGGCCCGCGCCGATCGGCTTCTCGCCGTAGGCCTTCGGGTCCTTGAAGAACGAGTCCGGGAGCGGCGCGAAGGCGGAGTAGCCCAGGCGCACCGGCATGTTCGAGACCTTCTCGGTGGTCTTGATGGTGAAGGTGTAGTCGTCCTTCACGGCAAGGCCGGTCATCTTGTCGGCCTTGGGCTTGGTCTTGCAGTCGGCGTCGGCGCACTGCAGCGCGTCGAAGCCCTCGATGGGCTCCATGAAGTAGCCGGAGGACTGTGCGTTCGGACCGTAGGCGGCGTAGTTCCAGGCGTCGACGAAGTTCTTCGCCTTGACCTCGGTGCCGTCCTGGAACTTGTAACCCTTCTTGATGGTCACCGTGAAGTTCTGGTTGTCCGAGGTGTCGATCTTGTCGGCGATGTCGTTCTCGGGAGCACCGGTCTCCGCGTTGTAGTGAACGAGCTTCGCGGTGATCGCGTCGAGCACGTTGCCACCGCAGGTCTCGGTGGTGTTGCTCGGGATCAGCGGGTTCTGGGGGTTGCACCCGCGGACCGTGACGGTGCCACCGGTCTTGCCGCCGGCGGTCGAGCTGGTGTTGTCCTTGCTGCTGCCCCCACCACACGCTGCAGCGAGCAGCGTGACAGCGGAGACACCGGCAACAACAGCCACCGTGCGAGCAGTTCCTCGCATGGATGTCCTCCTACATAGGGATTCCCGACCGGTGTGGACGGGGTGGTCCGGGCGACGCACCGGTCGGCGCGCAGCCCTCCAACGCACAGTGCGTCGTCGTGTGGCACCCATGAAAGAGCAAGGAGACGGTAAAGGCGACGGTCTGGCACAACCCGAGACAAAAACGTGATCGTCCTGCAGCCGAGTTGAGAGCAGATCTTGCGGCGGGGTGCCGATCCGGCCCGTCGCAGGGCATTCCGGCACATTCCGGGACCGGCGTGTCGTGGCTGGTCCCCGGGGCGGGAGGCGCCCTGGTCTAGCGTGACGGCGTGGCCTACGACGACGACCTGCGGCTCGCCCACGTCCTGGCAGACGCCGTGGAGCGCATCACGATGGCTCGGTTCCGCGCCGAGGACCTCGTGGTGGAGTCCAAGCCGGACCTCACCCTGGTGAGCGACGCCGACCGCGACGCCGAGGAGCTCATCCGGGCCCAGCTCAAGCGCACCCGCCCCCGCGACGCCGTGGAGGGCGAGGAGTTCGAGACCACGGGCCACGGCCCCCGCCGCTGGGTCGTCGACCCGATCGACGGCACCCACAACTTCGTGCGCGGGGTGCCCGTGTGGGCCACCCTCATCTCCCTGGTCGACAACGAGATGCCCGTCCTCGGGCTCGTCGCGGCTCCCGCCCTGGGCCGGCGCTGGTGGGCCGCCAACGGCTCGGGGGCGTGGTCCGGGCGCAGCCTCGCGGCGGCCAAGCGCATCTCGGTCTCCCGTGTCTCCCGGCTCGAGGACGCCTCACTGTCCTACTCCAGCCTCAAGGGGTGGCGCGCCGTCGACCGGTACGACGAGCTGCTCGACCTCACCGACACCTGCTGGCGGACCCGCGCGTACGGCGACTTCTGGTCGTACATGCTCGTCGCCGAGGGCGCGGCCGACATCGCCGCCGAGCCCGAGCTCGCCGTCCACGACATGGCCGCGCTCGTGCCCATCGTCACCGAGGCGGGCGGCCGCTTCACCTCCCTCGCCGGCAAGGACGGCCCGTGGGGCGGCAACGCCGTGGCGACCAACGGGCTGCTGCACGACGAGGTCCTCCGGCGCATCGGCACCGACGCCCGGGCCTGACGGCCCCCGTTCGGTCTCCTCCCCTCAGGCGGGGACCACCGCCACCTCGCCGAGCCCCAGCCCGCGCAGCCCCTCGGCGCAGCGCTCCGCGTCGCCGACGACGACCACGGTCCACTCCCCCGTCACCCAGCGCCGCCAGGCCGCGAGCAGGGCACGGGGGTCCAGCGACCGCATCTGCTCGAGGTTGTCGGTGGTGAACTGTGTGGTCAGGCCCTCGAGGGACAGCGCTGCCGCCTCGTCGGCCACCGCGTCGGCCGTGGCGAAGCGGCCGGGTGCCGTCTTGCTGATGAAGTCCACCCCGGCGCGCACCTCCTCCTCGGCCAGGCCGTCGCCGACCCGCCCGAGGATGTCGAGCAGCAGCTGGACCGACTCGACCGTAGCGTCCGCGCGGACCGACCCCGACGTGAGGAAGAGGCCGCCGCGCCGCCGCGGCCGGAAGGCCGAGCGGATGCCGTAGGTGTAGCCCTTCTCCTCGCGCAGGACCGCGTCGACCCGCGCGTTGGGCGAGCCACCGACGACGAACCCGAGGACGGGGTATGCCGCCCAGCCGCCGTCCGCGCGCCGGTCGGGTCCGGGGCACCCCACGAGCAGCTCGGACTGCACCGCACCGGGGCGGTCCACGAGGACGAGGCGCGCACGGTCGCCCGCGAACGCCGGCGCCGCCGGTGCAGGCAGCTCGCGCTGGTGCGGGTTGGACCAGCTGCCCAGGCCGGCGGCCGCGAGCGCGGGCACGTCGAGGTCGGCGAGGTCCCCCGCGACGACGACGGTGGCACCGCGTGGGCCCACCTGGCCGCGGTGGAACTCGGCGACGGCCTCCCGCGTGATGGCGCGGACGGTGGCCGGGGAGCCGCCGGTCGGGCGGGAGGCCCGGTCGCCGGGGTCGAAGATGGTGGCCACGAACTGTCGCGCCGCCCGCTGCGGCCCGAGGGCCCGCTCCTGCTCGATCTCGGCCAGCCGGGTCTTCAGGTGCCGGTCGAGCTCGGGCTGGGGGAACACCGGGTCGGCGAGCAGTCGGCGCAGCAGGTCGAGCGCCTCGGCGAGACGCCCCTTGGGCACGTCGAGGTCGACCGACAGGCCGGCGTCGGTGACGCCCGCGCCTATTGCGATTCCCTTGCGCTCGAGGAGCTCGGCGAACTCCTCGGCGCTGTGCTCGGCCGTCCCCTCATCGAGCATCCGCGCCATGATCGTGGCCACGCCCTCCACCTCGGCAGGCTCCGCCGACAGGGGGAACGGGACGGCGGTGCGGACCGAGACGACGTACTGGCCGGGGATGTCGTAGAGCACGAGCTCGACGCCGTTGTCCAGGGTGGCCCGGGTGGGGACCGGGAACTGCCACGGCTCGGGCGGCAGGACCGGCGGACGGTCCGTGGTGCCGGCCACGCCGCTCGCCGCGGTCCCGTGCTCGATGCCGGCGTCGTGGTCGGTGGTGCGGGGGGTGCTCACGCGGCGTCCTCCTGGGCCTGGACGAGGTGTCGGACCACGGCCCGGTGCTCCGGGCGCAGCCAGGCGTCCGCGGCGGCCCGCACCTCGTCGGCGGTCACGGTGGCGAGTCGGTCGAGGAAGGTGTTCACGAACTGCGGGTCGCCGTGGAGCAGGACGTGCTGGCTGATCAGGTCGGCCCGCTCCTCCTGCCCGGCGAGGGCCGACAGCCACGAGCGCTCGGACTGGGCCAGGGCGGACTCGAGCTCGACGTCGGTGGGCCCCTGCGCGGCGAAGCGCTCGAGCTCCTCGACCACGGCGGCCTCGATCTCCTCCGGGTCGTGGCCCTCGGCGACGTCGACGACCAGGAAGCCCAGCGACGCACCGTCGACGAACCCCATGGTGTGGGCCTGGACCGAGTTGGCGGCCTGCTCGCGCCGGACCAGGCGCTGCACCAGCCGCGAGGTCGTCAGGCCACCGAGCGTGTCGACGGCCAGCGCGGCCGCGAAGAACTCGTGGGTGTTGTCGACCGGCAGCCGGAAGGCGACGTGCAGCCGGTCGTTCGGGACGGCGCCGGGGCGGTCGACGCGGACCGGGGCGTCGAGCGGCCGGAGCTGCGGGAGGTTGTCCCGGGGCGGGGAGGCGGACGCCGGGAGCGGGCCGAAGTAGCGCTCGGCCGCGGCGAACCCCTCCTCCGGCGTCAGGTCGCCGACCAGGGTGAGCACGGTGTTGTTGGGCCCGTAGTAGTGACGGAAGAAGGCGTGCACGTCCTGCAGGCTGGCGGCGTCGAGGTCCTCCATGGACCCGATCGTCGGGTGGTGGTACGGGTGGCCGGCAGGGAACGTCGCGGCATACACCTCGATGAGGGCGTTGCCGTAGGGGACGTTGTCGTACCGCTGGCGCTTCTCCTCCTTGACCACGTCACGCTGGTTGTCGAGGTTCTCCTGGGTCACGGCGTCCAGCAGGTGGCCGTGCCGGTCGGCCTCCATCCACAGGGCCAGCTCGTAGGCGCCCTTCGGCACCGTCTCGAAGTAGTTGGTGCGGTCGAACCACGTGGTGGCGTTGAGCCGGCCGCCCTCGGCCATGAGCCGGGCGAAGTGCTCGCCGCTGGCGACGTTGCGCGAGCCCTGGAACATGAGGTGCTCGAACAGGTGCGCCAGCCCGGTGCGGCCGGGCACCTCGTGGCGCGACCCGACGTCGACCCACAGGTTGACGGTCACCATGGGCACGCTGCTGTCGGGCGAGACGACGACGCGCAGCCCGTTGTCGAGGGTGCGCTCGTGGATGGGGTACTCCAGCGGCATGCCAGCACCCTACGTGCCGGGCACGGCCCGCGAGGGCCGGTCCGGCGGTTGCCGCCGGGCGTCAGAGCGTGCGGCTGGCCTCGTCGCGGGCCTGGGCCACCGACTGCACCGGGGGCCGCTTGTCCGCGGGGACGCGCGGCAGGGACGGGGCGTACGCCTCACCCAGCTGCTCGATCGCGGTGCGGGCGAACACCTGCTGCTCGGTGACGGTGCGCTCCGAGCGGCCCCGGCCGAGGAAGCTGACCGCCCAGTGCAGCAGCGTGGTCAGCCGGTGCTTGAAGCCGATGATGTAGACGAGGTGGACCGCCAGCCACAGCACCCACGCGACGAAGCCGCCGAAGTGCAGCTTGCCGATCGAGGCGACCGCGCTGAACCGCGAGATCGTCGCCATCGACCCCTTGTCCTTGTACTGGAACGGGCCCTGCGCGGGGCGTCCCGCGAGGCGGCGCTTGATCGACTCCGCGGCATACCGGGCGCCCTGGATGGCCACCTGGGCCACGCCCGGGTACCCCTTGAGCGAGGCCATGTCACCGACGACGTAGACTTCGGGGTGCCCCGGGAGGGTCAGGTCGTCGTTGACCTCGATGCGGCCGGCGCGGTCGAGGGCCGCACCGGACTGCTCGGCCAGCTGCGCCCCGAGCTCGGACGCCTGGACGCCGGCGGCCCACACCTTGGTGACCGACTCGATCCGCCGGGTCGTGCCGTCCTTGTCCTTGACCTCGATGCCGGTGGCGTCGACGTTGGTCACCATCGCGCCGAGCTGGACCTCGACGCCGATCTCCGCCAGCCGCTTCTGCGCCTTGGTGCCCAGCTGGTCACCGAAGGCGGGCAGCACCTGCGGCGCCGCGTCGAGCAGGATGATGCGCGCCGAGGCCGTGTCGATCCGGCGGAAGTCGTGCCGCAGGGTGCGCCGGGAGAGCTCGGCGATCTGGCCGGCCATCTCCACGCCTGTGGGGCCGGCGCCCACGACCACGAAGGTCATGAGGCGCTCGATCTCCTTGGGGGTGCTGGCCAGCTCGGCGTACTCGAACGCCCCGAAGATCCGGCCGCGCAGCTCGAGGGCGTCGTCGATCGACTTCATGCCAGGGGCGTACGTCGCGAACTGGTCGTTGCCGAAGTAGGACTGGCCGGCTCCGGCCGCGACGATGAGGGAGTCGTACGGCGTCACGGTGTCGCGGTCCAGCACCCGCGAGGTGACGGTGCGGGCCTCGAGGTCGATGTGGGTGACGGTGCCCAGCACGACCCGGGCGTTGGCCTGGCGCGCCAGCACCTCTCGCGTCGACGGCGCGATCTCGCCCTCGGACAGGATGCCGGTGGCCACCTGGTAGAGCAGGGGCTGGAAGAGGTGGTGGGTGGTCTTGGCGACCAGCGTGATGTCCACGTCGGCACGCTTGAGCGCCTGGGTGCCGAACAGGCCCCCGAAGCCCGACCCGATGACGACGACCCGGTGGCGCGGGGCGGTGGTCCCATCCTGCTGCGACGACATACCAACACTCTCCTGTCAAAGACGAAGGACGGCCACCCGGGTTGTCCCCCCGGGCGCCGTCCTCGATGACGCCTTGCACTCGTGTCAACCACGCTAGTGGCCGCGGTATGCCGGGTCACGACACCCCCCGTGCCGGGTGCGACGGGGATCACGTCCGGCGCCCCTGGCGTCTCGCGGGCTGGTCAGAAGAGCCGCTGGGCGCGGGTCTCCTCGGACTCCTCGAGGGCGAGGAGGAACCGCTTGCGGTCCAGTCCCCCGGCGTAGCCGACCAGGCTGCCGTCGGCGCCGATCACCCGGTGGCAGGGCACGACGATGGCGATCGGGTTGCGGCCGTTGGCGAAGCCGACCGCCTGGCTGAGGTTGACGTCGCCCAGCGCGCGGGCGAGGTCGCCGTAGGAGCGGGTCTGGCCGTAGGGGATCTCGCGCAGCAGGGCCCACACGCGCTGCTTGAACTCGTCCCCGCGCGGGGCCAGCGGCAGGTCGAAGTCGGTGCGCTCGCGGGCGAAGTACTCGGTGAGCTGGCGGACCGCCTCGGCCCCGGCCGCGTCGTCGCGCTCCCCCAGCTCAGCGGGGTCCGGCGCGTGCTTCTGGCTGTAGGTCATGACCCGGGTGACCGCGCCGTCCTGCGACACGATCGTCACGTCGCCGATCGGCGACGGCATGACGGTGTGGGTGGGCACGAGCCGATTGTGTCGCACGGCACCGACAGCGCGGGACTGCCCGACGCCGGTCCCGGTCTACCCGGCAGGCGGCTCGATCGCGGCTGCCAGCCGGGCGGCATACTCCTGCGCCTCCTCGTCGGAGGCGTAGCGGGTGCGCGGCCAGAAGAACCCGCGCAGGCCGTCCCCCTTCGTCCGGGGCACGACGTGCCAGTGCAGGTGCGGCACCGACTGGGAGACGACGTTGTTGGCAGCGACGAACGACCCCTGGGAGCCGAGGCCCACCGGCATCGCCGCGGCCGTGCGCTGCACCGCCCCCATCAGCGTGGGCAGCAGCTCGCGCGGCAGGTCGGGGAGGGTGTCGACGTGGACCCTCGGCACGAGCAGGACGTGGCCCTTGAACAGGGGCCGCGTGTCCAGGAAGCCGAGCACCAGCGGCTCGTCGAGCACCGTGAAGGACGGCACCGCGCCGTCGACGATCCGGCAGAAGAGGCAGTCGTCGGGCACGCGAGCGACCCTATCCCCGCTCGGCTCCCGGAGCCCGGCGCGGCGGCCGGGGCAGGAAGTAGCTCGTCCGTTGCTGGTACTCGCGGTAGCCGGGGCGCTCGGCCATGTGCCGCTCGAGCAGCTTGGCACCGGTGCCGTAGACGAGGAAGTAGGTCATGACGACGGGCGAGAGCACCGTCAGCACCCCCGGCCACGCGCTGGCCGCAACGAGGAACAGGCCCCACCAGACGCTGGAGTCGCCGAAGTAGTTCGGGTGGCGCGTCCAGGACCACAGGCCGCGGTCCATGACCTTGCCCTTGTTCGCGGGGTCGGCCTTGAAGCGCGCGAGCTGGGCGTCGCCGACCGCCTCGAAGCTGACGCCGAGGAGCCAGAGCAGGACACCGACGACCGCGACCCACACCACTCCGTCGCCGGCCGCCGCACTGACTTGCAGCGGCAGGGAGACGAACCACAGCGCGGCGCCCTGCACGGCGTAGACCTTGCGGATCGCGACGAGGGTCGGGTTGCCGCTCTCCTTCTCGAGCATCTCGGCGTAGCGGGGGTCCTCCCCCTTGCCGGCGTTGCGGCGGGTGACGTGCCAGGCGAGCCGCAGCCCCCACACAGCGACCAGCACGAGCACCAGCACCCGGCGCCAGCCGGCGCCGTCGCCGACGAGCGCCGAGACCAGGGCGACCAGGACGAACCCCAGCCCCCAGGTCGTGTCGACGACGCTCACCCGGCCCTGCCGGTGCCCCACGACCGCGGTGACGGCCATCAGCAGGACGAGGGCGAGCAGCGACGAGCCGGTGACCGCCCAGAAGCTCCCGAGGTCGAAGCCCATCCCGCTCACGACCACCCGCCGGGGCGGACCGGCTCGACGTCGGACCGGCCGGCCGCTCCGGGACGCACGGCGAGGATCTGGTCGACCCCCATGCGTCCGTCGCGGAACGCCATCGACCCACCCACGAGGTAGAGCCGCCAGACGCGGGCGATCTCCTCGCCGACGAGGGCCACGGCACGGTCCCAGTTGGCCTCGAACGTGTCGTGCCACGCGTCGACCGTGCGGACGTAGTGCTCGCGCAGGGCGTGCACGTCGCGCACCTCGAGGCCGGACTCCTCGATCAGCGCGACCGTGTCGCCCACCGGCCGCATGTGCATGTCGGGCGCGATGAACTGCTCGATGAACGGTCCCCCGCCCGGGTGGCGCCCCCGGCGCGACATCTGCTGGACGAGGACCCGGCCGCCGGGCCGGACGGCGTCGTGCAGGACCCTGGCGTAGGTCGGGTAGTTCCGCTGGCCGACGTGCTCGCCCATCTCGAGCGAGACGACGGCGTCGAAGCCGGTGTCCGGGACGTCGCGGTAGTCCTGCAGCCGGATCTCGACCCGGTCCTGCAGGCCCCGCTCGCGGATGCGGGCGTCGATGAATCGCTTCTGCTCGGCGGCGATGGTGACGCCGGTGACCTGCGCGCCGAAGTGCTCGGCGGCATACAGGCTCATCGATCCCCAGCCGCACCCGACGTCGAGCAGCCGCGAGCCCTCGCGCAGGCCGAGCTTGTGGCCCACGAGCTCGAACTTGTCGCGCTGGGCGTCCTCGACGGTGTAGTCCGGGTCGTCGGAGCGCCAGTAGCCGCACGAGTACGCCAGGTGCGGGTCGAGGATCAGCTGGTAGAAGTCGTTGGACAGGTCGTAGTGGTGCGAGATCGCGGCCCGGTCGCGGCGCAGGCTGTGCAGCCGGCCCTTGACGACCGCCTGGCTCGCGGGCGGGGGCAGCGGGCGCCCGAGGACGCCGGCGTTGCGGGCGAGCCGCACCACCCCGGCCGCCACCGACGGAGTCGGCCGTATGCCGCTGAGCCCGCGCTCCTGCGCCACCGACCACACGTGCGTGAGGGCATGGTCGAGGTCGCCCTCGACGTCGAGCTCCCCCGTGACGTACGCCTGCGCGGCGCCCAGCTCGCCGGGGTGCCGCAGCAGCCGGCGCAGGGCGCGCGGTGACCGGACGACGACCCGGGGCGCGTCGACCGGGCCGGCGCTGCTGCCGTCCCAGAGGGTGAGGTGGACCGGGAGCTCCCCGCCCACGACCGGGGCGAGCGCCTCCGCGAACTGGCCTGCGAGGCCCGAACCTCTTGCGGCAGAACGCGACTCGGGTGCGCGGGGGGAGTCGAGCGTGGTCACGCGGTCACCTCCCGGCGGAAGACGAGCTGCTGGACGTCGAGGTAGCCGGAACGGAACCCAGCCTCGGAGTACTGCAGGTAGAAGTGCCACATCCGGTCGAACACCTCGTCGAAGCCGAGCCGGTGGACAGCGTCGAGGGCGCCGAGGTAGCGCTCGTCCCACAGCCGCAGGGTCTCGGCGTAGTGGCGGCCGAACGACAGGCGCTCGGTGAGCCGGAGCCGCGTGTGCTCGCGGGTCACGTCGGCGAGCGCCTCGGTGGAGGGCAGGAACCCGCCCGGGAAGATGTACTTGTTGATCCAGGTGTAGGTGTTGCGGGTCACCAGCATCCGGTCGTGGGGCATGGTGATCGCCTGGATCGCGACCGACCCACCGGGGGCGAGGACCCGGTCGATGGTGCGGAAGTAGTCCTTCCAGTACTGGTGGCCGACGGCCTCGATCATCTCGACCGAGACGACGGCGTCGAACTCGCCCTGGACGGCGCGGTAGTCGAGCAGCTCGACGTCGACGCGGTCGGAGTAGCCCGCCGCCGCGACCCGCGCGCGCGCCAGCTCCTGCTGCTCGCTGGACAGGGTGACGGTCAGGACCGTGGCACCGCGTGCTGCCGCCCGGATGGCGAGCTCCCCCCAGCCCGAGCCGATCTCCAGCACCCTCGTGCCGTCGCCGACCCGCGCCGCGTCGAGGATGCGGTCGATCTTGCGCTCCTGCGCCACGCGCAGGTCCGGCCAGGTGGGGGCGGTCGGCGCGGGGCTGACGAGGGCCGTCTCCCCCGACACCGACGCGACCCGCTGGGCCGGCGCGTCGAACAGCGCGGACGAGTAGGAGAGCGTGTCGTCGAGGAACGTCGCGAACAGGTCGTTCGAGAGGTCGTAGTGCCGGGCGATGTTGCTGCGCGTGTTGCGGGTGGTGTTGCGCTCGCTCGAGGGGTGCCGCGCGACGTAGAGGGCGCGCAGGCGCTGCAGCGGCGCCGGGATGAGGGTCGCCATCTGTGCCGCGAACACCTCGAGCAGGCCGGCGAGGTCGGGCGAGTCCCAGTCGCCGGCCATGTACGACTCACCGAACCCGATCAGCGCCTTGGAGCCGACGGCTGCGTAGAAGGCCTCGGGGCGGACGAGGCGCATGACGGGTGCACCCGGGTCGTGGGCGCCGCCGCCGAAGACCTGGTCGCCGGCCTCCACCCGGACGGCCAGCCGCTTCACGGCTGAACGGAACAGCTGCCGGGCCACTGCCGACTCCACGCCCCTGCGCACCTTGGCGCGGGAGGCGGCGAGGTCCGGCCAGCGGACCGGGTCGATGGTCGGGCGGGACGCGAGGACGGGGTCTGCGGTGGTCACTGGACGGCCTCCTGGTGGTGCGGGGGTCGGGGTTGGACGGGCAGCCGGCGCAGCCAGAGCCGGATGCCGTGCAGGCGGATCCGGGCCATGACGGCCAGCGGTTCGAGCGGTTGGGTGAGGGCGAGGCGGAGCACCGAGCGGGTGGTCACAGGCACCGCGACACCGGTCATGCTGGCCACGAACGGGTCGTGGCCCCGGCGGTGCAGCACGACCTGGACGTGCAACCGGTCGTCCGGCTCGGGGACGGTCAGGGAGTAGCGCCCGGAGACGTCGTTGAAGGGCGAGACGTAGAGCGCCTTGTCGACCTCGGCGCGGCCGCGCTCGTCGGGCCGGACCAGGTACGCGTGCCGGTCGCCGTACGTGTTGTGCACCTCCACGACGGTGGCGACGTGGCGGTCGTCCCGGTCGTGGCACCAGTGGATGCTGATGGGGTTGAAGACGGTGCCGAGCACCCGGGGCATGGCGAGCATCCGGATCCGGCCGCCCTGCAGGTCGATCCCCTGCGTCGCCAGGAAGGTGTCGAGGTTCTGCCGCAGGCTGCGGTGCGGGTCGCCGAGGTGGTCCCGGGACTCGAACCGCGCCAGGGGCGCGAGGACCCCGAGCTGCGGCAGGTCGTCCAGGTCCACGAGCCAGGTGTGGCTGCGGTGGGCGAACCGGTGCCGCAGCGGCGAGGTGCGGGCGTGGCGGATGCTGGTGCGGTAGATCCGGGTGCCCCGACCCGGCCTCACGAACCCACCGCCGCCGGCACGACATCGCCGTCCGGGTCGGCGTGCCGCCTGCGGGCGTCGCTCGGAGTCGCGGACCACTCGGCGCCCAGCACGCGGGCCGCCTCGACGCCGGAGCGCGCTCCGTCCTCGTGGAAGCCCCACCCGTGGTAGGCCCCGGCGAACGCGATGCGCGAGGAGTTGATGTGGGGCAGCTTGCGTTGCGCGGCAACGGATTCCGGCGTGTAGAGCGGGTGCTCGTAGTGCATGGTGTCGATGACGAGTGCGGGGTCGACACAGTCCACGCCGTTCAGCGTGACGAGGAACCGCGGGCCGGGCACGTCGATGCGCTGCAGCCGGGTGAGGTCGTAGGTCACGAGGACACCCGCTCCGTCGCGCTCGGGCCGCCGCCAGTAGTTCCACGAGGCCCGGGCGCCGGCACTGCGCGGCAGCACCGACTCGTCGGTGTGCAGCTGGGCGACGTTGGAGGAGTAGGGGATCGCGCTCAGGACCTCGCGCTGGAGGTCGGTCGGCTCGCCGAGCAGCGACAGCGCCTGGTGGGGGTGCGTCGCGACGACCACGCGGTCGTAGACCTCACGCCCACCCGTGGCGTCGTCGACCACGACACCGTCCTCGCGCTCCACGACAGAGGTCACAGGGGTTCCCACGCGGACGTCGTCGAGCCGGGCGGCGAGGGCCTGCACGTAGCGCGCCGACCCACCGACGACCGTGCGCCAGGTCGGGGACCCGAAGACGGTCAGCATCCCGTGGTGGTCGAGGAACTCGAACAGGTACCGGGCCGGGTACCGCAGCGACACGGTGGGGTCGCAGGACCACACCGCGGCGACGACCGGCTCGAGGAAGTGGCGGGCGAAGTAGTCGCTGAACCGCACGCGGGCGACGAACTCGCCCAGGGTCTCGTCGCGCCTGGCGTCGTCGTCTCCCCGTGCCAGGACGGCACGGGCGGCGCGGTGGAACCGCTTCACCTCGACGAGCATGCGCAGGTATGCCGGGTCGGTGGCGTTGCGCGCCGTGGGGAACAGGCCACGGGCACCCTTGGCCCCGGCATACTCCAGCCGCGCAGCGTCGTCACGGATGGACATGCTCATGTCCGAGTCCTGCGTCTGGACCCCGAGCTCGGCGAACAGCCGCAGCAGCGTCGGGTACGTGCGGTCGTTGTGGACGATGAAGCCGGTGTCGACGCCGACGACCCGGTCGCCGACGGTGACGTCGTGGGTGTCGGCGTGACCGCCGAGCCGGGGGTCGGCCTCGTACAGGGTCACCGGCCCGCTCTGGGCGAGGACGTGCGCGGCGGCGAGGCCGGCGATGCCGCTGCCGACCACCGCGCTGCGTGCTCCGGACATCAGGGGGCCTTTCGTAGGGGGCGTCGCCGGGAGTTCGGCGTGCGCACCGCCCCGGATTGGGTCCGGGAGGCCGCCGAGCACGAGCCCCTCTCACCGGCAGTCGCCAGGACGGCGACCGACGAGGGGGCGGGACACGAGGAGACGGGACACGAGGAGGGGCGGCACGGACGGGCGGCGCAGGAGCGGGCCGCGCGTCGCGGCACCGTCGCAGGGCGGACGGGCGCGGCCATGGGCGTCATCCTGTCAGCCGGGAGCCCATCCGGCAGAGCGACGCCGCCGTCTGCCCCCTGCGCACGCAGACGGTCGGCGACGCCGCGGCGCCTGGCCGGGGCTGCGGCCCGGCTCCGGGATCCCGTTGAGGGATGGACGGGACAGGACCCCGGAGCCGGACACGACCTTCGGTGGAACTCGAACCCCGGTGTACAACCCCTGTCCAAGGTTCGCCCTTGAAGCATGCGCTTCCTTCCCCGTGATGTCCAGACTTTGTCCAATCCTGAGGGTAACCTCCGATCGTGCACACCATCGGCCACACGGCCTGGCTCACCGGCGTCCCGGTCGCCACGCTCCGGGCGTGGGAGCGCCGCTATGCCGTGGTGTCGCCCGCCCGGACGCCGGCCGGCTACCGGCTCTACGACGACCACGCCGTGCGGACGCTCACCGCGATGGCGGCGCTCGTGGCGGCGGGCTGGTCTCCCCGTGACGCCGCCGACCACGTCGTCGGCTCCGTCGGCGACTCCGTGGTCGGGCCGGACGCGCCGCACCGAAGAGTGGAGGAGCACACGGTCACCACCGGGCGCCCCGGCCCCGAGCTGCCGGGGATGGACACCTCAGCCCTGTCGAGGGCCGCCGCGGCCCTGGACCCGCGGATGGCCGAGTCGGCCCTCGACGAGGCGTTCGCCGTCGCCGGCCCGGAGCAGGCCGTCGACGGGTGGCTGCTGCCCGCCCTGCGGGTCCTGGGCGAGGACTGGAGGGCCGGCCGCGTGGACGTGGCCGGCGAGCACCTCGTGAGCGCTGCCGTGCAGCGCCGGCTCGGAGCCGCCCTCGACGCCACCGGCCCGCAGGGCGGCAGTCCGCAGGTGGCGGTCGGCCTCCCCCGCGGCGTCCGGCACGAGCTGGGCGTCACGGCATTCGCCCTCCTGCTGCGGCGGGCCGGCCTCGAGGTGGCCTATCTCGGGGCGGACGTGCCCCCGGAGTCGTGGGCGGTGGTGCTGCGGCACCACGCCCCCTCCGCCGTGGTGCTGGGGGTCCCGGCCACGGACGACGTGGCGGCTGCCCGCGAGGCGGTCGCGGTCCTGGGCGCTGCCGACCCGTCGCCGGCCGTGTACGTCGGGGGGTCGGCGCAGGACGCCGTGGGCGCCGGGACCATCCCGCTCGGGCACCACGTGCGGTCCGCGGTCGCGCGCCTCGTCCGGGACGTCGAGGGCGCAGCGAACGCCTGAGCGCTGCCTGGCCCCTCGGCATACCGCCCTGCGCTCCCCCACCTCCCACTCCCGTGCCCGCTCGTCTGCGCACGGACCAGCGCACCACTGCGCGGTGATCGGATCCGTGCGCACCGACACGCTCGTCTGCGCGCAGACGAGCGTGTCGGTTGGGGCTGGCCGCCCTCCGCGTGGAGGGTGGTCGGTCAGGCCGCGGGCTCGAGCACCGCCTCGGCCGGCACCGGGGTCTCCGGCGAGGCCTCCGCGGGGCGCGGCGTCCGCCGCCGCCCGGACAGGCTGACGAGGAGGGCCACCGCGACGGCGATGAGCCCAGCCGCCACCCCGAAGCCGCGGTCGGCGCCCAGCACGAAGAGGTCCTTCGCGGCCGCGGTCGCGCCCGGTCCGGACGCAGCACCCGGTCCGGCCGTCGCGAACACCGTCACGAGGACGGCCAGCCCGACCGCCCCGCCGAGCTGCTGGGTGACGTTGACCAGACCCGAGGCGACCCCGGCCTCGTGCGGGGCGACACGCACCATGCCCGCCTCGGTGAGCGGCACGAACGCCGTGCCGTTGCCGAGCGCGAACACCACCATCGAGGCGGCGAGCTGCGGGTAGGTGGTGTCCACGCCGACCCGGGTGAGGAGCACGAGGCCCACGAGGGACATCGTCATCCCGACGAGCATGACGGCCCGGCCGCCGAAGCGGGGGACGAGCACCCGCGTGGCCAGCTGCGAGCTGAGGAAGACCGACACGGGGAAGGGCACGAACGCCATGCCCGCGCGGACCGCCGACCAGCCGAGGACGAGCTGGAAGTACTGGCTCAGGAAGAAGAAGGCGCCCATGCTCCCGGCCACGAGGAGCAGCCGCGCGGTGTAGGCGACCACCCGCTCGCGGTCGGCGAAGAGGTGCAGCGGCACGACCGGCTGGGCGACGCGGCGCTCGACCGCCACGAAGGCCGCCAGCAGCACCACGGAGGTGACGAACGAGCCGACCGCGGACCCACTCCCCCAGCCGTGCGCGGCGGCGGAGATGAAGCCGTAGACGAGCGCCGTCATGCCCGCCGTCGACAGCAGGCTGCCCACGACGTCGATGCGGCCGTGCTGGGACCGGCTCGCCGGCAGCGCGACACGGGACAGCACCAGCACCGCCAGGCCGATCGGCACGTTGACGAACATCACCCAGCGCCAGGAGGCGTACGAGGTGAGCAGCCCACCAGCGATGAGGCCGATCGCCGCGCCACTGGCGGACACGATCGTGTAGTAGCCGATGGCCCGGGTCCGGTCGCGAGGCTGCGGGTACAGGCCCATGAGGATGGCCAGGGCCGACGGGGCCACGAGGGCGGCGCCGACGCCCTGGGCGGCACGGGCGAGGAAGAGGTGGCTGCCGGCGTCGGCGAAGCCGCCGAGCAGGGACGCCACGGTGAACAGGGTCATGCCGACGGCGAAGACGGTGCGCCGGCCGAAGAGGTCACCCGCGCGGGCGCCGAGCAGCAGCAGCCCGCCGAAGGCGAGGGTGTAGGCGTTGACGACCCACGACAGGTCGGCCGGCTCGATGTGCAGGGCCTGCTGCATGTCGGGCAGCGCGATGTTCACGATGGCCGAGTCCAGCACGATCATCATCTGGGTGGTGAGGACGACGGCGAGGGGTAGCCAGGTCCGGGTGGGCGTGGCCGGGGTGGTGGTGGAGCTCATGGATGGGGAGGTCCTTCCCGACAGGGCGTATCATGGGAGAGAAGCGGAGGCCTCCTCCGCGTCGTTGCGAAGCGAGACGGCGGTCGAGGTGACCGCGGAAGCGGAGAGATCCTCCGCTTTCAGCTACTATACGGAGACAGCCTCCGTTTACGCAAGGTGGAATGCCATATGGGTGCCGACGACGCCAAGCCGCTGCGCGCGGACGCCGCCCGCAACCGCGCCCGCCTACTCGAGTGCGCCACCGCCCTGTTCGCCGAGCGCGGCGTCGACACCTCGCTCGACGACGTGGCCAAGGCCGCCGGCGTGGGCATCGGCACCCTGTACCGCCACTTCCCCACCCGCGACGACCTCGTGCTCGCCGTCTACGGCGCCCAGATCGACGCGCTCGACCAGCGTTCGCGCGAGCTGTCCACGAGCGAGGACCCGGGCGCCGCGCTGCGCGAGTGGATGCGCGGCTTCGTCGCCTTCTACGCGGTGAAGCAGGGCATGGTGACGCTGCTGCGCGCGATGATGAACGGCAGCCGGTCCGAGCACTTCCAGCACACGCGGGAGACGCTGCGACTGGCCGCCGAGCGCATGCTCGCCCCGGCCATCGAGGCCGGCGTCATCCGCGACGACGTCGCCGCCGCGGAGCTGCTGCGGGCCCTGGGCGGCATCTGCCTGACCAGCGAGCCGCGGAGCGTCAGCCCCGAGTCCACCCTCGCCCTCGTCGACCTGGTCTACGACGGCCTGCGCTTCGGCGCGAAGGCTCCCGCCACGGCCTGAAGGTCAGCCGCCCTCGGCCGCGGCTTCCGCGATGAGGTCCCGCAGCTCGGCGATGGCGCGGTCGATGTCGCCCATCACCTCCCACAGGGGCCCGGAGTCGCTGGTCGCCCCCTGCGAGAGCGCGCCCGACAGCTTGAGGGTGGCCCCGAACAGCTGCCGGGTCACGATGTCGGTCGTGACGTCCGCGACCCGCCGGCGCTCACGCTCGACGGCACGGGCCTCCGCCCGGTGTCGCAGCAGCGCCTCGGCGTCGATCCGAGCGGTGATGTCGATGACGTGCTGCAGCACCCCCGTCACCTCGCCGTCGACGACGAACGGCGAGCACGAGACCTGCACCTGTCGCACCTGTCCGGCAGCGTCCTCGACGGTGCGGGCGTACTGCCGCTCGGCTCCGGCCAGAGCCGCCTCGAGGAAGGGGCGGATGCTCTGCCACACCTGCTCCGGCACCAGGGCGCTGACGTGACTGCCACGCACCTCGGCGAGCCGTTCGCGCCCCGACTCGCGCAGCGCGAACGCATTGGCGAAGTCGCACCGCAGCTCGCGGTCCCACACCGTCACGCCCGCCGGCAGCAGGTCGAGGACTGCGGCCACCTCCGGCCCGACCAGTGATTCGGGAGCCTGCGACGCGACCGACCCGGGCTGCCCCATGTGGACCTCCTTTGGCGGCGGAACGACCCCGCGACCCCGCTGGACCGCCCGCCCCAGCCCTGACGTGGCATCGGCCTCGCACCACCCACGCTACCGGCGCCAGCTGCACCCCGGATCCGCCACGAGAGCGATCTCACCCCGGGAAGCGCCGGGCATGACGGGCCGCGCACGACGGGTGCTGCACGGCGCGCCCTGACCTCGGGCTCACCCCTTTGCCGGTGTCCCGGGCTCGGGCCCGGTGGCAGCCTCGAGCCACACGAGAAACCCGGTCGGCGCTGCAGGGGAGCCCGGGGAACGCCTCCCACGGCCCGGGACCGACGTGGGCGCACCGGTGCGCACGGCCGGGCACCACCGTGCCGCTGCCACCCTCCACCGCACGAGCACCCGTCCACGGGAGGGCACATGACCGCCAAGCAGAACATCGACACACCCCACGAGCGCCGAACCTTCAAGGACCACGGCCACATGGACGTCGTCACCCTCGGGGACTTCACGCTGGGCCGCGGCGTCTTCGAGCCGGGGTGGCGCTGGTCGCAGGACGTCCAGCCGATCGCCGGGACCGACTCCTGCCAGACGCACCACACCGGGTTCTGCCTGTCCGGGCGCATGACGGTGTGGTTCGACGACGGCAGCGAGCTCGCCGTCGCTCCCGGCGACGTGGTGGACATCTCTCCCGGCCACGACGCCTGGACCGACGGGGACGAGGCGTGCGTCCTGCTCGACACGGGCGTCGCGGCATACGCCCGCCCCAGCTGAAGCCCTTCACGACGAAGGCCCGTGCACGACGAAGGCCCGTGCACGACGAAGGCCCGGACCGTGTCGTCCGGGCCTTCGTCTCGCCGATGCGATTGGTAGCGGGGGCAGGATTTGAACCTGCGACCTCCGGGTTATGAGCCCGGCGAGCTACCGAGCTGCTCCACCCCGCGTCGGTAGCCCCAACTGTACGGGACTCCGTGCGGCTGGGCCAAATCGGGCACCCGCACTGCCGGCCGTCGCCTGCCCCAGAGCCCCTACTTCGTGGTCGTGGGGCTCGGCGACGGCGTCGTTGTGGCGGTGCCCGATGGGGTCGGCGTCACGGTCGTGCTGCCGCCCTTGGGCGAGGCTGCGACCGCGCGCTTGATCGCGTCGTCGAGCTTCTTCTGCGCCTCGCCGTATGCCGCGAAGTCGCCCGCCTTGAGCGCCTTCTGGCCGTCGTCGTACGCCGACTGGATGTCGGTGAGCGCCTGGGCCAGCGCCGCGTTCCCGGTCGACGGCGTCGTCGGCGTGGTGGGCGTCGTCGGCGTCGAGCCGGTGCCCGAGCCCGTCCCCGAGTCGCCCGCCGTGGCGCCTGACCGGCCGCCGAACAGCCCGTCGAGCGCCCCGTCGAGCGTGTCGGACCACGCCAGCTTGTTGCCGAACGCCACGACCGTCGCCCGCGACAGCGGGAACGAGGAGGTGCTGTTGGCGCTGACGTAGATCGGCTGCACGTAGAGCAGCCCGCCACCGACGGGCAGCGTCAGCAGGTTGCCCAGCGTGACCCGGGAACCCTGCTGGCGTGCGTTGTTGAGGAACTGGCTCAGCGTCAGGCTGAACGCCGGCGAGGTCTGGTTCGAGGAGTTGATGTCGTTCTGGACCTGGCCCGGACCGCGCACCTGGCTGTCCTTGGGCAGCTCGAGCAGGCGCAGCTTGCCGTAGTCCGAGCTCGGCTTGCCCGAGGTCGATCCGGCATCGGCGTCGACGGCGAGGAAGCCCGACAGCACCTGCCGGTCGCCGACCGGCTTGAACGTCGTCGTGAGCGAGAACTTGGCGCTGTCCTGGTCGGGCATCTTCAGCGTCAGGTAGTACGGGGGCTGGTCGACGTTGCGGGCCTCCTGGGCCGGGTCCTCGGGGACCTCCCAGTAGTCCTGGCCGCCGTAGAACGACGCGGCGTCCGTGACGTGGTACTGGGTCAGCACCTGCCGCTGCACCTTGAACAGGTCCTCGGGGTAGCGCAGGTGCGCCATGAGGTCGCCGCTGATCTGGGACATCGGCAGCACCGTGTTGCCGAAGGCGTTGCTCCACGCCTTGAGCAGCGGGTCCTTCTCGTCCCAGGTGTAGAGCTTGACCGCGCCGCTCTCGGCGTCGACGGTCGCCTTGACCGAGTTGCGTATGTAGTTGACGTGGCCGCTCCCGATGGGCCGCACCGCCGAGGAGGTGGCGGTCGTCGAGTCCGACGTGGCGTTGTCGATCTCCTTGAGCCGCGAGTACGGGTAGTCCGCCGTGGTCGTGTAGCCGTCGACGATCCACTGCACCCGTCCGTCGACGACGGCGGGGTACGGGTTGCCGTCGAGGGTCAGCCACGGGGCGACCCGCTCGACGCGCTCCAGCGGCTTGCGGTGGTCGAGGATGCGGCTCTGGTCGGTCACCGCGTCGGACAGCAGGAAGTTGAGCTCGCGGTACTTCAGCGCGTAGGCCGCCTGCCGGAAGATCGAGCTGAGCTTGACGCCGCCACCGCCGGAGTAGGTCGTGTTCTTCTGCCCCGCGGCGCTGTTGTCCGGGTAGTCGAACTCGCGCGGCGCCGCACCGGGCGCGCCACCGACGATCGAGTAGTCGGGCGACTTCTCGCCGAAGTAGATCCGCGGCTGGAAGTCACCCAGCGGTCCCGTCTGCGGGATGTTCTGCTCGTAGAAGACCGGCTCGCCGTCGGCGGTGCGCTGGTTGCCGTACGCCGCGACGACACCGAAGCCGTGGGTGTAGACCGTGTGGTCGTTGAGCCAGTTCCGCTGGTTCTGCGGCACGCCGTCGAGGTCGAGCTCGCGGACGGCGACGACGGTGTCGCGCACCTTGCCGCCGACGGAGTAGCGGTCGACGTCCAGCGCGTCCGGGAACGCGTAGTAGGACTTCACCGACTGCAGCTGCTTGAACGTCGGGGACACCACGATCGGGTCGACCAGGCGGATGCCCGGGATCGTCTCGGCGTCGTCGCGCAGCTGGTCGGGCTTGGCCTCCGTCGTGGCCGTGTACGGGGTGCTGCTCAGCCCGTCGATGCCGTATGCCGCTCGTGTGGCGTCGATGCTGCGCTGGATGTACTTCTGCTCCAGGGACTTCTCCGAGGGGCGCACCTGGAACCGCTGCACGAGGGCGGGGTAGATGCTGCCGACGACGACCGAGGTGACGACGAGCAGCCCCACGCCGACGGCCGGCAGCCGCCAGGACCGGGTCCAGATGGAGGCGATGAAGAGCCCCGCGGTCATCACGGCGGCCACGGCGAGGATCACCTTGGTGGGCAGCACGGCATTCGCGTCGGTGTACCCGATGCCGGTCAACAGGCGGCTGTCCTTGGTGGCCAGGCTGTACCGGTCGAACCAGTAGCTGGCGGCACGGACCAGCACGATGGCGGCCAGGAGGATCGCGAGGTGCGTGCGGGCCGCCCGCGTCGTGCGCTCGCCGCGCCCCTGGACCTGCAGGCCGCCGTAGACGTAGTGGGTGAAGGCGGCCGCCACGAGCGCCATCACGAGCGCCATCGTGAGGAAGCCGAGCAGGAACCGGATCCAGGGCAGGGTGAAGACGAAGAAGGACAGGTCGAGGTGGAACTGCGCGTCCTTCCTGCCGAACGAGACGCCGTTGCGCCAGAGGAGGTAGGTCTTCCACTGCCCCGCTGCACCGGTGCCGGCGAGCAGGCCGAGAACGCCTGGGATGACGACCATGGCGACCTTGCGCAGCGGCTCGATGGCCTCGCGGTACTGGTCGAGGTTCTGCTGCTGCGGCGTCACCGGGGCGTAGATCGGCCGCGTGCGCCAGCCGACGACGAGGCTCGAGGCGACGAGGGCCGCGGTGATGGCGAAGCCGAGGACGAAGAGCACGACCTTGGTCAGTAGCTCGGTGCGGAACACCTCCTCGTACCCGACGGAGTCGTACCAGAGCACCTCGGTCCACACCGAGGCCGCGACGGAGACCACGATGCCCAGCGCCACGACGATGGCGATCGTGGGACCGAGCGGCCCGCGCCGCCGGCGGAAGGTCATGGTCGGGGGGCGCCTGCCCCCGGGCCCGCCCGCACCGCCACCGGGCCGGCCGCCGCCTCCTGAGGACTCGCCCGGCCCGAACCACTCCGAAGAACTCACACCACGCCCGATCTGCCGCGCGAGCAGCCACCCCGGCCACCTGCTGGTAGTGGGACCAACTTACCGATGACGGCTGGGGTTCCCGGGAGGCGGGAGGTCCGACGCGGCGGGGTGCGCCGGTCCGGCTCCCCCGCGGCATACGGCACCATGAGCGGGTGAGCCAGACCAGCCGTCCCGTCGCGGACCCGTTGTCCATCGCCGCCCTCGACACCGAGCGCCACGTCGCGGCGTCCGGGTGGGACCAGAACCCCCGGCTGTTCGCCCTCGTCCCCACCGCCGACCTGCTCGAGCGCGAGCCGCACCTGCGCGCGGGCATGCACGGGTCGGACCTCGCCGAGGGCGCCCTCAGCGCGATCGAGCAGGAGAACCTGCCGCCCACCTCGAACCTCGAGTCGCTCCTCGGCGGCATCGCGTGGCCGGATGCCGTCGTCGGCGCCGCCCTGGCCGTCGAGCGGATCGTCGTCCCGCCGGATGCCGAGCGCGACCTGCCCGTCCACGCCCAGTCCGCGGTCGACGCCCTGGCCGCGCACCCGGCGCGGCAGGACGTGCGGCTGCTCGTCGCCGTGACTCGCGACGGCCAGAGCCGCTGCCTGCTGCGCCAGCGCGCCCACGACAGCGACGACCAGGTCGCCCTCGGCGACGACATCGCCCCCGGCCTGGTGCACGCGCTCAGGGCGACGCTGCAGGACTGACGCGGCTGCGCCTACTTCGTGCAGGTGGGCAGCGACCCGCCCCGGTGGGCGGCGATGGCCTCGACCGAGGACCGGGCCTGGTCGAAGGTCGAGATGCGTACCACCCGCAGGCCGTCGGGCACGTGGCCCACGACCTCGTTGCAGTTGTCGGCGGGCGCGAGGAACCACTGGGCGCCTCCGTCGCGGGCGCCGACGAGCTTCTGGCGGATGCCGCCGATCGGGCCGACCGCGCCGGTGCTGTCGATCGTGCCCGTGCCGGCGATCTTGGCGCCACCCGTGAGGGCCCCTGGGGTGAGCGTGTCGTAGAGCCCGAGCGCGAACATCGTCCCGGCCGAGGGCCCCCCGACGTTGCCGGCGTCGATCTTCACCGTGAACGGGAAGTCGAAGCGCACCCCGAGGAACACGCCGATCGTCGTCCGCCCCCCGGCGTCCCGCGTGGTCGCCGTGACGTCGACCGGCTTGCCGCCGCGGACCAGCCCCAGCTTCACCGGCTGCCCCGCGCTGTGGTTGCCGATGGCCGTGCGGATCGAGGCGCTGTCGTCGACGGCCGTCCCGTCGACGCTCACGATCTCGTCGCCCGGGCGCAGCACGGACCGGTTCGGGCTGTCCTGCGTGACCTGGGCGATGACGACGTGCTGCACGACCTTCTGGCCGACCGCGCGGAGTGCGACCGCGATCGCCTCCTGCTGGGAGTCGGCCATCTCCGCGGCGCCCTCCTCCTGCACCTGCTTGTCGGTGATGCCCTTGGGGAAGTAGGCCTCCTCGGGCTCGATCTCCTCGCTGCGGTTGAGGGCCGCGCCGAGCAGGTCCCACACGGTGACCCGGAAGCCGGGACCGCCGGCGACCCGGACGGTGGTGAAGTCGAGGGCGCCCTCGGTGGGGTAGGTCCTCGCGCCCGAGACGGTGATGAGCGGCGTCTTGCCGGCGGCGATGATGTTGGTGACCGGCCCGGGCTTGAGGACGACGTAGGGCAGGCCCACCATCGTCGACAGCGCGGCCAGCGCGATGAGCACGAAGCCACCGACGAGGACGACGACCGAGCGGCGACCGAGGCGGTAGGGGTCCTGCCCGTCCCCGTCCTGCGGTCCCTGCGGTCCCTCGGGTCCTGCGGGCGGCGGCGACGACGTGGACGACAGGGTCACGGCAGCCCCACCCACTCGTCGGTGCCGTCGGCGAACTGCTGGTGCTTCCAGATCGGGACGGTCGACTTGAGCGTGTCGATGAGGTCGCGGCACGCCTCCATCGCCTCGCCCCGGTGGGGTGCGGAGACCCCGACGACGACGGCGAGGTCACCCACCTCGAGGTGGCCCGAGCGGTGCACGGCGGCGACCCGGGACACCGAGTGCCGCGCGGCGACCTCCCTGCACACGCGGGCGAGCTCGTCCGCGGCGCTCGGGTGGCTGGAGTAGTCCAGGGCGGTCACCGGCTCCCCGTGGTCGTGGTCGCGCACCACCCCGACGAACAGCGACACGGCTCCGCAGCGCGGGTGCCGCACGGCGTCGAGGACCTCGTCGACCCCGAGCGGTTCGTCACGGACGACGGCGAGGACGACCTCGGCCTCCCCCGTGGTCTGGCCGGTGGTGGTCCCAGTGGTGCGGTCGGTCATGACCCACCCTTCCTGCGGCGGCGCCGCATGATGGCCGCGGTGCCCACGAGGGCCACCGCGGCACTGGCCGCCCCGAGGGCGGCGTCCTTGCGGTCGAGGCGTCGTGCCGCGACCGCGTGCGAACCCCGGATGGTGTCGAGCAGCACGCCGAGGCAGGTCTCGTTGTCGTGGACCGGCTCCCACCCGTCGCCGAGCAGGCGGCCTGCCGACACCGCCCAGGGGAAGGCGACGAAGGCGAGGTCGCTGGCGGGTGCCGGCAAGACCCCAACGCGGTGCAGCCGGTCCGCGGTTCCCATGGCCGCGCCGAGGCTCAGCTCGACCGGGCGCATACCGGTCAGGCGCTCGAGGTCGCGCTGGGTGAGGTGACCCGGCGCGCCCACCGACACGGCGCCCTCGATGCCCCTGGCCAGGACGAGGGCCACGGCGGAGCCGAGGTCGTCGACGTGGCAGAACTGCCACGCCGGGTCCGAGCCGCGCACGGTGAGCAGCCGGGGTGCCTCGAAGTGCCGGGTGAGCACCGTGTCGACACCGTCGCCGACGAGCGCGGCAGGCCGGACCGCGGTGATCCGCAGGCCGGGGTGCACGTCCCGGGCGACGGCCACGAGCTGCTCGACGTCCATGAGGTCCCCGACCTGGCCCTCGTCGCTCGGGGCGCGCAGCGGGGCGTCGTCCGGCAGCGGGACCGGGTTGTCGGGGTGCGCGCCGTAGACCTGCGCCCCCGTCACCACCACGAGGTGCCGCACGCCGGCGGCAGCGGCCGCGGTGATCACCGTCTGCGCCCGGCGCAGGTTGCGCTCGCGCCGGACCCGCGCGCCGAGCGCCAGGTCGGAGTCGAGGTCCGTGCTCGTCGCGACGTATGCCGCCGCGTGCACCCCCCGCAGCGCCTCCACGAGCGTGGGGTGGGCCGGGTCGCACTGGCGGTACTCGACGCCGCCCACCGGCGGCCGCTCCACGTCGACGGCCAGGACGGTCCCGATACGCGACTGGGGGCCGTGCGCCGTCGCGCCCGCCGTCCCCCGGGCAGCGGTCGTCACCAGCGCGCGCAGCACGGCCTGGCTCGCCGCGCCGGCGGTCCCGACGACCGCGACGTCGACGGCGCTACGCCGCGAGCGAACTGCACCCCCCTGGGCGCCCGCTGGGGAACTCACCGTGGCCTCCACGTGGTTGTCTTGGACGAAGCCATCCTCTCAGGACTCCCGAGGAGCCGTTGTGCCCGACCACCCCGACCTGCCCGACCGTCCCGGCGACGACGCCGGTTCGGGGCTGCCTCCCGAGCTGGAGCAGGTGCTGCGCCGGCTCACGGGCGGGGCCGGGCTCGACCCGCAGATGGTGCAGGCCCTCAAGGACATGGGCGTCGACAAGGTCGACCCCGCGATGCTCGAGATGATGGCCGGTCAGGTGCAGGCGATGTTCACCGGCGCGGCCGGTGACACCGGCGAGCCGTTCAACGCCGCGCTCGCCACCGACACCGCCCGCAAGGTGGTGGCGGCCGAGGGCGACACGGTCGTCTCGGACGCCGCGCGCTGCCAGGTCGACCAGGCCGTGCAGGTCGCCGAGCTGTGGCTCGACCAGGTGACGGCGTTCGAGGCCCCGGGCATCACCACGCACGCGTGGAGCCGGGCCGAGTGGGTCGAGGCCACCATGCCCACCTGGCGCGACCTCGTCGGACCGGTCGCGGAGGGCGTCGGGCGCGCCGTGGGCGACGCGATGCGCGCGCAGATCGCCGAGCTGGGCGAGGGCGGGATCCCGGAGGGGATGCTGCCCGAGGGCCTGCTGCCGCCGGGTGTCGACCCGGCTGCGATGCTCGGGCAGATGGAGCCGGTCATGGCCCGGATGAGCGGCTCGATGTTCGGGCTTCAGGTGGGGCAGGCGGTCGGCGCCCTCGCGTCCGAGACCGTGAGCGGCACCGAGGTCGGGCTGCCGCTGGTGGCCGACCGCTCGGTGGCGCTGCTGCCGGCCAACGTCGAGGCGTTCGCCGAGGGCCTCGAGGTCGACCTCGACCAGGTGCGCCTCTACCTCGCCGTGCGCGAGGCCGCCCGGGTGCGGCTGTTCGCGCAGGTGTCGTGGATCGGGCCGCAGCTGCTCACGGCGGTCCGCGACTACGCCCGCGACATCACCCTCGACACCGACCGCATCGAGTCGGCGCTGCAGTCGGTGGACCCCAGCGACGCGACCGCGCTGCAGTCGGCCCTGCAGGACCAGCTCTTCCGCCCCGAGCCCAGCGCCTCGCAGCGCGCCGCCCTGACCCGGCTGGAGACCTACCTCGCCCTCGTGGAGGGCTGGGTCGACGTCGTCGCCGAGCGCGCCACCCGCGACCACCTGCCCCAGGCTGCCTCCCTCGGCGAGGCCATCCGTCGCCGCCGCGCGACCGGGGGGCCGGCCGAGAAGGTGTTCTCCGGCCTCGTGGGCCTGGAGCTGCGGCCGCGACGGCTGCGCGACGCCGCCAACCTCTGGGCCGCGCTCGAGTCCGCCCACGGCCAGGAGGGACGCGACGCGGCGTGGGGCCACCCCGACGTCGCCCCCACCGCCGCCGACCTCGATGACCCGCTGGGCTACGTCGAGCGCGTCGGCACCTCCCAGGACAGCGACCTGGACTCCGCCCTCGACCAGATCCTGCGCGAGGGCGACCAGTGACCGGACACGACGCGGGCACCGCCACCGGCGTGCCCGCGGCATACCTCGCCCTGCGCGACGACGCCGTCGCGGCGCTCGAGGCGTGGCAGGCGCCCGACGCCGGCCAGGAGCAGTGGCGCCGCGAGTTCCTCGAGCTCTGCGCGGCCCACCCGGACGCGTTGTGGAAGCAGGGCCCGCCGCAGCACCTGACCACCGGCGCGATCGTGCTCAACCCCTCCCTCGACCGGGTCCTGCTCACGCACCACCGCAAGGCCGGGATGTGGCTGCAGTTCGGCGGCCACTTCGAGCCGCAGGACGCCTCCGTCCACGCGGCCGCCACCCGCGAGGCGCGGGAGGAGAGCGGGCTGCCCGACCTCGTGCTCGACCCGCGGATCGTCGAGCTGCACCGGCACTCGCTCGTGGCCGCGGCGTTCGGCCGGTGCGCCGAGCACCTCGACATCCGGTATGCCGGCGTGGTGCCGGACGACGCCGGGTACGCCGTCAGCGAGGAGTCGCTCGACGTGCGCTGGTGGCCGGCCGACGAGCTGCCGGCCGAGAGCGCACACGAGATCGGCCCGATGGTGCAGGCCGCGCGCAGGTTGCTCGGCTAGTCCCCGGCTAGTCCTCGGTGGGTCCGAACTCCAGGGCGGCCTGCCCCGGAGCCCCGTCGGGCTCGTCGACGTCGCCGAGCTCGTCGACCAGCGGCTCGGCGGCTGCGTCGCCGTCGGACAGCTCCAGGCCGGCGGCGGCCGCGACGCCCTCGAGGTACCCCCGGGCCCGCTCGAGCCGGGGGTAGCCCGCCAGTAGCGCCCAGAACTCGGGTCCGTGACCCGGGGCGAGCAGGTGGGCGAGCTCGTGCAGCACGACGTAGTCGAGGACGTACCCCGGCATGCCCTTGACCCGCGAGGAGATGCGGATCGTGCCGTCGGAGGGGGTGCACGACCCCCACCGGGACTGCTGGTTGGAGACCCAGCGGATCGAGGTCGGCTTGGCGAGGCCGCCGAGGTAGCGGCCGGAGAGCTCCGCCGCCCGCGAGCGCAGCTGCGCGTCACTGGGCCGGCGCCGCCGGTCTCCCCGCTCCAGGCGCTCGACCATGGTGGCCACCCACTGGCGCTCCTCGGCCTTGGTGAACCGGGCCGGGATGAGCACGATCGTGCGCCCGCCCTCGCGGTAGGCGCTGACGGTGCGGCGCCGCCGGCGGCTGCGCCTGACCTCGATGTCGGTGCTCACGCTCCCACGATAGGCGAGCGGTCGGACATTTCAGGTGCTCCGGCGCGCCCGGGACGTCGCGGGGACACGCCCGGGGTCATGCGGGACGCTCCTCGGCGCGTCGTGGGGACCGGGACCGGGCGGCCCTCGGGACCCCAGGGCCGTCGGCGTCCGTCGCGGGGCCGGGGCGGCCACAGGACGCCAAGGGCCGGCAACGGCCGTCAGCGACCGTGGAACTCCGGTCTGCGCCGGGCCGCGGCGGCGGCGATCCCCTCGTGCACGTCCTGGGTGGCCAGGGTGGTCGCCTGGGCGAGCGCCTCCCACTGCAGCGCGGTCTCCACCGTGTCGTGACCTCCCCCGCGCAGGGCCTGCAGGCTGAGCCGTGTGGCAACGGGCGCGGCGGCCGCGACGCGCTCGGCGGCGGCGAGAGCCTCGTCCAGCACCGCCTCGGCGGGGAACGCCCCGGAGACCAGCCCGAGCCCGACCGCCTCGGCCCCGGTGACGAGCCGGCCCGTGAGCAGCAGGTCCCGGGTGACGGCCATCCCGGCGACGTCGGGCAGCGACCACGTCGTCGCCATGCCCGGGTGCAGCCCGAGGGAGGTGAACGGCACCCCGAGCCGGGCGTCCTGCGCGGCATACCGGATGTCGCAGGCCAGGGCGAGCGCGAACCCGGCACCGATGGCCGCCCCGTTCACCGCGGCGATCGTCGGGACCGGCAGGTCACGCACGGACAGCCACGACCGGTAGAACGCCAGCATCCGCTCCCGCAGCCGGGGGACGGAGGCGTCCGGCTCGGAGACGATCCAGGACAGGTCGCCGCCGGCGCAGAACGCCGGTGGAGCACCGGTCACCACCACGGCCGACAGGGCGTCGTCCTCGCGCAGCTGCCCCATCAGCCGCACCCACGACCGGCTCATCGCCTCGGACATGGAGTTGCGGCGGTCTGGCAGGTCGAGGGTCACGACGGCCACCCGCCGGCCCGAGGCCTCCCGCAGGGCGACCGACAGGTCCTCGAACGGGGTCTCCCACCAGGTCAGGGCGCTCATGGGGGCGAAGACTAGGGGGTCCGCTGAGCACGACGCATCCGCCCCCCTTGCGGGAATTTGTGCTCAGGATGGTCTAGGTTGGCCGAAGTCCGACACCGCACCGTGCGGTGTGATCGACAAGGAGACATCGCGATGGCAGACGAGACCTACAAGGGCGAGTTCTACTGCGTCAAGTGCAAGGAGAAGCGCGAGGCCGAGGGCAAGGTCGTCGAGACGAACGGCCGCCGCATGGCCAAGGGTGTGTGCCCGGTCTGCGGCACCAACCTCAACCGCATCCTCGGCAAGGCCTGACCCAGGACCTCCCATCGCAAGGGGCGGACCCGACCAGCTGGTCGGGTCCGCCCCTTGCTGCGTCCCGGTGGCGGCGCACTGCCCCGACCCGTCGAGGTCCGGCTGTGGACGACCGGGGCGACCGGGTGCCGCTGTGCCAGATTGGCTCGCATGACCGACCGCCCGCTCCCGAAGCTGCTCGGACCGCTGCTGCGCCGGGGGCCTGGCCAGGTGCAGGTGGGTGTCGAGCCGGGTCGGTCGGTCGTCCTCGACGGGCTCGGTGAGGACGAGGTGGGTGCCCTCGAGGTGCTCGACGGCACGCGGCCGGTGCCGACCGTCCTCACCACGCCTGGGGGCGCCCGGGTGCTGCGGCTGCTCGCCGACCGCGGGCTGCTGGCGGTCCCCGCGGGGTCGGAAGGCCTGCCGCCCGGCCAGAGGGCCCTGCTCGACGACGACGTCCAGGCCTTGCTGCGCCTCACCAGCCCGCCCGAGGGCGCGTATGCCGTGGCCGGCGCCAGGCGGGCCGCCCACGTCCTCGTCGTGGGTCGCGGTTCGGTGCCCGACGCCGTGGCCGGCACCCTGCGCCGGGCCGGCGTGGGCCGGGTGGACGTCGGGCCGGGCGCCGCCGACGCGTGGGAGATGGCGGACCTCGAGCAGGACGTCGCCGCCGCCCCGCCGTCGCGGTCGTGCCCCGGCCCGTCCCTCGTGGTGCTCGCCGCCAGGCATGCCCTCGATCCCCGGGTCGCCCGGCCGTGGGTCCGGCGGGCGGTCCCCGTGCTCCCGGTCCTCGTGGGGGCGACCGAGGCGGTGGTGGGCCCCGTCGTCGACCCGGCGGGCTCGCCGTCCGGGCCGTGCCTCGCCTGCCTCGACCTCGCCCGCACCGACCTCGACCCGGCCTGGCCGCGCCTGCTCGAGCAGCTCACCCGCCCCACCGTCGGCGCCGGCGTCGAGGTCGGTGGCGAGGCCAGCCTCGTGGCCATGGCGGCGGCGATGACGGCCATGGTCGGCCTCGGGGTGCTCGACGGGCGGCGGCTGCCCTCCGGGCGCTCGCTCGAGGTGGGGCTGCCGTGGCCCGGCGTGCGCCAGCGGTACTGGACGGCGCACCCGCGGTGCACCGCGGAGCACGCCGGCGACCGTGCCGGTGGGTCCGCGGCCCCGGAGGCTGAGCGCACCGCCGGGGAGGCGTCGGACCGGGCAGCCGGTGAGGCGGTGGACGGGGCAGCCGGTGAGGCGGTCGGCGGGGCGGCCCACGAGGTCGCGAAAGGGGGCGCCGACGACACGACCGCGCGCCCGGTCGGCGGACCGGAGCCTCCTCAGGTGAGAATGGCCGGGTGAACGAGCTCCCCCGCCGTGCGGTCAGCCGCACCGCCCGACTGGCCAGCCTGCCCCTGGGCTTCGCAGGACGCACCGCCGTGGGTCTGGGCAAGCGCGTGGGTGGCAAGCCGGCCGAGCTCGTCGCCGCCGAGCTCCAGGCGAGGACGGCGGAGCAGCTGTTCCGCGTCCTCGGCGAGCTCAAGGGCGGTGCACTCAAGTTCGGGCAGGCCATGTCGGTCATGGAGGCGGCGATGCCCGAGGAGCTCGCCGGCCCCTACCGCAGCACGCTCACCAAGTTGCAGGAGGCCGCTCCCCCACTGCCCGCCGCGACGGTCCACAAGGTCCTCGCCGAGGAGCTCGGGCCCCGGTGGCGCACGTCGAAGTTCCAGTCCTTCGACGACGTGCCGGCCGCCGCCGCCTCGATCGGGCAGGTGCACCGGGCGGTCTGGCGCGACGGGCGCCCCGTGGCCGTCAAGATCCAGTACCCCGGGGCCGGCGCGGCCCTGCTGTCCGACCTCAACCAGCTCGCCCGGGTGGCGCGCCTCGCCGGCGGCTGGATCCCCGGCATGGACATCAAGCCGATCACCGACGAGCTCAAGTCACGCATGACCGAGGAGCTCGACTACAACCTCGAGGCGGGCAACCAGCGCAAGTTCGCCCGCACGTTCCGCGACGACCCGCACTTCGCGGTGCCCGACGTCCTCGTCAACAGCGAGCACGTCATCGTCTCGGAGTGGATGGACGGCACCCCCCTGTCCCGGATCGTCGAGTCCGGCACGAAGGAGGAGCGCGACGCCGCGAGCGCCCGCTACATGGAGTTCCTGCTGGTCGGCCCCGCTCGGGCAGGGCTGCTGCACGCCGACCCGCACCCCGGCAACTTCCGCCTGCTGCCGGACGGCCGTCTGGGGGTCATCGACTACGGCGCGGTGAACCGCCTGCCGAACGGCCTGCCCCAGGAGATGGGACGGCTGGTGTCCGCGGCCCTGTCGGGCCAGGCGGACGAGCTCGAGGCCGGGCTGCGCTCCGAAGGCTTCATCAAGCCCTCGATGAGCATCGACGCCGAGGCGCTGCTGGAGTACCTCGGCCCCTTCATCGAGCCGCTGAAGCACGAGTCCTTCACCTTCAGCCGGCCCTGGCTGCGCTCCGTGGCCGCCCACGTCAACGACGTGCGCCGGCCGGAGTTCCTCGTCGGCATGAAGCTGAACCTGCCGCCGTCCTACCTGCTCATCCACCGGGTCTGGCTCGGCGGCATCGGGGTGCTCTGCCAGCTGAACGGCACCGTGCCGGCCCGCGAGATCGTCATCGACCACATGCCGGGGATGCGGCTGCGGCACCTGCCGCCGCCGGTCGACTGAGCGCCGGCCGGGTCACCGAGCGCCCGTCGACCCCGCTGGAGGGTGCCGGCGCGGTCCACCACGCGGTCCCCGTCCGCAGACCGGGCTCCGTCACCACCAGGCGGAGTCGAGCTTGCCCTCGATGCTGCGCAGGTGGCGGCGGCTGCACTGGTCGCAGGTCCACACGTCGCGGCCGTTCTCCGTCCCACGCGACCACGTGAGGCGCGCGACGCCCTCGTCCTCGGGCGTGGCGCCGCACGTGGCGCACACCACCGAGGCGGCGTCGGCCGGACCGCTCGGAGTGCCCGGACCACCCGGGGAGGACGTCACGAGCCCGTCGCCGCCTTGGCGGCCTTGGCCTGCGCCTTGGCCGCCTGCTTGAACTCGCGCACCTTCTGCAGGGACTCCGCGTCGACCACGTCGGCCACCGAGCGGTAGGAGCCGTCCTCGGCATACGGCCCGATCGCCTCCTGCCAGCCCGCCGGGCGCACGTCGAGCTGCTTGCCGACCAGGGCCGCGAAGATCCGCGCCTTCTGGTCCCCGAAGCCCGGCAGGGCGCGGAGCCGGCCGAGGAGGTCCTGCGCGTCGGACGCCTCGGTCCAGATGCGCCGGGCGTCGCCGCCGTACTCGTCGCGGACGACTGCGGCGAGCTGCTGCACGCGGCCCGCCATGGAGCGGCCGTACCGGTGGATGGCGGGCGGGGTGGAGCACAGGTCGGCGAACGCCTCGGGCTCGGCCTCGGCGATCGCCGCCGCGTCCAGCGTGCCGAAGCGGCTGCGGATCTTCCACGGCCCGCGGAACGCGTGCTCCATCGGGTACTGCTGGTCCAGCAGCATGCCGACGAGCAGGGCGAACGGGTCCTCGCTCAGCACCTCGTCGGCGGCGTCATCCTGGGCGATGCGGATCTGGGGGGCCATGGCCGCAGACTAGCCACCGGCCGGACGACCGCGGTAGGCGCCGACACCCTGCGCCACGGCGCCGCCTCGGGCTCGTCGGGTCGGGCTCGCCGGGTCGGGCTCGCCGGCATCAGAGCAGGTAGACGAACCCGGGGCCCTCGTCGCGGTACGGGATGCCCAGCGCGTCCAGTGCCGGGCGCCACGACCCGGTCACCGAGGGGTCCGACCCCTCGAAGCCGTGGTCGGCGGTCAGCAGGAAGGTGACCTCGTCGAGCACGCCCAGGCCCTCGAGGTGGTCGAGGAAGGTGACGAGCCGGGCGTCGGACTGCTCGAGCGCGTGCCGGGCCATGTCCGACCTCGGCCCACCGCCGTGGTGACCGGCGTCGGTGACCGTGTTGGCCCACCAGGTCAGGGTCGGGGCGCTGTCGGCATCGCTCCAGAGCTCGAGCACCTGCTGAAGGCCCAGGTCGTCGACCTGCACCGCCCAGCGGAAGTAGTCGTCGGTGAGGTGCGAGGGGTCGCGCAGGTATGCCGACTCCGCCGGCTCGGGCAGCGCGCCCTCGCTGGCCTTCGTGGCGGCCTCGAACCCGCCGACGGCTCGCAGCAGGGCCATGGTGCCGTAGTCCGCGCCGCGGTCGATCGCCTCGTCGACGCTGGCCGTCCGCGGCGAGTCTCCTTGCGGCACATGGTCGTTCACCATCTCGAACACGGTGCGCACCCCGGGCCGCAGCCACTCGGCGGACCGATACCAGGTCTCGGCGTCGTTGGGCACGACCTGCTGCCCGGTCGCCCGGTCGTAGTAGACGTTGCCGAGCACGCCGTGCCGCCCGGGCCCGACGCCCGTGAGGATCGAGGTGTGGTTGGTCAGCGTCACGCTGGGGAACTCGGCCACGGCGCCGCCGCGCAGGGCCAGCCCGCGCTCGACCAGGCGGGCGACGCCCGGCAGGCGCCCGGCCTCGGCCATCGCCAGGAGCTCGCCGCAGTGCGCGCCGTCCCAGAGGATGCCGACCACGCGTCGCCGCCGTCCGGGACCCTCCGCCTCCGCGGGGCCCTCTGACGCCCCTGCTGCACCCGTGTCGAGGTGCTCGAGCAGCGGGCGCCCGTCGAGCTGTCGCCCCGCACCGTCGCGCAGGTCGGCCTCGGGCACACCGGCGAGCAGGGCCAGGGTCGGACCCACGTCGACGAGCCGGGCGTGCTCGTCCACGTACCCGCGCCGCCGGACGCCGGCCCCCGACAGCAGCAGCGGGGCCCGGGACTGCACGACGTCGAGCGACCCGTGCTCGCCCACGTGGCCGCCCTCATCGGGGAAGTGGTGCCGGGGCGTGTGCACCACCGCGACGTCGGGTGAGCGCTCCGCGTCGGCGAACAGCGACAGGATGCGCTGCGCGGCGTACGGGTAGGCGTTGTCGGTCGACACGGCCGGGCTCGGACACCGCAGCTCGTGCTCGTACGGCAGGAACGCCATCGGGTCCTCGCTCGCGACCGGGTCCGTCCCGCGCAGCACCTCGTGGCGCCCGTCCTCGTGCAGGCGCACGGCACCGAGCGCGTTGGCCGCGTGCGCCACCCCGTCCTCGACCCACAGGACCAGGTCGACGACCGGGGCGAGATCGGGGGCGCACAGGGCTTCGACGACGGCGTCACGCGACATGACGCGACCCTAGGCCAGGGAAGCGGTCCGGACCCGCGACAGCGCGGCCGGGCGCGCAACAGCCCCGGAGGACTGGTCCTCCGGGGCTGTCGGTCGGGCGGGTCACCGGGCCAGCATGCGAGGCAGCGCGTGCAGCATCTCCTGCTGCGCACGGGCCTCGAGCCGGCGCTGGTACTCCCGCTCCCGGCGCGTGCGATGTGCACGGGCGAGGTCGGCGTACAAGGCCTGGAACATGGCTGTTCTCCTGGGTTCGAAGTACTGGGTGTGGTGGTGCGGGGAGCCGGACGGCTGCCCCGCGGGGTCGGTGCCCCCCGGCACCGACCCCGCGGGCGCCCCCTCGGGCACCCCCGCGTGCGGGGTTCCGTCGACGGACGGACCGTGGTCGTGGATCTGGACGAGGGTCATGCGGCGACCGGATTCTTCCTCGGGCGACCGCGCGGACGCTTGCGGGCGACGATGGCTCCCTGGACGAAGAGCTCACCGCCCCACACGCCCCACGGCTCGGACCGGTCGAGCGCGCCGGCGAGGCACGCGGTGATGGCCGGGCACGTACGGCACAGCGACTTGGCGAACTCGACGTCGGCCGGGCTCTCGGCGAACCACATCTCGGCGTCGTTCTCTCGACACGGGATGCCTGCGCCGGACGTCGCGGCCTGCTCGTTCAGGTCGTGAAGTGCGCTCAACTGCATCGGGTGTCACCTCCCCTTCTCGTCCCCGCCACGGTGGTGGCGGCATCTTCGGTGTTCGTCCCGGTCGGCTGGTCCCCGGTGGGGGGCCGACCCGTTCTGTTCGGTGTCGTGCTGATCAACTGGTGGTACTTCTTCCTGACTGGTCGAGCGGAAGAAATCTGTCGGGCAAACAGAAAGGCCGCGGATCCCGGTTTCGGGTTCCGCGGCCTTGGAAGAGACCTGATTGGCGATATGCCTAGACAGGTGGCTCTCCGAAGGGGCGGAACACGAAGTCCTTGCGGGCGATGCCGGCACCGAGACCGTCGACGTAGAACGTCGGGCGCGGGGCATCCGTGATCACGACGGACGCGGACACAGCAGTCCCCTGGACCCAGCCCTGGGCGCCTGCGAGGACGACTCGGCCGGCCTCGGGGCACACGGAACGGACGCGGGACATGTGGGTCGCGTCGATCGTCATCGTGGTCTTCTCCATGGGGCCAGCCTCCTTCGTCTGTTCCGTCGGTCCCCAGCCCGTCGCGCGCGACGGCTGGGCTGTGTGTCCCCCAAGAGTAGGGGACCGCTCCGGAGAGCGGCAACGCATTTTCCGGGATTTCCGGAACTTTCCTGCAAGTTTTCCGTCAGTTAGTCGGATTCCGTTGCGGCAGAACGGCTTTCGAGCACGTCATCGACGTCGGCCCCACCCATGAGGGCGAGGACCTGCTCGCCGTACATGCCGAGCTTGCGCACCCCGACACCGGAGATCTGCGCCAGCTCCCCCTCGGTGCCCGGCTCGCGCTCCGCGATCGCCGTCAGCGTCGCGTCCGTGAAGACGACGTATGCCGGGACGCTGGCCTCCTTGGCGACCGCCAGCCGCCAGGCCCGCAGCTTCTCGAACGTGCCCTCGGCATACGTCGGCGGGCAGTCGTCGCAGCGTCCGGTGGTGCGCTGCCCGGCGGTGGTGAGCTCGGTGCCGCAGGAGCGGCAGTGGACCGGCAGGGCGGGTCGCGACGGCTTGCCCGACCGGCGGCCGCCGACCGAGGCCTTCGACTTCGGCTGCGAGCGCGCCCCGTCGCCGAGGACGGCCGCGGCGCCGTCGAGGAACCGGGACGGGCGACGGCTGGCCCGGGCACCCGGGGTGCGGGCGCCGGCCCAGGAGATGCGCAGCTCGCGCCGGGCCCGGGTGACCCCGACGTAGAGCAGGCGCCGCTCCTCCTCGATGGCCTCCGGGGTCTCGGCCATGGTGATCGGCAGGTAGCCGTCCGAGCAGCCGACGAGGAAGACGACGTCCCACTCCAGGCCCTTGGCGGCGTGCAGCGAGGCGAGGGTCACCCCTTGGACCGCCGGCGCGTGCTGGGCGGCGGACCGCTCGTCGAGCTCGCGGACGAAGTCGGGGAGCCGGGCGTCCGGGGTCGCGGCGACGAGGTCGTCGGCGAGGGTCGCCAGCGCCGCCAGGGACTCCCACCGCTCCCGCTGGGCCCCGCCGGCCTTGGGCGCCTCACGGCTCCACCCGGCGCCCACGAGCACGTCGCGGACAAGGTCGGGCAGCGGGGTCGAGCCGTCGTCCGAGCGTGCGGCCCCCCGCATGAGGAGCACCGCGTCGCGCACCTCGCGGCGGGCGAAGAAGCGCTCGCCCCCGCGCACGAGGTACGGGACGTCCTGCTCGGCGAGGGCCGACTCGAACGCCTCGGACTGGCCGTTGGTGCGGAACAGCACCGCGATCTGGGACGCGGGCACGCCCGCCGCGATCCGCTGGGCGATCTCCGCGGCCACGGCGGCGGCCTCGGCCGGGTCGTCGGGGTGGGCGGTGAGCGAGGGCGGCGGACCGGCCGGCGACTGGGCCTGCAGGGTCACGGCGTTGCTGCGCATGGCGCCCGAGGGACCGCGGACGACGAGGTTCGCGAGCTCGACGACCTGCGGGGTCGAGCGGTAGTTGCGCACCAGGCGCACCACGTGCGCCTCCGGGTGCGTCACCGGGAAGCCGAGCAGGTGCCGCGGGCTGGCCCCGGTGAAGGAGTAGATCGTCTGGGCCGGGTCGCCGACCACGCACAGGTCGGTGCGCTCCCCCACCCAGAGGTCGAGCAGGCGCTGCTGGAGGGCGTTGACGTCCTGGTACTCGTCCACCACGAAGTGGCGGTACTGCTGGCGCACCGTGCGCGCGATGTCGTCGCGCTCGTCCAGGATGCCGACCGTCAGGAGCAGGACGTCCTCGAAGTCGATGACCCCGCGCGCGGTCTTGACCTGCTCGTACGCCTCCAGCACGCGCGCCATCGCCGTGGCATCGAGGCCGGGGGGCTCCCGGCGCGCCGCCCGGGCGCCGGCGGCATACGTCTCGGGGGTCAGCATCGAGACCTTGGCCCACTCGATCTCGGCGGCGAGGTCGCGCACGGCGGTGCGGTCGCGAGCGAGGTCCAGGCGCAGCGAGGCGGCGGCCTGCGCGACGGCCGCGGCCTTCTGGCTCATCACCTCGGGCGCGGCGCCGCCGATGGCCTGGGGCCAGAAGTAGTGCAGCTGGCGCAGGGCGGCGGCGTGGAAGGTGCGGGCCTGGACGCCGCCGACACCCAGGTCCCGCAGGCGGGTGCGCATCTCCCCTGCTGCCCGTGCGGTGAAGGTGACTGCCAGCACGCGCTGCGGCTGGTAGGCGCCCGAGTGGGCGCCGTAGGCGATCCGGTGGGTGATGGCCCGCGTCTTCCCCGTGCCGGCGCCCGCCAGGACGCACATCGGGCCCAGCGGGTTGGCGGCCACCTCACGCTGCTCGGGGTCGAGGGCGGCGAGCACCTCGTCGGGGGTGGGGGGCGTGGGCTGGCTGGGCATCGTGCCGATCCTAGGGGCGGCCGCCGACGACCGAACGGGCGTCCCCAGCCGCGGGCGGGGCGGCCCGGCCGGGCTGCTGGGGCGTGGAGGGTCGTCGGGGGTCACAGCGCGTGACGGAACAACCGGCCGGCTCGTTGGGTTGGCAGACGTGAAGACCCCCCCGGCACCACGAAGGAAACGACACCCCATGAGCACCCCCAAGGCCCCGGCCCCCGGTTCCGTGACGATGTTCAGCACCTCCTGGTGCGGCTACTGCAACCGCCTCAAGGCGCAGATGGGCCGCGAGGGCATCCCGTTCACCGAGGTGAACATCGAGGAGGAGCCCGAGGCCGTGGCCTTCGTCATGGACGTCAACGACGGCAACCAGACCGTCCCCACGCTCCTGTTCCCGGACGGCTCGGCGGCGACCAACCCGAGCATCAACGAGGTCAAGAAGCGCCTGGCCTCCTGACCGAGGCGCTCTGCGCGCGGCCGGCCCCCGGTGGGGCCGGACGTTCGCGTGCCCGAGGGTCCCGGGCCCGTCGCCGCCCCGTCGGCGGCGACGGTCAGCGGACGCCGTCGATCTCGTGGCCGAGCCAGTGCTCGACCAGCCGGCGCGAGATCGACAGCCGGGACGAGACCGCGAGGCTGCCGTCGGCCACCCCGGCCCGCACCTCGTCGCGCGTGAACCAGCGGGCGTCGGCGATCTCGCTCTCCTGCAGGCGCAGCGCGCCGCTGCCGGCGCGGGCGGTGAAGCCCACCATCAGCGACGTCGGGAAGGGCCACGGCTGGTCACCGAGGTACTCGACGTCGAAGACCTCGAGCCCCACCTCCTCGCGCACCTCGCGGGCCACCGCCTGCGCCAGGCTCTCCCCCGGCTCGAGGAAGCCCGCCAGCACCGAGTAGCGCCCGGTCCCCCAGCCGGCGCCCTGGGCCATCAGCAGCCGGTCCTGCCCGTCGACGACGGACATGATGACGGCGACGTCGGTGCGCGGGTAGTGCTCGCTGCCCTCGTTGGTGCACCGCCGCACCCACCCGGACTGCTGGGGCTCGGTCGGGGCCCCGCACCGGGCGCAGTGGCCGTGGGCCCGGTGCCAGTTGGCGAGGGCGAGCAGCGTGGAGAACATGCCCGCCTCGACGTCGTCGAGGTCGGCAGCCACGTGGCGCAGCGTCACGAGGCCGGCCGCCTCGCCGCTCGTCGTGGACCTGTTGCCGGTGGCCCCGTCCTCGGCCGGGAGCGGGTCGCCGACGACGCCCACGTGCATGACGTCCTGGTCGTCGGCGCCGAGGAACACCGCCAGGCGCTCGGCATCCGCGGCCACCGGGGCCCTCAGGCGCAGCCGTGCGCCGTCGGGACCCTCGTCGGCCGCGACGCGGTCACCCCGCAGCTCCAGCACCCGCGTGGCGGGGTCGGCGAGCAGGCGTCCCAGTAGGTGGCGGTCGGTGCGCAGCTCGGCCCTGCGGTCGAGGCCGGAGCCGGCCAGGGTGACATTCTCAAGAGTTTCAGCAGGTCGGCCCACGCCTCCACCCTAGGCGTGCCACCACGGCATACGGTGACGGTGTGGACCGCAGCCCCCTGTTCCTCGCTGCGCTCGCCAGCGCGGCCGTACCCGGCCTCGACCCCGCCAGCGTCGAGGCCGTGCCCGGCGTGCCCGACCAGCAGTACGACGTGGCGTTCGTGCAGGACACCCAGCACCGCCGCTGGGTGGTGCGGGTGCCGCGCAACCAGGCGGCCGCGGCGCAGATGGAGTCCACGTTCGGGCTGCTCGCCTTGCTGGCTCGCCGCCTCCCGTTCGGGGTGCCGACCCCCAAGGGCTTCGCCGCGCTCAAGGAGGGCGGCCGCGCCGCGATCTACCCCTACCTGCCGGGACGGCCGATCGACTTCTCCCAGCTGCCGCCGGGTCCCGGGCTCACGGCCGAGCTGGGCCGGGCGATCGCCGCGCTGCACAACGTCGACCACCAGCTGTTCGACGAGGCCGGGCTGCCGGCGTACGACGCGGACACCTACCGCACGCGCCGGCTGAGCGAGCTCGACCGGGCCGCCGCCACGGGCCACGTCCCCACCTCGCTGCTGTCCCGGTGGGAACGCCAGCTCGAGGACGTCGCACTGTGGCGGTTCGCGCCGACCCCCACGCACGGCGACCTCACCGGCGACCAGGTGCTCGTGGTGTTCGACGACGAGGACGACGCCAGCACCGGACGGGTCAAGGCCTTCACCGGCTGGGAGGACGCCAAGGTCGCCGACCCCGCCGACGACTTCGCCGCCCTGGTCTCAGCCGCCAGCCCGGCGAGCGTCGACTCGCTGCTCGAGGCGTACGCGCACGCCCGGGTCGAGCGACCCGACCCCCACCTGCTCGAGCGCGCCCGCCTGTCGGGCGAGATGCGGGTGCTCAGCGACCTCATGGGGGCCGTCGGCGCCGGGGACCGGCTCGTCGTGGAGCGGTGCGCCGCCGCGCTGCGCCGCCTGGAGAACCGGCTGCACGCCGAGGAGGAGTCCGCCAACGACTACCGCCGCACGGGCCTGCGTCCCGCGCACACCACGCGACCGGTGCTCGTGCCGCCCGAGCTGTCCGACGAGGACGACGACCTCGAGGACGACGTGGACACCATGTTCGGCGACCGGGCAGGCACCCGTGCCGGCAGCACCGGGGCTGAGCAGGACGGGGACGCGGCGGACCGCGAGGTCGACGACATCACCGCCGCCGCCCCTGAGGGCGACGACGACGCCGCAGCCCGCGAGCGCGACGAGGACGTCGAGACGACCGCACCCGGCCGGGCGGAGCCCGAAGCTGCCGCGCGTGAGCTCGACGAGGACGTGGAGACGATGTTCGGCGACCGCTCCACCGCCGGCGGGGCCGGCGACGCCGCTGCGGTCGAGCGCGAGCAGGACGAGGACGTGGAGACGATGTTCGGCGACCGGGGCGCGCCCGGCGACGACCCCGACGATGCCGACACGGCCGGTGCCGACCCGGACACCGAGGACCAGCAGAGCCGGGACGACGCCATGGTCGGCCAACGGCCGGAGGGGGCCGGCGGGCCCTCCGACGAGTTCGGCATCGAGGACGAGCCCGAGCCGGAGCCGGCCGGCGCCGAGGTGCCGCCGCCCAGCTCCGGGGGTGCCGAGGAGACGGCCGAGATCGACGTCAGCCCGCTGCGCCGACCGCAGCCCATCGAGGGCGACGACCCGGGACCGGACTTCGAGCCGGGCTACGACCCCCGCGCCTGAGACCGGCGTCCTCCGGCCCTGCTCCGCCCCCGCACCGACTCAGCGTCGTCGCGGGAGGGCGTCCGGGGACTCGATGCGGGTCGCCAGCCGCTCGAACCCGCGCCGGATCATGACGCCGTAGGGGTCGTCACCGAGGACCTCGAGCGTCCGGGTCCCGGCGTCGAGGTGCTGCCGGGCCCGGTCGACGTCCCCGCGACGCAGGTAGCCGTCACCGAGGTTGAGGTGCAGCGACGGCGCGAACCCGGCCGCCGAGGTGATGCCCAGCCCGGCCACGTCCTCGTCGCGCACGTGCGGCAGCGACTCCAGGGCCCTCTCGTCCCAGGCGATCTCCGCGTCGAGGTCGTCCTGCAGGTCGGCGAGGTAGTGCGCGACCACGCACCGCACCGCGTGCTCGTCGGTCCCTGACTCCACCCAGCGTCGCTCCAGCGCCGCGCGGGCGGCCGCGCCGTCACCGCGCTGGGCTGCCTCCACCGCCTCGAGCACCGGTCCCCACTCCACCCTCGTCACGCCTGCCACGTCCTTCCTCGTCCCTCGGGGCCGGCCCCCCGGTGCGGGCGGCGGCACCGCAGCCTCCCGCACTCACTCGGGAACCGTGCGGAGCAACGCCAGCAGCTCGTCCTCCTCGGGCAGGTCGGGCCACACCGTCTCGCCCGTCCCCGCGTAGTAGAAGGCCGCGTCGACGTCCTCCACGTCCAGCCCGCGCAACCTCGCATAGGCCACCCGGTATGCCGCGAGCTGCAGCGCGCGGGTGCGCGCCACCTCCCCCGTGGGCTTGCGGCCCGTCTTCCAGTCCACGACCGTGAACCCGCCCCCGGCACGGGGGAAGACGGCGTCGATGCGCCCGCGGACGGCGATGCCGTCGAGCACCGTCTCGACGGCGATCTCGATCTCGACCGGCGCCCGCTGCGCCCACTCGCTGGCGAGGAACCGCTCCTTCATGGCGGGCAGCTCGGCGTCGTCGGCGGGGTCCTCGTCGGCACTGCCGGGCAGCTCGAGCAGGTCGACCATGGCGGCCCGGGCGTAGTGCTGCTCGATCCAGGCGTGGAACGCCGTGCCCCGCCGCGCGGCCAGGGCGGGGGCCTCGGGCATCGGCCGCCGCAGCGACGTGGCGAAACGGTCCGGGTCGGTGGCGAGCGCCACGACCGCGGAGGCGGACAGGTGCCGGGGCAGCAGCACGGTGATGTCGCCGCGCTCTGCCAGGCGTCGCTGCTCGGCGAGCAGCAGCTCGACCTCCTCGAGCACCGGGACGCCTTCCCCGGGCAGCGGCAGGACGCCCTGGGAGGGTGCGTGGGGCTCCGGTGGCGCGCCCGCGGCATACGCCTCGATGGCTTCGCGGACGGCGCCGGCCGCTCGCTCCACCGCCGCCCGGCGCTCGGCGAGCGGGTCCGCGGGCCACTGCACCACGCGCTGCTCGACCTCGAGGGGGTTGGTCACCGCCTTGGGGTCATCGGTCGGGGGCATGTCCACCCACGCGAGTCGGCGGACGCCCGGAACGGCCGCGCTGTCGTCGGAGAGGTCGCGCCCGACCACATCGAGCAGGAACCGGGAGGTCACGCGGGGCGACTTCGCGTCGCCCCAGACGTGCGCGCTCAGCAGCATGGCCCGCTTCGCGCGGGTGAAGGCGACGTAGGCGAGCCGGCGCTCCTCGCCCATGGCGTGCTCGCCACCGCGCAGCGCGAAGTCCTCGAGCCTGGTCTCCAGGTCCTTGGTGTCGGCGGCGCCCTCCCAGTCGAGCACCGGGAGCCCCCCGCTGTCGCCGCGCAGGGCGTAGGGGATGCCACCGCCGGACAGGCCGCCGGTCCAGCCCTTGTCCTTCGGGACGCTGCAGGCCCACTCGCCGCCCCGCACCGTGCTGACGGTGTACGGGAGGTCCGGGAACGTGCCCTCGACCAGCCCGGGCACGGCGACGGCGTCCCACTCCAGTCCCTTGGCGGCGTGGACCGTGAGCACCTGGACGGCGCCCTCCTTGGGCTCGACGTAGCCCTTGTCGAGCCCGCGCTCCTCGTCGAGGGCCGCCTTGAGCCACGCGAGGAACCCGCCCAGGTTGGGCCGGTCGGCGCTGATGGAGAAGGTCGCGGCGACGTCGGCGAAGGCGTCGAGGTGGGCGCGGGCGACGCTGGGCGTGTAGCCGGGGCGGGCGAGCACCTCGATGTCGAGCCCCAGGGCGCGCTCGGCCTCGCCGACGAGGTCGGCCAGCGGCAGGGCGGTGAGGCCGCGCAGCCGGCGGATGGTCTGCTGGAGCCCGTGCAGCCGCTGGAGCGCGGTGTCGCCGACCCGCCGGCCGTCCCAGCTCTGCCAGCCGGGCCGGGGCAGGTCGTCGACGGCCTCGACGATGCTCGCCGTGTCGGAGCTGTCCGGCGACTGGTCGCGCACGCCGCTCTCGCCGACCGCCTCGGCGTCGCCGTCACCGAGCTCGGGCGCCTCGCCGTCGGCGGCGTCCGCGTCGGCAGCCTCCTGCTCGGGCCGTCCGTGGCCGAGGCGCACCTCCTGCTGGTGGCGGGCCCAGGCCATGAGCCCGTCGAGGTCGGCCGCCCCCAGGCGGCACAGCGGCCCGGTGAGCAGCCGCATGAGCTGGTCGCCGCGCGTGGGGTCGTGGACGACGTGCAGCAGCGCGGTGATGTCCTCGACCTCGGGCGTGAGCAGCAGCCCGCCGAGTCCCACCACCTCGTACGGCAGCTCGGCGCGCTCGAGGGCGTCGATGACCGGCGCGAACAGCGACCGCTTGCGGCACAGGACCGCGAACGAGCCCGAGCCGGTGCGCCGCTGCTCCCCCAGCCACTGCGCGACGAGGTCGGCCTCCTCGCGCACCGTCTGCACCCGGGCCACGTCGACCCGCCCCACCCCGGCGTCGGGCCGTGCGTCGAGGGGCTCGACCTGCACGCTCGAGGTGTCGCGCAACGGTGCCGCGACGCGGTTGGCGACGTCGAGGACGAGCCGGTCGTTGCGCCAGCTCGTCGTGAGCGGGACCCTCGGCACCGGGTCGGGGCCGGTGCGGAACGCCTGGCGGAAGGCCGACAGGGTGGTCGCACTCGCGCCGCGCCAGCCGTAGATCGACTGGTTGGGGTCACCGACGGCCGTGACGCGCACCGGCTCGCCGGGTGCCGCGAAGAGCGCGCGCAGCAGCTGCAGCTGGGCGTCCGAGGTGTCCTGGAACTCGTCGAGCAGCACCACGCGGTAGCGCTGCCGCTCGATCGCACCGATGTCCTCGAAGGTCCGGGCCAGGGTCGCCGCGAGCGCCATCTGGTCGGAGAAGTCCATGGCGTCGCGCGACTTCTTCAGCGCGAGGTAGCGCTCGACGATGGGCAGCACCCCGGCCCGCGCGCGCAGGTTGGCCAGCAGGTCCCGGCCGCCCTTGAGCAGCCCCGACGCGCGGCTGGATCCCGAGGGCAGCGCACCGAGCGCCTGCTCGACCCGGGCGAGGTATGCCGAGACCTCGGCCGGGGTGCGCAGGTGCTCGGCGAGCTCCCCGGCCAGGTCGACGACGGCACCCACGACCGTCGCCTCGGCCCCGGTGACGTCGTCCATCGGGCCGTCGTAGGCGGCGACGACCTCGGCGGCGTACTGCCAGGCCGCCGCCTCGGACAGCAGCCTGGACTCGCTCTCGTAGCCGAGCCGCAGGGCGTGCTCGCGCACGAGCCGCCCGGCGTAGGAGTGGTACGTCGACACGGTGGGGGTGCCGCCGAGCACCTCGGCACCCGACTCCTCGTCGGTGTCGGCCGGGGTCCACACACCCTTGGCCTGCAGCTGGCGCAGCCGCAGCCCGATGCGCTCGGCCAGCTCGGTCGCGGCCTTGCGGGTGAAGGTCAGGCCCAGGACCTGGTCGGGGTCGACGTACCCGTTGGCGACGAGGTAGACGACCCGGCTGGTCATCGTCTCGGTCTTGCCCGAGCCCGCCCCGGCGACCACCAGCAGCGGCTGGTCCGGCGCCGCCTCGATCACCGCGGCCTGCTGGCTCGTCGGCCGCGGCAGGCCGAGCGCATCGGCCAGCGACACCGCGGTGTGCGGAGGCTGCCCGCCTGCGCCGGGTGGCTCTGCGTCCCGGCCCGCATCGCGCGCGGACCCGGGCTGGAGGTCCGTCGCCGTGGTCGGTCCGCTCACAGGACCCTCCCCTCGGGCTGCGCCGGGCAGGACGCCTTGACGGCGCACAGCGTGCACTGGTCGCCGACCTGCGCGAGGAAGGTGGCAGCGGCCATGCCCTCGGCGGTCTCCGCGACGAGCCGGCCCGCCCACTGCGGGTCCTCGGCCCGGGACAGGGCACCCTGCGGCTGTTCCTGGTAGCTCTTGCCGGCCGCCTTGCCGATCTGCAGCAGGGCCGCGCCGGCCGAGCGCTCCCCGTCCCCGAACGCGCCGTTCTCCACGGCGAGCTGGTAGACCCCCAGCTGGGGGTGGCTCGCGAGGTCGTCGGCCTTCGGCTTGCTGCTGCCGGTCTTGTAGTCGACCACCCGCAGGCCGTCGGGGCCCCGCTCGAGCCGGTCCACGCGCCCGCTCACGACGGCCCGTCCGAGCGTGACCTTCATGGCCACCTCGGCGCCGACCTTGGTCCAGCCCTTGCCCTGCGCCTCGGCGAAGTAGCCGGCGAGCCGCGCGACCATGTCGTGCGCCTCGCTGCGCTTGCGGTCCGAGACCCAGCCCCGCGGCATACCGAGCCGGGCCCACCGGGCGTCGACTTCGGCCGCGAGGGTGGCGGCGTCGACGTCGCCGAGGTCGGCGGCGATGTCGTGCACCAGGGTCCCGATGTCGGCGGCGCCCACGCGCGGGCCGTCGCCGCCGACCGAGCTCAGCAGCCAGCGCAGGCCGCACTGGCCGAACGACTCGACCTTGCTCGGCGACACCCGGACCTCCTGCTCCGTCTCTCGCACCGGACGGTCGTCGCTGAGCGAGCGCAGGACCCACCACTGCGACGGGTCGGCGCCGGGCACGCCGGCGTCGGCGAGCCGGGCCAGCGCCGCGACGGCCGTGCGCCGGTCGCGGGTCTGGCCGTCGACGAGCTGGCGTCGCAGCTCGCCGACGAGCGTCGGCAGCGTCATCGTGCGCCCGACGTCGGTGAAGGGCCGGTCACCGAGCCGCTCGACGGTGTCGGGGTCGACGACGTCGAGGTAGACCGAGGGCTGCTCGTCCTCGCTGCGGACGGCGGTCACGACGACCCGCTCGGTGGCGCGGGTCAGGGCCACGAGGAACAGGCGGGTCTCGTCGTAGCGCACCGCAGCCTGGGCGGCGCGGAAGCCGGGGTCACGGCCCGAGACGACGTCGACCAGCTGCTCGGAGCCGAGCAGCGAGCCGCGCAGCCGCAGGTCGGGCCAGACGCCCTCCTGGACCCCCGCCACGACCACGAGGCGCCACTCGCTGCCCGCCGCCGCCTGCGGGGTGGTCACGACGACGGCCTCGTCCGACGGCGACCGGGCGACGAGGGTGTCGCCGGGGATGTCCTGGCTCTCGATGTGGGTGAGGAACTCCGCCGGCCCGGCCAGCGGTAGCCGGTCGGTGAAGCGCGCCGCGGCGTCGAACAGGCCGACGACGGCGTCCAGGTCGCGGTCGGCCCGGGCGGCGCCGGGTCCGTTGCCGAGGGCGGCAGCACGCCACTCCTGGCCGAGGCGCACGGAGGACCACATCGCCCACAGCACGGTCTCGGCGGTGACCCCGTGCTCCCAGCGTCGTCCCGGCTCGGAGCTCGGCCGGGCCGCGTCCAGCCCGGCGCGCAGCATGGTCGCCACCCGGCGGGCGGGGTTGGCCTCGACCCCGAGCTCCTGCAGGGCACCCGGTGACACCAGGGCCTCGGCCAGCAGCTCGTCGCTCGTGCGCCCACCACCGGCAGCCAGCTCCTCACGGCGCAGCGCCCGGCGCAGGCGTCGCAGGCTCACCGCGTCGGCGCCGCCGAGCGGTGACAGCAGCAGGTCGACGGCCACCTGCGGCGGGACGACGTCGGCCTCCCCCTGCGCGAGCTCGAGCACGACGCGCAGCAGCATCACGAGCGGGCGCACCGCCACCTCGTCGCGCACGGGTAGGTCGGTCGCGCTGCCGGCCACCGGGACCCCGGCCGACATGAGCACCCGTCGGAGCGTCGCGGTGCGCCCCTGGCCGCGGACGACGACCGCCATGTGCGACCACGGGACCCCGTCGCGCAGGTGCGCCTCCCGGAGCTCGCCGGCGACCAGGCTCGCCTCCTGACTGACGGCCCGCACGAGCCGGACGTCGACGGTCCCGCCCGGGCGGCCCGGCGCGGTCTGGCGCTGCACGCCGCCCCCGAGGGCGCCGATCTTCGGAGCGACCCGGCCCGCTGCCGCGTGGACCGCCGCGGTCAGGCGGTGGGCCGTCGGCAGGACGAGGGTGGGGCCGTCGCCGAGGCTGCGCCACCGGTCGGCGAGGAAGCGCGGGTCGGCGCCACGGAAGGTCTGCACCGCGGTGTCGGGGTCGCCGAGCAGCACGAGGTCGATGCCGGGGGTCAGGACCGTGCGCAGGAGCCGCACGGCCGCGGCCGTCAGCTCCTGGGCGTCGTCGACGACGACGAGCCGCAGCCCGTCGCGCACCCGGGCCATCGCCTCCGGCTCCTCCGCGAGCAGGTCCGCGGCCGACCCGAGGATCCACGCCGGGTCGTAGGCGCCCGGCGCGGACAGGGCCGTCACCTCGTCGTACTCCTCGAGCACGTCGGCCGCGGCGACCCACTCGGGGCGGTCGTGCCGCTCGCCGAGCCGGCGCAGGTCGGCCGGCTCGAGGTCGTGCTCCACGGCGCGCATGAGCAGGTCACGCAGCTCGGCGCGAAAACCCTTGGTGGGCAAAGCTTCTCGCACCCGCTCCGGCCACCGCGGGCCGGGGGTCTCACCGGACGCGTGGCCTGCCAGGAGCTCGCGCAGGATCACGTCCTGCTCGGGGCCGCTGAGCAGCCGGGGCGCCGGGTCACCGCGCAGCGCGGCGGCCTGGCGCAGGATGCCGAAGCCGAAGGCCTGGTGCGTCCTGGCCAGCGGCTCCGTGGACGTGCGCCCCAGGCGCGCCGTCACGCGCTGGCGCAGCTCTCCGGCAGCGACGCGCGAGGAGGTCAGCACCAGGCACTGGTCGGGGGCCAGGCCGTCGCGCTCCACCCGGCCGACGACGACCTCGACCGCGGTGGTCGTCTTGCCCGTGCCGGGGCCGCCGAGCACGCGCAGCACGCTGCCGCGGTGGTCGACGACCGCCTGCTGCACCTCGTCGAGGGCCGGCGGGTCGACCACGAGGCCCGGGGCGCGTCGCAGCTTCAGCACGCGCTCATCCCACCATCCCGCGCCGACACCGTGCCGCCCGTGGATGGCGTGTCACGAGCCCGGGCCCTCCCACCGGCCGCGGGCCATGTCCACCCGCCGACCCAGGGCACCCCCGACCAGCGGCGTCGACTCCTCCCGCCACCGGGCGACGGCCTCGTCCTCGAGCCCCTGCGGCGGGTACCCGCCGGACCGGATCACGCGCCACCACGGGACGTCCGAGCCGTACCGAGCCATCACCGACCCGACCCCGCGAGCGCCGCCGCGCCCGAGGATCTCGGCCAGGTCGCCGTACGTCGCCACCTTGCCCTCGGGGATCTGGTCCACCAGGTCGAGCACGTCGTCGGCGAACTCGCTCGGCAGCCCGAAGTCCTTCTCCTGCGTCACCACGGCCGTCAGTAGACCGGCAGGCTCGGGTCGACGTCACGCACCCACGCCAGGACCCCGCCGGTGAGGTTGGCGACGTCGGCCCGACCGGTCGCCGCCAGCAGGCCCGCGGCCTCGGCCGAGCGCACGCCCGACTTGCACATCACGACAACGGGCACGCCGTCGGGCAGCTCACCGGCGGCCACACCGTCGCGGAACCGGTCGAGGTGCACGGCCCGCGCCCCGGGGATCGAGACGACCTCCCGCTCCCCCGGCTCGCGCACGTCGACGAGCTCGAACTCCCGGTCGCCGCGGTCGCGCTCCTGCAGCATCCGGGCCAGGTCGGTCGCCGAGACCTCCTCGTATGCCGCCGGCCCGCCGCCCGAGCCCGCGCCGCCATGGGAACCGGCGCCCCCGGCATACGCCTGCGACGGATCCGGCACCGCGCAGAACTGCTCGTAGTCCACGAGCCCGGTCATGCTGGGGTCCTCGCCGCAGACGGGGCACACGGGGTCGGCACGCACCGTGAGGGTGTCCCAGGTCTGGCGCAGCGAGTCGTGCACGAGGAGGCGCCCCACCAGGGGCTCGCCCTCCCCCGTGATCAGCTTGACCGCCTCGGCCACCTGGACCGACCCGATCGACGCGCACAGCACCCCGAGCACCCCGCCGGTGGCGCACGAGGGCACGGCGTCGGGCGGCGGCGGGTCCGGGAAGACGCACCGGTAGCACGGGCCGACCCCGGCGAACCACACCGAGACCTGGCCGTCGAACCGGTAGATCGACCCCCACACGTGCGGCAGCCCGAGCAGCACGCACGCGTCGTTGACGAGGTAGCGGGTCGGGAAGTTGTCGGCACCGTCGAGCACGACGTCGTAGTCGGCGAGGATCTCCAGCGCGTTCGAGGAGTCCAGCCGGACGTCGTGGCGCACGACCTGCACCAGGGGGTTGACCGACGCCACCGTCTCCGCGGCCGACTCGGTCTTGGGGCGGCCCACGTCCGCCACGCCGTGCACGACCTGGCGCTGGAGGTTCGAGGCGTCCACGACGTCGTCGTCGACGACGCCGATGGTGCCCACACCGGCGGCGGCGAGGTAGAGCAGCGCCGGGGAGCCCAGTCCGCCGGCACCGACGACGAGCACGCGGGCGTTGGCGAGCCGGCGCTGGCCCTCGAGGCCGATCTGCGGCAGGAGGATGTGCCGCGCGTAGCGGGCCTTCTGCTCGGCCGTCAGCTCCGGACCGGGCGACACCAGCGGGGGGATGCCCATGTCCCCGACAGTACCCGCGACCGCCGACGACGACGCCGTGCCCGGCGACGACGGGGTTACCCGTGCGTACGATGTGCACGACCCCGCAGCACGACTGCGACACCTCGACCGGAGAGGCCCGAATGTCGCTCAGCGCAGAGCAGCGCACCGGCACCCGACAGCCCGGACAGCGCCTGCCCCGTTCCGCTCGCCGCGCCCAGCTCCTCGAGGCGGCGCAGGCGGCGTTCGTCGAGTCCGGCTACCACGCCGCCGCGATGGACGACATCGCCGACCGTGCCGGCGTCTCCAAGCCGGTGCTCTACCAGCACTTCCCCGGCAAGCTCGAGCTCTACCTCGCCCTGCTGGACAAGCACTCCGAGGCCCTCGAGCAGCTCGTGCGCGAGGCCCTGGCGTCGACGCACGACAACAAGGAGCGCGTCTACGCCTCGATCGCGGCCTACTTCGACTTCGTGTCGCGCGACGGCGCCGCGTTCCGGCTGATCTTCGAGTCCGACCTCACCAACGAGTCCGCCGTCCGCAACCGGCTCGACGCCGTCGGCCTGGTCTGCGCCGAGGCGGTCGCCGAGGTGATCGCCGAGGACACCGGCCTCAACGAGGAGGACGCCTCCCTGCTCGGCATGGCCCTCACCGGCCTCGCCCAGGTGTCCGCCCGCCACTGGCTCGCCCAGGGCAGCGACGTCCCCAAGGACGAGGCCGCCCGGCTCGTGGGGTCGCTCGCGTGGCGGGGACTGGGCTCCTTCCCCAAGGTCGACGCCGAGACGCCCTGAGCCGCGCCGCCGCGACGCCCTGAGCCGCGCCGCCGCGACGCCCTGAGCGAACACGCCTCCGGGGGCGCCGTGCCGGGGAAGGTTCCGCCCGCGACGGCCGTTAGGTTGGGCGACAGCACCGACGCGCCCGTATGCCGGGTGCCCACCGTTTCGAGAGAGAGGACCTCACGTGGAGGTCAAGATCGGCGTCCAGAACGTCGCCCGCGAGATCACCTTCGAGACCGACGAGAGCGCGGACGAGGTCGTCAAGGCCGTCACCGCCGCGATCGAGAACGGCACCCCCCTCACCCTCACCGGGGAGAAGGGCCGGCAGGTCCTCGTCCCCGCGGGTGTCCTCGGCTACGTCCAGATCGGCGAGTCCGAGCGTCGCGGGGTCGGGTTCGGCAACATCTGAGCGCGACCCGGTTGACGTGCGAGGTCGCACCATCCGTGGTCGAGTTGTTCCTGCACGGGCCTCAGCGGCCCCTGGAGGAAGGAACAGTGGGATGGAGATCATCGGTCTGATCATCGCGGGAGCCATCATCGGCGCCCTCGCGCGGCTGTTCATGCCGGGACGCCAACCGGTCGGCATGCTCATCACGGTCATCCTCGGCATCGTCGGGGTCCTCATCGGCTACTGGCTGGCGGGCCTGCTCGGCGTCCAGGCCACGAGCGGCATCGACTGGATCCGCTGGATCATCAGCATCATCGTCGCGGCGGTGCTCATCGGCATCTACATCGCGATGACGGGGCGGCGCAGGACGGTCTGACCGCACTCAGACGACGAAGGGCCCGGTCCACACGGACCGGGCCCTTCGTCGTGTGCTGATGGTGGTGCCGGGCGCGTCGTGACCGGTCCGCCGGCCGGGGCCGCGCGCTGCCTCAGGCGGCCAGACCGAGCCGGCCCATCCGCCGGGTGTGCTCGTCGGTGAGCCGGGCGAACATCCGGCCCAGCTCCGCGAGGTCGGCGCTGGGCCGCCCCGTGCCGACGCCCCCGACGAGCAGGGACGCGAGCGCGTCGCGCTCCACCGCCACCTGCTGCGCCTGCGACAGCGCCTCACCGACGAGGCGGCGCCCCCACAGGGCGAGCCGGCCGGCGACCTTCGGGTCGTCCTTGATGGCCTCGCGGACCACCTTGACGACGAAGTCCGCCTGCCCGACGTCGGCCATGGCGGAGTGGACCAGCTCCTGGGTGGAGGGGTCCACGTAGGCCGCGATCTCCCGGTAGAAGTCGGTGGCGATGCCGTCGCCGACATAGGCCTTGACCAGGCCCTCGAGCCAGGTGCTCGGGCGCGTCCGCTCGTGGAAGGCGTCGATGGGCGCGATGAACGGCGCCATGGCCTGCTCGGGGTCGGTGCCCATGTCGGCCATCCGGGAGACGAGCATCTCGTAGTGCCGGAACTCGGCGACGGCGAGCGAGGCGACCGAGGCCTTGAGCGGCTGGGTCGGCGACATCTCCGCGTCGCCGGCCAGGCGGACGAACGCCGTCAGCTCGCCGTAGGCCAGCACGCCGAGCAGGTCGGCCACGGCGTCGCGGTAGAGCGGGTCGGCGAGCCAGTCCTGCTGCGTCATGGCGGTCACCCTACAAGCGCGTGGGCCCGGCGATTGGGGTGCAGACACCGCCCCCCGGTAGAGTGGGCGTGTCACACGGTGCCCGGTCGGCACGAATCTGCCGCGGACCGACGTCCGCGCCCCCACTGAAGACCTCCGATCGGCCCACAGCGCGCGCCGCGACCCGCAGGCGCCCCGATCGAGAGAACTCCATGACCGACACCTCCACGAGCACTCCTGTGCCCGCCGATATCACGTTCGCCGACTTCGACGTGCACCCCGACATCGTCGCCTCGCTGGCGGACGCCGGGATCACGAGCCCGTTCCCCATCCAGGCCATGACCCTGCCGGTGGCCCTGTCGGGCCACGACATCATCGGCCAGGCCAAGACCGGCACCGGCAAGACGCTGGGCTTCGGCGTCCCCATGCTGAACCGCACCATCGCCCGCGGCGACGCCGGCTGGGACGGCTACGCGTATGCCGGCAAGCCCCAGGCCCTGGCCGTGGCACCGACGCGCGAGCTCGCCGTCCAGGTGGCCGGCGACCTCGAGAAGGCCGGCAAGCGCCGCGGCATCCGGGTCCTGACCGTCTACGGCGGCCGCGCCTACGAGCCGCAGATCGATGCCCTGAACAAGGGCGTCGAGGTCGTCGTCGGCACCCCCGGACGGTTGATCGACCTGGCCAAGCAGGGCCACCTCGACCTCTCGCACGTGAAGTCCGTCGTCCTCGACGAGGCCGACGAGATGCTCGACCTCGGCTTCCTGCCCGACGTCGAGAAGCTGCTCGCCATGACCCCCGGCTCGCGGCAGACGATGCTGTTCTCGGCCACCATGCCCGGCGCCGTCGTCGCCCTTGCGCGCCGCTACATGAGCCAGCCGACCCACATCCGAGCCATGGGCGACGACCAGGAGAACGCACACACGGTCAAGGCCGTGGAGCAGTTCGTCTACCGCGCCCACGCGATGGACAAGGTCGAGATGGTGTCGCGCATGCTCCAGGCCGAGGGCCGGGGCCTGACGATCATCTTCAGCCGCACCAAGCGCACCGCCGCCAAGGTCGCCGACGAGCTGGTCGACCGCGGGTTCGCGGCCGCCGCCATCCACGGCGACCTCGGGCAGGGCGCCCGCGAGCAGGCCCTGCGCGCGTTCCGCAACGGCAAGGTCGACATCCTCGTCGCCACCGACGTGGCCGCCCGGGGCATCGACGTCGACAACGTCACCCACGTCATCAACTACCAGTGCCCCGAGGACGAGAAGACCTACCTGCACCGCATCGGCCGCACGGCCCGCGCCGGCAACACCGGTATCGCGGTCACCCTCGTCGACTGGGACGACATCCCCCGCTGGGGCCTGATCAACAAGACGCTCGACCTCGGGATCCCGGACCCGGAGGAGACCTACTCCTCCTCCGACCACCTGTACACCGACCTCGACATCCCCCGCGAGGCCAAGGGCCGCCTGCCCAAGGCGCAGCAGACCCGCGCCGGCCTGGCCGCCGAGGAGCTTGAGGACCTCGGCGAGACCGGCAAGTCCGGCGGACGCCGGCCCCAGGGCGGCGGCGCCAGCGGTCGCGGCGGCCGTGGCCAGGGCGGTGGCCGCGACGGTGGCCGTTCCCAGGCTGGTGGCCGGGACGGCGCCCGCGGCGGTGCCGAGCAGCGCGGCGAGGACGGCGACGCCCCGGCGCGCCCGCGTCGCAGCCGCAACCGGCGGCGTACGCGTGGCGGCAAGCCCGCCGGCGAGGCCACCCAGGGCTGACCACCGCCTGCACCCAGCTCGACGACGAAGGGCCCAGCCTCCGAGGAGGCTGGGCCCTTCGCGTGGTCCGCTGTCCGCGGCGCCTCGGTCAGGCGCCGATGGTGGCGGTGTCGATGACGAACCGGTAGCGCACGTCGGACTTCACGACGCGGTCGTAGGCCTCGTCGACCTGGTCCGCGTTGATCGTCTCGATCTCGGCGGTGATGCCGTGCTCGGCGCAGAAGTCCAGCATCTCCTGGGTGAGGGCGATGCCGCCGATGTTGGAACCGGCGACGGTCTTGTCACCGTTGATCAGCGCACCGAAGGGCAACTGCTGCGGGCTCGGCGGCAGGCCCACGGTGACGAACGTGCCGAACGGCTTAAGCAGCGAGAGGTACTGCGGCAGGTCGAGGTCGGCGCTGATCGTCGAGATGATCACGTCGAACGCGCCGGCGAGGTCCTCGAACGTCTTGGCGTCGCTCGTCGCGCGGTAGTCACGGGCGCCGAAGCGGCGGCCGTCCTCCTCCTTCGACAGGCCTTGGCTGAGCACGGTGACGTCCGCGCCCATGGCCGAGGCGATCTTGACGCCCATGTGCCCGAGGCCGCCCATGCCCACGATCGCCACCTTCGCGTCGGGGCCCGCGTGGTCGAGCCAGCGCTTGAGCGGGGTGTAGAGGGTGATGCCGGCGCACAGCAGCGGTGCGGCCTTGTCGAGGTCCAGCCCGTCGGGGATCCGGACGACGAAGCGCTCGGTCACCACGACCTGCTGGCTGTAGCCGCCCTGGGTGATGGTGCCGTCGACGTCGGTGTCGCCGTAGGTGAAGACGGTCTTCTTCTCGCAGAAGTTCTCGTGGCCGGCCTTGCACTGGGCGCACTCGCCGCACGAGTCGACCATGCAGCCGACGCCGACGCGGTCGCCCACCTTGAAGCTCGTCACCTCGGGGCCGACCTCGCTCACGACACCGGCGATCTCGTGGCCGGGCGTCAGCGGGTAGCTGGTGTCGCCCCACTCGCCGCGGACGGTGTGGATGTCGCTGTGGCAGATGCCGGCGAACTTGATGTCGATGCGCACGTCGTCCGCGCGCAGGTCACGCCGCTCCACCGTCGTCGTCTCGAACCGGCCGTCAGCGGACGGCATGGCCAGGGCAGGGGTGGTGGTCGTCATGTCACTCCTTGGATCGGGGAGGTGCCCGGTCGGGGGGAATGGGCACCATCTGGTGACAAGTACGCGACCGCCTCGGCTATTCCGCAACCGCTGCCGCCGTGGCCGGCGCCACAGCCGGGTCCGGGCGGCGTGGGAGCCGCTCAGAGCTGCTTCGCGAGCGCCTTCGCCACGTCGCGGTACGCCTTCGCACCCTTGGAGGTGCGCGACGTCGCCAGGATCGAGCGCCCCACGGCGGGTGCCTCGGCGAACCGCACGGTCTTCGGGATCGGCGGGTCCAGCACCGGCAGGCCGTACCGCTCCCCCACGTCGGCCAGGACCTCCTGGGCGTGGTTGCTGCGGCCGTCGAAGAGGGTCGGCAGGATTCCCATCACGCGCAGGTCCTTGTTGAGGATCTTCTGCACGTCCGCGACGGTGTCGAGCAGCTGGCCGACCCCGCGGTGGCTGAGCATCTCGCACGGCATCGGGATCACGAGGCCCTGCGAGGCGGTGAGCGCGTTCAGGGTGAGCACGCCGAGGCTCGGCGAGCAGTCGAGCAGGATGACGTCGTACTCCGACCGGACGTCCTCGAGCACGCCGCGCAGGATGTACTCGCGCCCGGGCCGGGGCAGCAGCTGCGCCTCCGCGCCGGCGAGGTCGATCACGCTCGGCACCAGGTCGACGCCGTCCTCGCACGCGATCCGGACGTCGGCGACGTCGGCCTTGCCGAGCAGGACCTCGTTGACCGAGCCCTCGACCTCGTCGGGGTCGACCCCCAGGCTGAAGGTCAGGCAGGCCTGCGCGTCGAGGTCGACGAGCAGCACCCGCTTGCCCTGTTCGGCGAACGCCGCCCCCAGCGACGCCACCGAGGTCGTCTTGGCGACCCCGCCCTTCTGGTTGGCCACGGAGACGACCGTGGCCGGCCTGGTGCGCTTGCTCGCCACGTGCTGACCTTTCGTGCGGGTCGGTCGGTATGCCGGCTCGTGGCCCAGTCTGTCAGGTCGCCGGGACCGGGTCCTCCAGGGCCGCCCAGTCGGACTTCTCCGGGCCGAACGCCTGGCCGGCCGGGCAGTGCCGGCGGAAGTCGCACCACTGGCACAGGGGGCCGACCCGCGCGGGGAACCGGCCGGAGTCGACGCCGAACTGGGCGTAGTCGTCCTCGGCACGACGCGCGTCGGCCGCGATCGACTCGGCCTCGGCGAGCTTGCGCTGCAGGGACTCGGGCGTGTGCTCGTGGGAGGCGACGGTGCCCGACGGCAGGTGGTGCAGCTCGACCCGGACGCAGCGGCGGCGGAACATCTTCCACGCGGCGGCGGCATACAGGGCCAGCGGCAGCGAGGTGCGGGCGTCGTCGTCGGTCGGGGCCGTCCGGCTCGTCTTGTAGTCGACGACGGCCAGGCCCTCGCCGCGGTCGTCGAGCCGGTCGATCCGCCCGGACAGCGCGAGCGTGCCGGTCTTGAGCGACACGGTGCGCTCGATGCCGAGCGGCTGGGTGCGCGGGTCGACGTCGGCCAGGTAGGTGCTCACGTGGTCCTGCGAGCGCTCGCGCCAGGTGCGGGAGTGGTCGGGGTCGCGGAAGCCGGACTCGATCCAGGAGGTGCGCACGAGCTCGGCCCCGGCAGCCGGCGTCCGGCGCTCGCCGGGCAGGTCCCACCAGTCCCGCAGGGCGTTGTGGACGGCCACGCCGAGGGAGGTGTGCGCGCGCTGCGGCCGGGCGGGGGGCGTGGGCCGGTCGAGGTACTGCATGCGGTAGCGCCGCGGGCAGTCCACCCACGCGAGCAGTTTGCTCGGGCTCGCGCGGAACAGGCGCCGCGGCATACCCGCCAGCTCGCCCTGCTCGAAACCCCCGGTCCCTGCTCCCACGGCGCCCACGCTAGGACGTCCCGCTGACAAAGGCCCGGACGCTGTCGGCGACCATCTGCACGGCGATCGCGGAGAGCAGCAGGCCGGCGATGCGGGTCAGCAGCACGGTGCCGCTGTCCTTGAGCACCCGGTGGATCTGGCTGGCGAAGCGCAGGAACAGCCAGACGACCACGAGCACGGCGACCAGGGCCGCACCGACCGCGATGTACTCCCCCGGGCGCGAGGAGTTCTGCACGGCCAGCATCGTGGCGACGATGGCACCGGGCCCGGCGAGCAGCGGGGTGCCGAGGGGCACGAGGGCGACGTTCACCCCGGCGTCGGCGTGCTGCTCCTGCTCCGACCCGGTGAGCAGCTGCAGTGCCACGAGCAGCAGCAGGAGGCCGCCGGCACCCTGCAGCGCCGGCAGCGAGATGTGCAGGTAGTTGAGGATCTGCTGCCCGAACACCGCGAACGCGGCGATGACGCCGAGCGCGACGAGGCTGGCGCGGCGGGCGGCGGCGAGCTTCTGCTTCTGGGTGAGCGACCCGGTCAGCGCGAGGAAGATCGGCAGAGCGCCGGGCGGGTCCATGATGACGAGCAACGTCACGAAGACCGAGCCGAACACCTGCGGGTCGAGCACGCTGCTCACGACCGCACCACCTCGACCCCGCTCGTGGCCTGCCGCTCGATCTCGGCGAGCACCTCAGGGTCTGTCGTGTTCTCGCCCAGGCGGTTGGGCTTGCCGTCGCCGTGGTAGTCGCTCGCACCGGTCGTGAACAGCCCGAGCTGCGCCGCGAGCGCGCGCGCGTGGTCGCGCTGCTCGTCGGTGTGGTCGCGGTGGTCGGCCTCGAGCCCGGCCAGTCCTGCCTGCGCCATCGCGGCGATGACGTCGTCGTCGACGGTCCAGCCGCGCGAGGAGGCGAACGGGTGCGCCATGACGGGCACGCCGCCTGCCGCCCGGACGAGCTGGACGGCCCGCACGGGGCTGGGCGCGTAGTGCGAGACGTAGTAGGGGCTGCCGTTGCGCAGCACGTCGGTGAAGGCCGCGTCGCGCGTGGGGACGTAGCCGGCCGCCACGAGCGCGTCGGCGATGTGGGGCCGCCCGAGCGTGGTGCCCTCCGCCGCGTGCTCCCGCACGGCCTCCATGCTGACGGGTATGCCGTCGGCGGCCATCCGCTCGACCATGCGCCGGACGCGGCTGACGCGGGAGTCCCGGGCCTTCTCGAGCTCCTCCACGAGCGGCGCGAAACCCGGGTCCACGAGGTAGCCGAGCAGGTGGACGCTGACGCCGCGGTGCGAGCAGGACACCTCCACGCCGGGGACGAACCCGATCCCGTGCTCGCGTGCCGCCGCCTGTGCCGCCGACCACCCGGCATACGTGTCGTGGTCGGTGAGGGCCACGACGTCGAGGCCGGCGCGGGCTGCCTCGCGGACGACGACCTCCGCCGGCTCGGTGCCGTCACTCGCGGAGGAGTGGGTGTGGAGGTCGATGCGCACGGGGCAAGCGTAGGGGTGGCGGGAGGGCTGCCCGGGGTGCCCCACCGGCTGGACGACGGGGACGGCGAGGCACCCCGCGCGGTCAGGCGAACAGCGGGCGCAGCTCGACGGTCTCGCCCGGGCCGGAGAACCTCGCCGTGACCTCCTCGGCACGGTCCTGGCTCGCGACGTCGATGAGGAAGAAGCCGGCGAAGTGCTCGGCCGTCTCGGCATAGGGACCGTCGGTGACCTTGCGGCGCCCGCCCTCCCACCGGAACAGCCGGGCGTCGCGCGGGTCGCCGAGCGCCTGGCCGCCGACGAGCTCGCCACGCTCGGACAGGTCCTGCAGGAGCGCATCGAACTCCTCGCCCTGCCGCCGGCGCTCCTCGTCGGACAACGACTCGTACTGGGGAAGGAACTCACTGGTGGGGTGGCCCCAGGGCTGGGGGTTGGAGTGGATGAGGATGACGTACTTCATGGTGGTGGCTCCCTCTCAGGTCGCGTGGGTCCGGATGCCGGCACCACGGTGGTCCCGACAGCCCCATGACGACTCCTGGCCGGCGGTCTCGACAAACTCCGGCGCAGTTTCTCGCGGGCTGTGAGCGAACGCACGCGCCGCACCGGTGTCCCCGGACGGCCGCCGTCGGCAGGATGGGCCGCATGCAGTTCGGACGCAGCTACGAGGAGTTCGAGGTCGGCGCGGTCTACAAGCACTGGCCCGGCAAGACGGTGACCGAGTACGACGACCACCTGTTCTGCCTGCTCACCATGAACCACCACCCCCTCCACCTCGACGCCAACTACGCGGAGAACACCACGCAGTTCGGCCGCAACGTCGTGGTCGGCAACTACGTGTACTCGCTGCTGCTCGGCATGTCGGTGCCGGACGTCTCGGGCAAGGCCATCGCCAACCTCGAGATCGAGAGCCTGCGCCACGTCGCGCCGACCTTCCACGGCGACACGATCTACGGCCAGACCGAGGTCCTCGACAAGTGGGAGTCGACGAGCAAGGACGACCGCGGCGTCGTCCACGTCGAGACCAAGGGCTACAACCAGGACGGCACGCTGGTCTGCATCTTCCGGCGCAAGGTGATGGTGCCCAAGCAGAGCTACCTCGACGCCCGCGGCGGCGAGCAGCCCGCCCGCCCTGAGCTGGTCGAACCTGCGCCCAAGGCCTGACGCCGCGCCGCCCGTGGTGCTGCTCTGCCGAGGGGCAACGCCACGGGACCACGTCACAGGGAGACGACGTCACCACGGCGCGCGGTCCGGCTCGATCATGGCCAGGTCCGCGAGCTCGCCCACCAGCGTCACGAGGCGCTCGTCGCCCAGGTCGTCGGCCACCAGCGACACCGCCACGAACAGCTGGCCGCGCACCTGACGCAGCAGGGCCTCGCCCTTCTCCGTGGTGCCCACCAGCCGTTGACGGCGGTCCGTCGGGTCCACGGTGCGTGTGACCAGGCCACGACCCTCCAGCACCGAGACCATCCGACCTGCTGCCTGCGCCGAGACACGCAGCCGCCCGGCGAGCGCGACCACGGGCCGAGGGGTCCGCGCCAGGACCACGAGGTGCACGGCCGCCAGCGGCAGGTCGGTCACGTCGGCGCGGCGCAGGAGGTGCGCCAGGAGCTGGTCCACCGAGCGGCTCGCCTCACGCAGCGTGAACGGCAGGTGGTCGAGGCGATCGTCCAGCTCGGCGCGCTCAGGGCGCGCGTCCTCGGCCCGCCCCGCCGCCAGCCGCTCCCGCAGCCAGCGCTGCTCGTCCTCGTCGAGATCGGACAGCGGGCCGGCCACGTCGCCGTCCACGTCCACGTCCACGTCCACGTCCCACGCCCACGCCCACGTCCACGTCCACGTCAAGAGTTTGTGGGCGAGAAACGAACCTGGGTTTGGGATATCCACAACCCAAGTTCGTTGTTCGCACGGACACCCATGTTCCGGCCCGAGCCGTTACCAGGCGGGCGACACGTGGCCCCGCCCGCAGGTCGGGAGCGAGAGTCCACGGCTCGTCCCAAAACGCGAGGGCGACCCTGTGTGCGCGGTGCCCCACGTCAGTAGGGTCGCGCCATGGCCGAATTCGTTGGCGCGGTGGACCAGGGCACGACGAGCACGCGGTTCATGGTGTTCGACCACGACGGCACCGAGGTCGGCAGCCGACAGCTCGAGCACGAGCAGATCCTCCCCCGCGCCGGCTGGGTCGAGCACAGCCCGCTGGAGATCTGGGAGCGCACCCAGACGGTGATCGCCTCCACCCTCGCCCGCCTCGACCTCCAGCCGGGCGACCTGGCCGCGATCGGGATCACCAACCAGCGCGAGACCACGGTGGTCTGGAACCGGCGCACCGGGCGCCCGGTGCACAACGCAATCGTCTGGCAGGACACCCGCACCGACCGCATCGCGCGCGCCCTCGACCAGGACGGGCGCGGCGAGGTCATCCGCGAGCGGGCCGGCATACCGCCTGCCGCGTACTTCGCCGCGGGGAAGGTGCAGTGGATCCTCGACAACGTCGACGGGGCCCGCGCGGCGGCCGAGGCCGGCGACCTGGTCTTCGGCACCATCGACACCTGGCTGCTGTGGAACCTCACCGGCGGCACCGACGGCGGCGTGCACGTCACCGACGTCACCAACGCCAGCCGCACCATGCTCATGGACCTGCGGACCCTCGACTGGGACGAGGAGCTGCTCGGGTTCTTCGGGATCCCCCGCTCGATGCTCCCCCGGATCCGGCCGAGCTCCGACCCCGCCCTCTACGGCACCACCCGCGCCGGCGGCCCCCTCGGCGGCGAGGTCCCGCTGGCGGGTGCGCTCGGCGACCAGCACGCCGCGACCGTGGGCCAGGTGTGCTTCCGGCCCGGTGAGGCCAAGAACACCTACGGCACCGGCAACTTCATGCTCCTCAACACCGGCGAGGAGATCGTGCGCAGCGAGTCCGGGCTGCTCACGACGGTCGCCTACCAGCTCGGCGACGCCAAGCCCGTGTACGCCCTCGAGGGGTCGATCGCCGTGACCGGCTCCGCGGTCCAGTGGCTGCGCGACCAGCTCGGCATCATCTCCGGCGCCGGTGACGTCGAGCGCCTCGCCAGCCAGGTGCAGGACACCGGCGGCCTGTACTTCGTCCCCGCGTTCTCCGGGCTCTTCGCGCCGTACTGGCGCCCCGACGCCCGCGGCGCGATCGTCGGGATGAGCCGCTTCAACACCAACGCCCACCTGGCCCGCGCCACCCTCGAGGCCATCTGCTACCAGACCCGTGACGTCGCCGACGCCATGACCGCCGACACCGACGCCGCGGGCGTCCCGATGGAGCTGTCGGTCCTCAAGGTCGACGGCGGCGTGACCGCGAACGAGCTGTGCATGCAGCTGCAAGCGGACATTCTGGGCGTCCCCGTCTCACGCCCGGTGGTCGCCGAGACGACCGCGCTCGGCGCCGCCTACGCTGCAGGTCTGGCCACCGGCTTCTGGAAGGACACCGAGGAGCTGCGCGCCAACTGGCAGGAGTCCCGGCGCTGGGAGCCGACGTGGAGCGACGAGCAGCGCGCGACCGGGTACGCCGGGTGGCGCAAGGCGGTCGAGCGCACGCTGGACTGGGTCGACGTCGACGAGGAGTAGCACCGACATGAGCAGCGGACTGTCACCGCAGGGCCGTCAGGCGGCCATCGAGGCCCTCACCTCCGGCGAGGAGCTGGACCTCCTGGTCATCGGCGGTGGCGTCGTCGGCAGCGGCACGGCCCTCGACGCCGTGACCCGGGGCCTGTCCACCGGCCTCATCGAGCAGCGCGACTTCGCCAGCGGCACGTCGTCCCGCTCGAGCAAGCTCATCCACGGCGGCCTGCGCTACCTCGAGATGCTCGACTTCGGCCTCGTCCGCGAGGCGCTGCGCGAGCGCGGCCTGCTCCTCACCCGGCTGGCCCCGCACCTGGTTCGGCCGGTGCCGTTCCTCTACCCCCTCACCCACCACGTCTGGGAGCGCGGCTACGTCGGCTCCGGCATCGCGCTCTACGACGCCATGGCCATGCAGTCCGGCACCGGTGCGGGACTTCCCCACCACCGCCACCTGACCCGCCGCCAGGCCCTGCGGCTCATGCCCAGCCTGCGCAGCAGCGCCCTCACCGGCGCGGTGCAGTACTACGACGCCCAGGTCGACGACGCCCGCCACACCATGGAGATCGCCCGCACGGCCGCCCACTACGGCGCGCACGTCGCGAACCGGGTCGCGGCCGTCGGCTTCCTGCGCCAGGGCGAGCGCGTCACCGGGGTCCGGGCCGTCGACAAACTGACCGACCGGGAGTTCGAGGTCCACGCCCGGCAGATCGTCAACGCGACCGGAGTCTGGACCGACGACACCCAGGCGATGGTCGGCGAGCGCGGCCAGTTCCACGTCCGCGCGAGCAAGGGCATCCACCTCGTCGTGCCCCGCGACCGGATCCACTCCTCCACCGGGCTCATCCTGCGCACCGAGAAGTCGGTGCTGTTCGTCATCCCCTGGGGCCGGCACTGGATCCTCGGCACCACCGACACCGACTGGAACCTCGACAAGGCGCACCCCGCCGCGACCCGCGCCGACATCGACTACATCCTCGACCACGTCAACCGGGTGCTCGCGACGCCGCTGACGCACGAGGACGTCGAGGGCGTGTATGCCGGGCTGCGGCCACTGCTCGCGGGCGAGTCCGAGTCGACCTCGAAGCTGTCGCGCGAGCACGTCGTCGCCCACAGCGCCCCCGGCCTCGTGGTCGTCGCCGGTGGCAAGTACACGACCTACCGGGTCATGGCCAAGGACGCGGTCGACGAGGCGGTGCAGGGCCTGGACGGCCGCATCCCCGCCTCGACGACCGAGACCATCCCGCTGGTCGGGGCGGTCGGCTTCCAGGCCGCCTGGAACCAACGGCACGCCATCGCCGCGAAGGCGGGGCTCCACGTCGCCCGCGTCGAGCACCTGCTGCGCCGCTACGGCGCGCTCACCCAGGAGGTGCTCGACCTCGTCGCCGAGCGACCCGAGCTCGGCGAGCCGCTCGACGGGGCCGAGGACCACCTCAAGGCCGAGGTCGTCTATGCCGCGTCGCACGAGGGTGCCCTGCACCTCACCGACATCCTCACCCGGCGCACCCGGATCTCGATCGAGGCCTGGGACCGTGGCGTCTCGGCCGCACCGGCGGCGGCCGCGCTCGTCGCCCCGGTCCTCGGCTGGGACGAGGCGCGGCAGCAGTCGGAGGTGGACATCTACCTCGGCCGCGTGGAGGCCGAGCGGATCAGCCAGACGATGCCCGACGACGAGACGGCCGACGAGGCCCGGCGCAGCGGCCCGGACAGCCGCATCTGACGCCGCCGCGGCCCTCCCCCGCCGCCGCGACCGCGCTCGACCAGCCTGACCTGCGACTTTGTCCTAGGGTCGGGGCATGGCTCGGTTGCGCACGGTGTCCCCCGGATCGCGCGGGTGGACCCGGCGCCGCAGCGGCAAGGGGTTCGTCTACCTCGACGCCGACGGCGCCCGCCTCCCCGCCGAGGAGGTCGAGCGCATCCGGTCGCTGGCCATCCCGCCGGCGTGGGAGAACGTCTGGATCTGCCCCCATCCCCGCGGCCACATCCAGGCCGTGGGCACGGACACCGCCGGGCGCAGGCAGTACCTCTACCACCCCGACTGGCGGGTGAAGCGCGACCAGATGAAGTTCGACCGGGTGCTCGCGGCGGCGAGCCATCTGCCCGCTGCCCGCCGCAGGGTGCTCGCCGACCTCGCCCTCGCCGACATGCCCCGCGAGCGCGCGGCCGCGACGGCCGTCCGCCTGCTCGACCACGGCTACTTCCGCATCGGCAGCGACGCCTACACCGACGCCAACGGCTCGTTCGGGCTGACGACCCTCGAGCGCCAGCACGTGCGCCGCCGCGGCGACGTCATCGTCTTCACCTTCGTCGGCAAGTCCGGCATCGAGCACCGGATCGAGATCGACGACGAGCTCGCCATGGCCGCCATCGACCGGCTGCGCAAGCGCAAGTCGGCGAGCAGGCGGCTCCTCGCGTACCAGCAGCAGCGCCGCTGGTCCGACCTCGACGCCGCCACCGTCAACGCCTACCTCGCCGAGCTCCTGCACGGCGAGATGACCGCCAAGGACTTCCGCACCTGGCACGCCACCGTCCTGGCCGCCCTCGCCCTCGCCACCACCGACGAGAAGGGCGACACCAAGGCCTCCCGCCGCCGCGCGGTCAAGGCGGCCGTGGAGGAGGTCGCCGGGTACCTCGGCAACACCCCGACGATCGCCAAGAGCTCCTACATCGACCCGCGCGTCCTGGACCTCTACGAGTCGGGTACCACCATCGCGGTCGACCCCTCCCGCTACCGCAGCCCCGAGCGCCGCCAGGCGGCCGTGGAGAAGGCCGTCCTCACCCTGCTCGCCGAGGGCTGAGCGCCCGCCCGGGCCGCGGCGCACCCGGCATACCCGGTTGCACCGGCGTGGCACCATGGCCTCGTGACCGCCAGCGAAGAGCAGAAGAAGCCGGAGAACCGCGCCCGTCCCACGACCGACGAGCTGCGGGCGTTCATCGCCGAGGACTGGGCGCCGCGCGCGCCGGGTGCGACCGGGCTGACCGAGGCCGCGCGGTATGCCGCCGCGCGGCGCGACGCGGTGAGCGAGGCCTTCCCGGGCGACCGGTTGGTCATCCCGGCGGGTGGCCTGAAGGTGCGCAGCAACGACACCGACTACGTCTTCCGCCCGCACAGCGCGTTCGCCCACCTCACCGGGCTCGGCGGCGACCGCGAGCCCGACGCGGTGCTCGTGCTCGAGCCGCGCGACGACGGCACCCACGAGGCCGTCCTGTACTTCCGCCCGCTGGCCGGCCGCGACACCGACGAGTTCTTCGCGGACGCGCGCTACGGCGAGTTCTGGGTCGGCGCCCGCCCAACGATCGAGGACATCGAGCTCGAGCTCGGCGTCACCGGCCGGCACATCGACGAGTTCGCCGACGCCGCGGTCAAGGACGCCGGGGAGGTCACCGTCCGCCTCGTGCGCGACGCCGACCGCGACCTGACCCGCCAGCTCGACGAGGCGCGCACGTCCGAGGCGGTCGAGGCGCAGGACCTCACCGAGGCCGACGACGAGCTCGCCCACTTCCTGTCCACGCTGCGCCTGGTCAAGGACGAGTGGGAGCTCGAGGAGATGCGCAAGGCCGTCGCCGCCACCCGGCGCGGCTTCGAGGCCGTCATCGCCGACCTGCCGGAGGCCGTGGCGCGCGGCCGGGGCGAGCGCTGGGTCGAGGGCGTCTTCGGGCTCGTCGCCCGGCACGAGGGCAACGGCGTCGGGTACGACTCGATCGCGGCCGCCGGCGACCATGCGACCACCCTGCACTGGATCAAGAACACCGGCGAGCTGCGCGACGGCGACCTGCTGCTGCTCGACGCCGGCGTCGAGATGGACTCACTCTTCACCGCCGACGTGACCCGCACCCTCCCGGCGAACGGCACGTTCACCGACGCCCAGCGCGAGGTCTACGACGCCGTCTACGAGGCCCAGGAGGCCGGGCTCGCCGCGGTGAAGCCGGGCAACAGGTTCAGCGACATCCACGCCGCGGCCATCCGGGTCATCGCCGAGAAGCTGCACGGGTGGGGCCTGCTGCCCGACGGCGTCGACGTCGAGGCGACGCTCGACAAGGAGCACGGCCAGTACCACCGCCGCTGGATGGTGCACGGCACGAGCCACCACCTCGGCATCGACGTCCACGACTGCGCCCTCGCCACCCGCGAGGAGTACATGGACGCCGTCCTCGAGCCGGGCATGGTGCTGACGGTCGAGCCGGGCCTGTACTTCAAGGCCGACGACCTCAAGGCGCCCGAGCGGTTCCGCGGCATCGGCGTGCGCATCGAGGACGACGTCGTCGTGACGCAGGACGGCCACGAGAACCTCTCCGCCGCGATGCCCCGCACGTCCAGCGATGTCGAGGCGTGGATCCGCGAGGTCCAGTCCCGCTGACGCGCCGTGGTCGGCCGGCGCGGCTCAGCGCCGGTCGACCACGTCCAGCATGAGCGCCTTGTCGACGCCGGCGGCCTGGCCGCCCCAGCCCAGCACCATGCCGAGCAGCTCGGCCGGCTTCGGGAACTGCTCGGGCAGGGCTGCGTTGTAGGCCCGGTGCGCCTCCAGCGAGGCCACGGCCCGGTCGAACTGGCCCGCGACGTCGACGTAGTGCGTCGCCGACGGCGAGCCGCCGAAGCACAACCGCCCGACGTTCCACGGCTCGAGGCCCTCCTCCTCGATCAGCTCGGGGAAGATCCACCGGTTCCCGGCGTCGGCGACGGCGTCGACGCACGCGAGCCCGACCGCACGGTGGTCGGCCTGGTTGAGCCTGCCCTGCACGAACCGGTCGCCGTAGTGGCCGGTCACGACGACGTCCGGCCGGCGCCGGCGGATCTCCCGGGCGATGTCGCGCCGCAGGGCCAGGCCGTACTCGACCACGCCGTCGCGGTGGTTCCCGAAGTCGACCTCGGTCACCCCCACCACGGCGGCGCCGTCGCGCTCCTCCTGCTCGCGCACCCTCGCCGCCTCGTCGGGGTGCATCGTGTCGATCCCGGCCTCGCCGCGGGTGAGCAGGAAGTACGTGACGCGCTTGCCGGCGTCGGTCCACCTCGCGACGGCCGCCGCCGTGCCGTACTCGATGTCGTCCGGGTGCGCGACGACGCACAGCACCGACTCGAAGTCGTCGTCGAGCTCCTGCAGCGCAGGACGGTCCCCGGTCCCCGTGGGTTCGCTCATGGGCGGCAGCGTAGGGCGCGAGCGCGCCGACGGCCTCCCGCGTGTGGCGGAGAGGAGGTCACGCAGGCGCCGTCAGGCAGGCGCGGTCACGCGGGCACAGCCAAGCGGGCGGGTCAGGCGGGCGGGGCCGGCGGGACCGGGGGCTCGCCGGCGGCGCGGTGCTGCGCCGCCTCGCGCTCGGCCTCCCGCGCCGCGGCGACCTGGGCCTGCGCGGCGGCCATGGGGTCCATCTGCGTGAGCATCTCGCGGGCCTGCCCGGCGTACTTGTGCTCGACCAGGACCTCGTACTGCGTGGCCACGACCTGGGTCACCGAGGTGAAGTCGCGCGGGCCCCGCGTCAGCTGGTAGCCGATGAGGCTCCACACGAGCCCGAAGAGGGCGCCGAAGGCGATGGTGGCCAGGATGCTGGAGTAGCCGGCGCTGCTGGAGGTGTCGAGCAGCGCGAAGATCATCCCGACGAACAGGCCCAGCCACGCGCCCGAGACGAGGCCGCCGACCGCGGCCCGTCCGCGCGTCAGCCGTCCGGTGACCCGCTCGAGCTGCTTGAGGTCGGTGCCGACGATGAGGACGTTCTGCACCGGGAACTCGTGGTCGGAGAGGTAGTCGACCGCCTTCTGCGCCTCCTCGTACGTGCCGTAGCGCCCCAGTGACATGGGGTACTCCAGCGTCAGGACCGCCCGGGACCGCGACAGGGCGCTTGGCTGCGTGCTCATGCCCCCAGTGTGTCAAAACACGCTGGGGGTTGTCCCCGAGCTGGCCGGGAGACGGCTGACGGGGCCGGCGCCGAGAGGTACAACACTCCCATGGGACCGTCCACGGCCGCCCGGCCGGTGAGCTGAATGGGCTTCGGCCAGCTCGCGCTCATCTGTGCCGTGGCCCTGCTCGGGCCGCTGCTGTCGGTGCCCAGGGCACTTCGCCTGCCCGTGGTCGTCGGCGAGCTCGCGGTCGGTGTGGTCCTCGGCAGCACCGGGCTTCGCGTGCTGTCCGCCGCCGACCCCACCTTCGCGTTCCTTGCCGAGTGCGGCTTCGCCCTCGTCATGTTCGTCGCCGGGTCGCACGTGCCCGTGCGAGACCCGTTGCTGCTCAGGGGAATCCGCAAGGGCCTGGCCCGAGCGCTGCTCGTCGCACTGATCGCCCTGGCCGTGGGCACCCTGCTCGCCCACGTCTTCGACACCCCCCACTCGCTGCTGTATGCCGTGCTGCTCACCTCCTCGTCCGCGAGCGTCGTCATGCCCGTCCTCGGGCCGGGGCCGTTCACCCGGCGGTCGGTCGTCGAGGTGCTCCCGCAGGTCGCGGTGGCCGATGCCGCGTGCATCGTGCTGCTCCCCCTCGCGCTGGACCCGCGGCACGCGGCCCGTGCGGCTGTCGGCGCCGTCGTGGTCGGTGCGGCCGCGGCCGCCGCCTGGTGGCTGCTGCGGTGGGCGCACACGACGGGCCGGCAGCGCGCGGTCCACCGGCTCTCCGAGGAGCGCGAGCTGGCGATCGAGCTGCGGCTGCTGCTGGCCGTCCTGTTCGGCCTGGCCGGTCTCGCCGTGGCGCTGCACGTGTCGGTGCTGCTGGCCGGTTTTGGCCTCGGCCTCGCCGTGGCAGCCGTGGGAGAGCCGCGCCGCGTCGCCAAGCAGCTGTTCGCCGTCACGGAGGGCCTGTTCGCGCCGATCTTCTTCGTCTGGCTCGGCGCCTCGCTCGACCTGCGCGACCTGGCCCACCACCCCAGCGGCGTCGTGCTGGGGCTGGCGCTCGGGCTGGGCGCGGTGGTCGTCCACGGCGCGATGGTCCTCACCGGCCAGCCCTGGCCCCTGGCCGTGGCGACGTCGGCGCAGCTCGGCGTCCCGGTCGCCGCGGCGACGCTGGGCACGCCGCAGGGCCTGCTGCGTCCCGGCGAGGACGCCGCGATGCTCCTCGGGGCCCTGGTCACCATCGCGGCCACCGCGCTGGTCAGCACCCGGCTGGGCTCACCGGCACGGGACCGCCCGCCACGCTCGTGACCGCGCTGCTACTTCTTGACAGCGAAGTCCTCGAGCAGGCGGCGGCCGATGATCATCTTCTGGATCTCCGCGGTGCCCTCACCGATGAGCAGCATCGGCGCCTCGCGGTAGAGGCGCTCGATCTCGTACTCCTTGGAGTAGCCGTACCCGCCGTGGATGCGGAAGCTCTGCTCCACCACGTCGGCGCAGTTCTCGGCGGCGAGGTACTTGGCCATGCCGGCCTCGAGGTCGTTGCGCGCCCCGGCGTCCTTGAGCCGCGCCGCCTTCACCATCATCTGGTGGCTCGCCTCGACCTTGGTCGCCATGTCGGCGAGCCGGAACAGGATGCCCTGGTGCTCGGCGATCTTCTTGCCGAACGTCTCGCGCTGCTGCGCGTACGCGATCCCCAGCTCGAAGGCCCGCATCGACACCCCGCACGCCCGCGCCGCCACGTTGACGCGGCCCACCTCCACGCCGTCCATCATCTGGTAGAAGCCCTTGCCCGGCTCCCCGCCGAGGATCTGCGCGGACGTCGTGCGGTGGCCCTCGAGGACGAGCTCGGTCGTGTCGACGCCCTTGTAGCCCATCTTCTCGATCTTGCCCGGCACCGTGACGCCCTGGGCGGTCTCGCCGAAGCCGGGCTCCTTCTCGACCAGGAACGTCGTCATGTTCCGGTACACCGAGTCCGCGCCGAGGTCCGTCTTCACCAGCACCGCGACCAGGTTCGAGGACCCGCCGTTGGTGAGCCACATCTTCTGCCCGGTGAGGGTCCACTCGGTGTCGGCACCCTCGCCGGCGCCCTTGACCGCCTTGGACCGGATCGCCGAGACGTCCGACCCGAGGCCGGGCTCGCTCATCGAGAACGCGCCGCGCACCTCACCGGTCGCCATCCGCGGCAGGTACCGCTGCTTCTGCTCCTCGGTACCGTGCTGCAGCAACATGTACGCCACGATGAAGTGGGTGTTGATGATGCCGCTCACCGACATCCAGCCGCGCGCGATCTCCTCGACCACCAGCGCGTAGGTGAGCAGCGACTCCCCCAGCCCGCCGTACTCCTCGGGGATCATCAAGCCGAAGATCCCCATCTCCTTCATGCCCTCGACGATCTCGGTGGGGTACTCGTCGGCGTGCTCGAGCTGCTGCGCCACCGGGATGATCTGCTCGTCGACGAACTCCCGGACCAGCTTCACCAGCTCGGTCTGCTCCTCGGTGAGGCCATCGGTCGTCTGAAGTCGGGACATGCTGGCGAGTATGCCGAGTGCCTCCCGCAGGGGGTACCGGGCGGCCGTGTGAGCCTGCCCACCGTCACGCCGCCCGGGGGCCCTCACCCGCTGCACGACGAAATTCGGTGGCGGACGTCACGTCGCCGCTGCCACCATGGCCGGGCACGCCGACGGCACCGGCCGCGGCACGACTCCCGCTCGACGGGACCACGTCGACCAGAAGGAGGGGTGACATGTCCATGACTGTCCTGGGCTGCCCTCGCGCCCACACCCCTTCTTCGATGGAGTCTTCCGTTGCACGCTTTTCAGGAGAACCCGCAGTTCTCGTTCGACAGCCTTCCTGACGCGCCGCCCGAGGGCGAGCGCTGGTCGAGCTGGGACGGTGCCACGCACGGTCCGAAACCCCGACCCGACTGGGTCATCACCGCCCTGGCGGCCGTCGACGCCGACCTCGGCATCCTCAAGACGGGCAAGGAGGCCGACGTCCACGTCGTCCGCCGCTGGGTGCCCGACGGCACGGACCAGCCCGCGCTCGACACGTGGATGGCCGCCAAGCGGTACCGCACCAGCGAGCACCGCATGTTCCACCGCGATGCCGGCTACCAGGAGGGCCGCCGGGTCCGCCGCAGCCGGGAGATGCGGGCCATGGCCCGGCGCACCGAGTTCGGGCGCGAGCTGCTGTCCGGCCAGTGGGCCTCGGCGGAGTTCGAGGCCCTCGGCCGGCTCTGGGAGCTCGGTCTGTCCGTCCCCTACCCGGTGCAGCTCAGCGACCGCGAGATGCTCATGGAGTTCATCGGCTCCGACGGCGAGGCGGCACCGCGCCTGGCACAGACGCGGCCGGACCCCGACCTGCTCGCCGACCTCTTCGAGCAGCTCCGGCGGACCATGACGGTGCTCGCCGAGCACGGCTGGGCGCACGGCGACCTGTCGCCGTACAACGTCCTGCTCCACGGCGAGCGGCTCGTGGTCATCGACTGGCCGCAGGTCGTCGACATCATCGGCAACCCCCGTGGTTTCGAGTTCCTCGAGCGGGACGTCGCGAACATGTGCCGCTGGTTCGCGGCGCGTGGGCTCGACGTCGACGAGTCCGAGCTGATGGGTGACCTCGTCGCCGCGGCGACGTCACGCTGGTAGCCGGGCACCCGGCATACCTAGGGTGTCGCCATGTCAACGATCCCCCGGCGCGCGCTGCTCGGCGGCGCCGCCGGGGCGGTCACCCTCGGCCTCGCCGGGTGCGGTGCGGGCCGCCGCGCCGACGTGCTGGCGAGCGCGGGGACCCTGACCTCCCGGCACTGCCCGGGCCGCACGGTGCACTGGCAGCTCGTCAAGCCCAAGGGCGTGCAGCGTCCGCCGCTGGTGGTCGTGCTGCACGGCAAGGGCGGCGACGCGAGCCACGCGTTCCGCATCCTGCACCTCGACGACCACGTCGCAGCGACCGGGCTGGCGCTGGTGTCGGTCGACGGCGGCGACGACTACTGGCACGCGCGCCGGTCGGGGATGGACCCCGGTGCGATGGTCGTCGACGACCTGCTTCCGTTGGCGCGCAAGGCAATCGACTACGAGGGCAGGATCGCGTTCCTCGGCTGGTCGATGGGTGGGTACGGCTCGCTGCTGCTCGCGAGCGAGCTGGGGCCCGAGCGCGTCTTCGCCGTGGTGGCGGAGAGCGCGGCGCTCTGGACCACCCCGGGTGCCAGCTCGCCCGGCGCCTTCGACGACCGCGAGGACTTCCTCGCCCACGACGTCTTCGCCCCGCGGCGCCTCGCGGTGCTGCGTCGCATCCCGGTCCGGATGGACTGTGGGCGCTCGGACCCGTTCGTGTCGGGCAACCGAGCGTTCGCCCGGGCCCTGCCGACCGCCCGGCTGACGGTCGACGACGGCGGCCACACCGCCGCGTACTGGCGCGACCACGCGGCCGCGCAGCTGCGCTGGGTCGCGGCTCAGCCGCGCTGACGCCGGGCGCCGACGACAGGTTCAGCCGGGGCCCGACACGCGTGCCCGGTTCTCGTCGGCTCGCCGTCGGAGCACCGCACGCTCGGCAGCGTTCCGGCTGCGCGAGGCAGCCTCGGTGAAGGCCTCCGCGGCCTCGGCGTGCCGTGAGGCCCGTTCGAGCAGGTCGCCGCGCACGCTGGGCAGCATCGGGGAGCTCCCGAGCCCGTCACCGTCGAGGGCGTCCAGCACGGCGAGCCCTGCCGCGGGGCCGAACGCGCGCCCGTGCGCCACGGCGCGGTTGACCTCGACGACCGGCCCGGGCGCTGCCGTCGCGAGGACGTCGTACAGGCGGGCGATCTGCCGCCAGTCGGTGTCGTCGGCGTGCCCGGCCCGCGCGTGCTCGGCGGCGATCGACGCCTGCAGGAAGTACTTCCCGACCGGCGTGCCGCGCGAGGCGTGGACCCGGGCGTCCTGCAGCGCAGCCAGCCCACGCCGGATGAGCTCCTGGTCCCACTGGCTCCGGTCCTGCGCCTCCAGCAGGATCGCCGCCCCGTCCTCGTCCACCCGTGCCGGAAGTCGGGACGCCTGGATCTCCAGCAACGCCTGGAGCCCCAGGACCTCGGGCTCGTGCGGCGTGAGCCCGGCCAGCATCCGTGACAGGCGGATGGCCTCGGTCGCCAGGTCCGGCCGCAGCCAGTCCTCGCCCGCAGCCGCGGAGTAGCCCTCGTTGAAGATCAGGTAGATCACGGCCATGACGTCGTCGAGGCGTGCCGCGCGCTCCGGCCCCGTGGGGACCTCGAAGTCCGCGCGGACCTCGGACAGGGACTTCTTCGCCCGGGAGATCCGCTGCCCCATGGCGGACTCGGTGGACAGGAACGCCCGGGCGATCTCGCCCGTGGTCAGGCCACCCACGAGGCGAAGGGTCAGCGCAGCCCTCGACTCGGGGCTCAGGGCCGGGTGGCAGGTCAGGAGGATGAGGCGCAGGACGTCGTCCTCGATGTGGTCGACCTGGTCGTCGAGGTCGGGCACCTGCCCCTCCTGCCCACCGGTCCGAGCGAGGGCGAGTCCTTCGACCTTGCTGCGCAGGGTCTCGGCTCGCCGGAAGTGGTCGATCCCGCGCCGCTTGGCCGTGGTCATCAGCCACGCGGCGGGGTTGTCCGGCACACCGGTCACCGGCCACTGCTCGAGTGCCGCGACCAGCGCGTCCTGGGCGAGGTCCTCGGCCAGCCCGACATCGCGGGTCATCCGGGTGAGCGCACCGACCAGTCGCGCCGACTCGGCGCGCCACACCGTGGTGATCGTCCCGGTGGTCGAGGCATCGGCTGACACCCGGTCAGCCTAGGAGACGGACGCCGCCACCCGGGCGGCGTCCGTCTCGACCGGCCTGACCCGGGGTCAGGCGCCGGCGGCCTCCGGCGGCGCCTCGGAGATCTGGCGCAGCGTGGCAACCATGCTGCACTCGGGCCAGTACTTCGCGTGCAGGTCCGCGAACTCCTGCTGGCCGGCGATCGCCGCCTCGAGCGAGTCGTACTGCATGATCGCGAAGCCGCCGACGACCTCCTTCGCCTCGGCGTAGGGCCCGTCGACCCGCGAGGTCTCGCCCTTGCGGACGACGAAGTTGACCGCGTCCTCGGTGCCGTACAGGCCGCCCCCGTCGAGGAAGACCCCCTCGGCGGCCTGCTTCCCGATGTAGGTGTCCATCGCGTCCATCAGCGCCTGCGGGGGCGGCCCCGAGCCTTCTTCCATCCTGACAAAACCCATGAAGCGGGGCATCTGACTCGATCCTTCCGTTGTGGAGACGTGCACTGTCGCACGTACGTCGAACGGCGACCCCGACCTTCGACACCGGCCCCGGAAGTTTTCTGGCCCGTCACCTCGGAGGGAGCCGGACGACGGCCCGAAGCCGCGTATCGTTCACGCCACGTGACGTGCCGAGGGGGGACATCATGCTTCGCGAAGCGCTCCGAGGGCGGGAGCCGAGCACCCTGGTGGGTTCGGTGGAGCTCGCGGCGCTGGAGTTGTGCCTCCTGCTGCCGGTCTGGGTCATCGGGTCGGTCGTGCTGGGCGTCGACCTGCCGTCGTGGGGCGCCATCGTCCTCCTGGCGGTGGGCTGGGTGGTCGTGAGCGTGCTGCGCTTCGCCCTGTTCCGCCTACACCGACGTTGAGTTGCGCCCTGGTGGGGTCCGGACCCACGGGTCAGTAGACGGTGACGCGCCGGCCGAGCGGCACCCGGCCGGTCGCCCACAGCATGTCCATCGCCGCGATGCTGACCCGAACGCAGCCGTGCGACGCCGGGTACGGCGGCACCGACCCGTAGCCGTGCAGTGCGATGCCGCCGTTGAAGTACGCCGGCCGCCACAACGATCCCAGCGGACCGGTGTCCCAGCCGTTCACCTTCCGGTAGACGCGGAACGACCCCGTCGGCGTGGACGCCACGTGCCAGGCACCGCGGCTCCAGTAGCGCTGCCCCGAGCCGGTGCTCGTGTTGAGCGTGAGCACCAGCAGGCCGTCCACGGCATACAGGAACAGCTGTCGGGCCTTGTCGATCTCCACCCACGTGCCCGTACGGGTGCGCACGCGGGGGCGGACACCCGAGGCGAGCCTGCTCCACGTGACCGGCCCGACGATGCCGTCACGGGTGATGCCGGCCGCCTTCTGCAGCGCCCAGACCGCCTGCTGCGTCAGCGGCCCGAAGACGCCATCGACGGTGCCGCACCAGTAGCGCAGCGCGGTGAGCCGGCTCTGCAGGGTGCGCACGGCAGATCCCGTGCTGCCCAGCCGCACGACCGGGTATGCCGCCTGGGCGCCGCCGGCGCCCACCAGCGTGAGTGCCCCCGCACCTGCAGTGACCCCTGCCGCCTGGAGCACGGCGCGCCTCGTGATGTCCATGGCCCCACCTCCGCCGGCACCAGCACAACGCGCTGCGGCCGGCGGCGCCCGGGGAGAAGGTCCCCCTGTCGGGCGGGAGCGGGGTCAGTAGACGACGACGCTGCTGCCGACCGGCATGAGGTTGTTCGCCCAGATCATGTCCATGGCGGGGTTGCTGACGCGGGCGCAGCCGTGCGACGCCGGGTAGCCGGGGATGGCACCGGCACCGTGCACCGCGATGCCGCCGTTGAAGTACCGGGGACGCCACAGGTCGCCGAGCGGGCCCTTGTCGAGGTGGTCGACGGTGCGGAACACGGAGAACGACCCCGCCGGGGTCAGGGCGATGTGGTCGACCCCGTTGTAGGAGTAGTGCTGGCCGCTGCCGGTGCTCGTGTTGAGGATGGTCGTCACGCGACCGCCGCGGACGACGAGCAGCAGCTGGCGCGCCTTGTCGATCTCCACGCCGGTGCCACCGGTGCGGGACTGGGGACGGATGCCCGCCTGCATCGCGCGCCGGGTCGCGGGACCGAAGACGCCGTCGCGCCCGAGCCCGGCCGCCTTCTGCAGCGCCATGACGGCCTGGGAGGTCAGGAAGCCGTAGGTGCCGTCGGCGCCGCCGTTCCAGTAGCCGAGCTCGGTGAGCCGCTGCTGCACCTGCTTCACATAGGGCCCCGAGTCACCGGCCTGGAGGGTGTCGCCCTCCTTCTTCTGCGTCGGCTTGGGCGTCGGGGTGGGGGTCTTCGTGGGCGTAGCGGGCTTCGTCGGCGAGGTCGACGGGGAGCTCGTGGGCGATGTCGTGGGTTCCGAGGTCGGGGCCGTGGTGCCGGAGGGCTCCGGGGCCTCGCTGGTCGGGGACGGGGCTTCGCTGGTGCTGGGGCTCGACGGCGCCGTGCTGCTCGGGGCAGCCGCCCCGGTGCTGGTCTGCGCGGTCTGCTGCCCGAACGTCACGCCCCCGCACCCCCCGAGGAGGAGGGTCGCGGCGACGGCCCTCGCGAGGGCGGCCGAGGTGGTGCGAGCGCGGTTCATGGTGTCCCCTTCCGTGGCCGGGTGCCCGGCCCACGAACGTCGAGCCTGCAGTCATGGTGACGCACGAGGCGGCGGTCCGGTTGTCTGCGACACCGTGTCGGTCGCGACCGTGACCAGAACGAGGCCGGACACAGTGGTGCGGCCGCCCTCCCCCCGAGGACGACCGCACCCTCCTAGACGCGCACCCCCGCCCGGAGGTTGCCCCGCCGGGAGAGTTTTTTCTTCAACGACCTCGCGGGTGTCAGGCGCCCTCGTCCGCGAGCGCGGTGATCGCGTCGTGGACGGCCAGGACGCGCTGCGCGGTCTCGACGTGCAGGGCCTCCACCATCCGGCCGCCCAGGGTCACCACGCCCGTGCCGGCGCCGGCCTCCCAGGCGGCGAGCACCGCCCGGGCGTCCTCGACGGCCGCCTCGTCCGGGGCGAAGGTCGCGTTGCAGGTCTCGACCTGTCCCGGGTGCACGAGCGTCTTGCCGTCGAAGCCCATCTGGCGCCCCTGCCGGCACTCCGCCGCGAACCCCTCGGCGTCCTTGACGTCGTTGAAGACGCCGTCGAGGATCACCGTCCCGGTCGCCCGCGCCGCGAGCAGGCACAGCGACAGCCCGGTGAGCAGCGGCTGCCGACCAGGGACGTGCTCGGCGTGGAGCTCCTTGGCCAGGTCGTTGGTGCCCATGACGAGCACCACGAGCCGGTCCGAGGCCCCGGCGATCTCCTCGCAGTGCAGCATCGCGGCGGGGGTCTCGACCATCGCCCACAGCTTCGTCCGCTCGGGCGCACCGGCTGCCTCCATGGCCGCGACCAGTGCCCGGACCTCGTCGGCGGAGCCGACCTTCGGCACGACGATGCCGTCGGGCCCCGCCGCACAGGCGGCGGCGAGGTCGTCCTCGTGCCAGCGGGTGCCGATGCCGTTGACCCGGATCGTCACCTCGCGGCGTCCGTACTCGCCGGATCGCGCTGCGGCACAGGCGTTCTCGCGCGCCTGCTCCTTGGCGTCGGGTGCGACGGCGTCCTCGAGGTCGAGGATGAGCGCGTCGACCGCGAGGGTCTTGGCCTTCTCGAGCGCCCGCTCGTTGGACGCCGGCATGTAGAGGACCGAGCGACGCGGCCGGTATGCCGACGCCTCGCCCAGGGGCGCGCCCGTCGTGGTGCCCGCCACGTCAGGCACCTGCCGCTTCGTCGGCACCCGGCCCACAGAGACAAGCACGGGGCATTGCCGTGCAGCCCGCCATGTCAGGCACCGGCACTTTCGCTGGAACCGGGCTGCACGGCATACAGCTCGGCGAGCTCGGGGTCGGTGGCGGCGAGCCGCTCGGCGAGCTCGAGCATCACCCGGCACTGCTTGAGCGAGGCGTCGTCCTCCATCTTCCCGTCGAGCATCACCGCTCCGGTCCCGTCGCCCATGGCCTCGACGACCCGCCGCGCGTGCGCGACGTCCTCCGCGGAGGGGCTGAACACCTTCTTGGCGATGCCGATCTGCACCGGGTGCAGCGACCACGTGCCGACGCAGCCGAGCAGGAACGCGTTGCGGAACTGGTCCTCGCAGGCCACGACGTCGGCGATGTCCCCGAACGGGCCGTAGTACGGGAAGATCCCGTGCATCGCGCAGGCGTCGACCATGCGGGCGATGGTGTAGTGCCACAGGTCCTGCTGGAACGTGGCCCGCGGAGCGTTGACGGCGTCGTCGACGCCGGCCGGCGGGTCCTGGCGGACGAGGTAGCCGGGGTGGCCACCCCCGACCCGGGTCGTCTTCATCCTGCGGTCGGCCGCGAGGTCGGCCGGGCCGAGGGACATTCCCTGCATGCGCGGGCTGGCGCCGGCGATGGCTTCGACGTTCGCGACACCGCGCGCCGTCTCGAGGATGGCGTGCACGAGGATCGGCCGCGTCAACCCGGCCCTCGCCTCGAGCTGGGCGAGCAGCCGGTCGACGTAGTGGATGTCCTCCGGCCCCTGGACCTTCGGCACCATGACGACGTCGAGCTTGTCGCCGATCTCGGTGACGAGCGTCGTGAGGTCGTCGAGCACCCACGGGCTGTCGAGGGCGTTGACGCGGGTCCACAGCTGGGTGCTGTCGCCGAAGTCGGTGGCCTTGGCGATCGCCACGAGGCCCGCGCGAGCGGCCTCCTTGCGGTCGGCCTTGACCGCGTCCTCGAGGTTGCCGAGCAGGACGTCGACCGTGCCGACCATGGCCGGCACCTTGGCCGCCATCTTCTCGTTGCTCGGGTCGAAGAAGTGGATGACGCGGGAGGGCCGGGCGGGCACCTCGGTCAGTGGCGCCGGGGCGCCGACGGCGAGCGGGGCGAAGAAGTCCTTGGGGCTGCGCACGCGGCGAAACTAGCAGCGCGCTTCCGACGGCGGTTATGACACAGTTCACGTGTGACCGAGACCGCGCCGCGCCCCGCCGACGACGGGTCACTGCCGACCGCCGGCGGGGCTGCCGACGCCGCGCCGGCCGTCAACATCACCGCGCTGTTCGCCGAGGCCGCCACCAAGTCCGGGCTCATGTGGGTGCAGCCGCCGGAGGACCGCGCGTGGCCCTTCTGGCACGCCTGGGCCGACGACACCGTGTATGCCGTGTCGGGGCCCGGTGAGCAGACCCTGCCGTGGCTGCCCGGCGAGGTTGTGCTGCTCCTGCGCAGCAAGGACACCGGCGGCCGGCTGCTCGCCGTCCACGCGACGTGCGAGGAGGTCGCGCCGGACGACGAGCGCTGGGCCGCGGCGACGTCGGCCCTGACCGCGGCCCGGCTCAACGCGACCGACGACCCGGTCGACCGCTGGGCGCGCGAGTGCACGGTGCGCGCGCTCAGGCCGTTCGGCCCGCCCCTGGAGGCTCCCGGCAGCTACGGGACATCCTCGGGCGCCGCCCCTGTCCCCCCGAGCACGGCGACGACGACGCACTGGCGCCCGTGGCACCTGCGCGGACGCCCGCGGCGGCGCCGGGGCACCCGCCAGCCGGACGACCGCTGAGCCTGCGGGCCGAGCACGGGCCCGCCGGATAGCCTTGCAGCGTGAGCACTCCGTCGCGCGTCTTCGTGGGCCGCCTGACCAGCCTGAGCGTCTTCGACCCGCTCGGCGACCAGGTCGGCCGGGTCCGCGACGTCGTCGTGACGTTCACCGCCTCCCGCCGCCGCCCCCGCGTCATCGGCCTCGTCGTCGAGGTGCCGGGCCGCCGCCGCGTCTTCGTGCCGATGACCAGGGTGACCTCCGTCGACGGCGGCCAGGTCATCACGACCGGGCTGGTGAACATGCGCCGGTTCGAGCAGCGCGCCAACGAGGTGCTGGTCATGGCCGAGATCCTCGAGCGGCCGGTCACCGTCAACGACCCCGAGGGCGCGTTCGAGGCGACCGTCGAGGACGTCGCCATCGAGCGCGAGCGCGGCCGCGACTGGTCGATCTCCAAGGTGTACGTCCGCCAGGGCACGCAGAAGTCCTCGCTGGGGCCGTTCCGGCGCCGCCGGGGCACGACCGTGCTCGTGCCCGTCGAGGACGTCAGCGGCATCCACCGCCACGCCGAGGGGCAGTCGGCGGCGATGCTGCTCGAGACCTACGACGAGCTGAAGTCGGCCGACCTCGCCGAGGTGATCCACGACCTGCCCAAGCGCCGGCGGGCCGAGGTCGCCGAGGCGATGGACGACGCCCGTCTCGCCGACGTCCTCGAGGAGCTGCCCGAGGACGACCAGGTCGAGATCCTCGAGGGCCTGCCGGTCGACCGGGCCGCCGACGTTCTCGAGGCGATGGAGCCCGACGACGCGACCGACCTGCTGCACAACCTCCCCGAGGAGAAGCAGGAGGAGCTGCTGCGCCGGATGGAGCCCGACGAGGCCGCCGACCTGCGCCGTCTGCTGTCCTACGACGAGGAGTCGGCCGGCGGCATGATGACGACCGAGCCCGTCATCCTCGGCCCCGAGGCGTCCATCGCCGAGGCTCTCGCCGTGGTCCGGCGCGCGGAGATCTCCCCCGCCCTGGCGTCCACCGTCTACGTCTGCCGCGCGCCGCACGAGACCCCGACCGGCAAGTTCCTCGGCATCGTGCACATCCAGCGGCTGCTGCGCGAGCCCCCGCACGGCGCCATCGGCGGCATCCTCGACAAGGAGATCGAGCCGCTCACCGCCGACGCGCCGCTCGGCCAGGTGACCCGGATCCTCGCGACCTACAACCTCGTCGGTGTGCCCGTCGTCGACGACGAGGGCCGCCTCATCGGTGCCGTCACCGTCGACGACGTCCTCGACCACATCCTCCCCGACGACTGGCGCGAGGAGCGGCGCGAGGTGACCCATGGCTGAGCGCGAGCGCCGCCGGGACGCCTCGTCCCGGCTGGACCAGCCGCGCGACACCCGTCGCGCGGTGCTGCCCCGCCCCGCCCTGTCCCAGGAGACCTTCGGGCGCTGGAGCGAGGGCTTCGCCCGGTGGATGGGGACGGCGCAGTTCATCATCGCGATGACGGTGTTCGTCCTGGTCTGGGTGGGCTGGAACATCCTGTCCAGCCGCACCCTGCGCTTCGACGCCTACCCGTTCATCTTCCTCACGCTCATGCTCAGCCTCCAGGCGTCGTATGCCGCGCCGCTGATCCTGCTCGCGCAGAACCGGCAGGCCGACCGCGACCGCGTGGCGCTGGAGCAGGACCGCGCCCGGGACGAGCGGAACCTCGCCGACACCGAGTTCCTCACCCGCGAGGTGGCGGCGCTGCGCCACGCCATGCGCGACGCCGCGACCCGCGACTTCGTCCGCTCCGAGCTGCGCAGCCTGCTCGAGGAGTTCGAGGAGCGCGGGCTCGAGGTGCGCCGGCGTGACGAGGCCGGCAGCCGCGAGGAGACGGGCGGGTCGGCCCCGGAGACCGCGGCGACCTAGCATGGAGGGCATGTCCGCCCCCTCAGCAGCACCCGTGACCGACGACGCCCTCCGTCAGGCGCTCGCCACGGTCATCGACCCCGAGATCCGCAAGCCCGTCACCGAGCTGGGGATGGTCGAGAGCTGCACGGTCGACGAGGCCGGCCGCGTCGCGGTGACGATCCTGCTCACCGTCTCGGGTTGCCCGATGAAGGACACCCTGACCAAGGACACCACCGAGGCCCTCGCCAAGGTGCCCGGTGTCACCGGCGTGAAGGTGTCGCTCGGTGTCATGAGCGACGAGCAGCGCACGAAGCTGCGCGAGCAGCTCCGGGGCGGGACGCCCGAGCGCGAGATCCCGTTCGCCCGGCCCGGCTCGCTCACCCGCGTGTATGCCGTGGCCTCAGGCAAGGGCGGCGTCGGCAAGTCCTCGGTGACGGTCAACCTCGCGGCGTCGCTGGCCGAGAGCGGCCTGCGCGTCGGCGTGGTCGACGCGGACGTCTACGGCTTCTCCGTGCCGCGCATGCTCGGCGTCGAGCACCGCCCCACCCAGGTCGACGACATGATCCTCCCGCCGGTGAGCCACGACGTGAAGGTCATCTCGATCGGCATGTTCGTGCCCGGCAACCAGCCGGTCGTGTGGCGCGGGCCGATGCTGCACCGTGCGCTGCAGCAGTTCCTCGGCGACGTCTTCTGGGGCGACCTCGACGTGCTGCTGCTCGACCTGCCGCCCGGCACCGGCGACATCGCGATCTCGGTGGCCCAGCTCATCCCGACCGCGGAGATCCTCGTCGTGACGACGCCGCAGCAGGCGGCTGCCGAGGTGGCCGAGCGAGCCGGGTCGATCGCGCTGCAGACCCACCAGCGGATCGTCGGCGTCATCGAGAACATGTCGTGGCTCGAGCTGCCCGACGGCTCGCGCCAGGAGATCTTCGGCTCCGGCGGCGGCCAGGCGGTCTCGGAGTCGCTCACCCGCGCGGTGGGCGCCCAGGTGCCGCTGCTCGGCCAGATCCCGCTCGACACGAACCTGCGCGAGGGCGCCGACGAGGGCAACCCGGTCGTCCTGCGCGACCCGGACTCGCCGGCAGCCGTGGCGCTGCGCGGCATCGCCCGAGGCCTCGGCACGCGCTCGCGCGGCCTGGCCGGGCGGTCGCTGGGCCTGTCCCCCGTCGGCCGCTAGGACCGGGTCCTGCGCACGGTCGTCTGTGCGCAGACCTCCGTCCCAGTGCGCAGGGAGCGGGTCAGCGCGCAGGCACACGCTCGCCTGTGCGCAGACGAGCGATCAGGTGGCGTCGTCGTCGAAGGGCGTCGGCAGCGACGGGTCGCGTGACACCGGGCCGGAGCCGGGCGTCGACGCCGCAGCCGCTGCGCCCGCCGCGGCCGCCGAGGTCTCCGGCTCGAACGGGGTGGGGTCCATGAGCGCCTCGCGCACGATCCGCCGCGGGTCGTACTGGCGCGGGTCGTACTGGCGCCAGTCGATGTCGTCGAACTCCGGCCCCATCTGCTCGCGCAGCTGACCCTTCGCACCCTCGGCCATCGCGCGCGCCTGGCGCACGAGCCGTCCCAGCTTCGCGGCATACTCCGGAAGCCGCTCGGGGCCGAGGATCACCACCGCCAGCACGATCAGCAGGATGAACTCCCAGCCGTTGACGCCTGCCACGAGCCCTCCTGCTCAGCTGCCGGACTTGCCGGCCAAGGTCAGTGTGACCTCGATCGTCTCACTGCCGCGACGGACCGTCATCGACACCCGGTCACCGACGCTCTTGGCGCGGATGGCCACGACGAGGTCGTCGGCACTGGTGACCTTGCGGCCGTCGAACTCGACGATGATGTCACCCGCCTTCACCCCCGCCTTGCCGGCAGGGCCGGACGGGTCGACCGGGTCACCGCTGTCGGCGGTGCCCTTCGGCAGGATCCGCACGCCGTCGCCGGTGTACTGGCGGTCGAGCACGACCCCGATCACCGGGTGCTGCGCCGAGCCGGTCTTGATGAGCTGCTCGGCGGTCTTGACCACCTGGTCACTCGGGATCGAGAAACCGACGCCGATGTTGCCGGACTGGGTGTCGGTCGAGCCGGGGATGCGCGCGATGGCCGAGTTCACGCCGATCACCTCGCCGCGCATGTTCAGCAGCGGGCCGCCGCTGTTGCCCGGGTTGATCGCCGCGTCGGTCTGGATGGCGTTGATGTACGACTGCTGGTCGCCGTCGCCGCCGGGGCTCACGGGCCGGTTCAGCGCGCTCACGATGCCGCTGGTGACGGTGGACTCCAGCCCGAGCGGGGCCCCGACCGCGATGACCTGGTCGCCGACGACGACGTCCTTGGAGGCTCCCATGGTGAGCGGCTCGAGGCCGGTGCGCTGGGTCTTCAGGACGGCGAGGTCGTACGAGGCGTCCCGGCCCACGATGGTGGCGGAGATCTCCGAGCCGTTGGAGAGCTCGATCTTGATCGTGCCGTTGTTCGCGGCGCTGGCCACGACGTGGTTGTTGGTGATGATGTGCCCGTCGCGGTCCAGGACGAAGCCGGAGCCGGTGCCCGCGCCGTCGGCACCGCGCACCTTGATGGTGACGACACTGGGCAGCGCCTTGGCGGCGATGTTCGGGATGGAGCCCTCGGGCCGCGCGGTCGACCCGGTGCCGGCAGTGGGGATCGAGGACGGGGTGCGGTCCAGGCGGCCGAAGTCGACGCGGTCGGTCGCGCCGAGCCAGCCGCCGAACATGCCACCGAGGACGGCGGCGACCAGCGCGGCAGCCGCGGCGACGGCCACGAGGGCACCCCAGCCGGGGCCCTTCTGCTGCGGCGCGGTCGCCGGCACGGGGTGGGCACCTGCCCACGGGGCCGCGCTGCCGGCATACCCGGCGTCCGCGGAGGGTGCGGTGATCGGGTCCCAGCCGCTGCCGGGCAGGCCGGCCGAGGGGGCGCCCTGCGCGTGCGCGGGCGTGCCGTGGTCGGTGGCGGCCGCGACCCCGGACGCCGCACCGGCTGCGGCACCGGCGCCGTACGCCGCACCGGGGCCGTCACCGGGCTGCTGCGCGTGCGCGGTCGGCTCGTAGCCGGTGGGTTCGGGGCCCGGGGCGGCGGGCTGGGCCGGCCAGCCGGTCGGCTCGTGCGCCCACACGGGCTGGGTCGGTGCAGCGTCGGGGGAAGAGGTCGGTGCAGCGTCGGGGGAACTGCCCTCGGGCCCACCGTGGGCGGAGGCAGCCGCGGCGGAGTCGATCTCCTGGGTGTGCGACAGGTCGACCGGCTGGGTGTGCTCGGCAGGGCGCGGAGGCGCCCACGGGTCCCAGTGGTCGGCAGCCGGCACCGGGTGGGCATCCTGCGGCTCGACGGCAGGAGCAGAATCGCCCGGTGCGGCGGTGCGCTCGTCGTCGGCGCCCTGAGGGCTCGCCTCGGGGTCGCGCTCGTTGGTCATGGCGTCGATTCTGCCGAACGTTGGCGCGCTCCGCTGACAGTGGGTCCAAGGTTCGGGGCCGCCACGGCGGTGCCGGCCGAGCTCCCGAAGCCACGCACGGTGAACGCAGCGGTCGCGAAGCCGGGCTGGGCCGACCGCGCACGCTGTACCGCGGGCGACGCAGGGGTGGTCGGCGAGGGCGTACCTGCTCCTCCGCCGGTCACGACGAGCCCCCAGGCGGCCGCAGCCGTCGCCCCCGCCGCGATGCCGGCGAAGACGGTGGCACGGCGCACCGACCGGTGCAGCGCCGGGGCGCCGCGGTCGACCACCGGCACGGGGGCGACGGGGACGGGCGGCAGGTGGTGCGTGACGGTGCCACCGGGGCGCGTCCCCCGGCCAGGGGACGCCTGGCCGGTCACGTCGGCCGCCTCGGGGCGCAGCGGCTGCTCGGCCACGGCCAGCAGGAGCGAGCGCAGGTCGCCGGGCACGGAGGAGCAGGCCGGGGACCGCAGTGCCTGGAGCACCCGGCGCTCCTGCTCGACGAGGGCACGGCAGCGCGTGCACACGACGAGGTGGCGGTCCCAGTGGAGCAGGCTGGCGGCATCCATGGCCCGGTCCGCATAGGCGGTCAGGCGGTCGCCGAGGCACCGGCCGCCTCGCGGCGCCGACCCCCCGACCAGCCCGAGCCGCGTCATCGCGACCCCGGCACCGCCCGGCCCAGCACCGGCAGTCGGCGCCGGGGCGTGGCGGGACGCTCGGAGTCCGTCGCGGGGCGCCCCAGGGAGGGGTCGCGGTGGGCCAGCGACTCGCGCAGCTGCGCGCGGCCGCGGTGGATGCGCGAGCGCACGGTGCCCAGCTTGATGCCGAGCGTGGCCGCGATCTCCTCGTAGGACAGGCCCTCGATGTCGCACAGCACGACGGCGGCCCGGAACTCCGGCGACAGCGCGTCGAGCGCCCGCTGGACGTCGTCGTCGAAGTGGGTCGCGTCGTACGTGGCCTCGGGACCCAGGTCGCGACTGGGCAGGCGGGCGGCGGACTCGTCGGACAGGGCGTCGAAGCGGATGCGCTGCTTGCGGCGCATCTTGTCGAGGAAGACGTTGGTGGTGATGCGGTGCAGCCAGCCCTCGAAGGTGCCGGGCTGGTAGGAGTGCAGCGAGCGGAAGACGCGGATGAACACGTCGTGGGTGAGGTCCTCGGCGTCGTGCGGGTTGCCGGTGAGGCGGTACGCGAGCCGGTACACCCGGGCGGAGTGCTGCTCGACGATCTCCTCCCACGAGGGCGGCACCCACGCGGGCTGGTCCTGGCTCTCTGCCCGGGGCGTGCCGATCATGTCGGTCGCGGTCACGTCCCTCACCTCCGGTCGGCGCACCCGGAGGTGCGTGCTGTGCACTCGGTCCAGACGACCGACTGGTTGAAATCGTTCCCCACCAACCTGAGCGTTTCCTGAACATCCTGCGGTCCGGGGAGACACCCCCACGGCAGTAGGGTTTGCGGCATGAGCGCACAGAAGCCCGCAAGCTGGGCGTATGCCGAGGAGTTCGTGACCGAGAACGAGGTCATCGAGTCCGCCCGGCACCGCGGCGAGGAGCTGGGGGCGGTGCCCGTGGGCAACGGCGCCGGCGTCCTGCTGCGCCTGCTGGCGGCGGCGGTGCGTGCCCGGTCGGTCGTCGAGATCGGCACCGGGGGCGGCACGTCCGGGCTGTGGCTCCTGCAGGGGATGCCCGAGGACGGCATCCTCACGACCATCGACGTCGAGGCCGAGCACCAGGGCGCGGCCCGCAAGGCGTACGCCGAGGCCGGGATCGCCCACCAGCGCACCCGCGTCATCACCGGCCGGGCCCTTGACGTCCTGCCCCGCATGACCGACGGCGCGTACGACATGGTGGTCGTGGACGCCGACAAGCGGGAGTACCCCGAGTACGTCGACCACGCCATCCGGCTGCTGCGCTCGGGCGGGGTGCTGGTCCTGGACAACATGCTCTGGCACGACAAGGTCGCCGACCCCGCCGCCCGCGACGCCGAGACCACCATCCTGCGCGACCTCGGCAAGCGGCTGCGCGATGACGAGCGCCTCGTCCCGGCCCTCCTGCCGGTCGGCGACGGCGTGCTCGCCGCCGTCAAGCGCTAGGCGGTGCCGGGGCCGGGGCCGCGCCGGAAGCCCTCGGGTCCCTCGGCGATCGCCACGACCTCGAACGGCTCGACGAGCACCGGTGCCGACCCGATGATCTTGCTGCCGGCCGACTGGGCCGCCTCGGCGCTGAACTCCTTCTGGAAGTCGTCGCGGTAGACGGCCTGGTCGAAGACGTAGGTGCCCTCGAACCAGCTGCCCTCGACCATCCGCCACGTCTTGAACGCGAGCCCGTCGAGGAACATGAACTTCGCCATCGAGGTCCCGACGACGTAGTCGCGCAGCTTGCCCGCCACGTCGGCGGGGGCCTCCTCGAGGGACCAGCGGACGGTCAACCCGTACCCGGCGTTCATCGCATCTCCTCCAGCCAGTGCAGGAGCAGCCGGGCACCGAAGCCCGTGCCGCCCTTGGTGTGGAGCCCGCTGTCGACGTCGGAGCGGCCGACCCCGGCGATGTCGAGGTGCGCCCAGCTCCGCGAGCCCGCGAACTCCCGGAGGAACAATGCTGCCGAGATCGAGCCGCCGCCGCCCCCGAGTCCCGCGATGTGGTTGATGTCGGCGACGTCGCTGTCGAGGGTGGGGCGGTAGTCCTCGACCAGCGGGAACGGCCACAGCAGCTCGCCGGTCGCCTCCCCCGCCCGGACGAGCGCCTCGCCGACGGCGTCGTCGGTGGCGTACACCGGGGCCATCGAGCGGCCCAGCGCGACGCGGGCGGCGCCGGTCAGGGTCGCGATGTCGAGCAGGACGTCGGGCTGCAGCTCGAGGTCGGCGTATGCCAGGGCGTCCGCCATCACGAGCCTCCCCTCGGCGTCGGTGTTGCCGATCTCGACCGTCCGGCCGCCGTAGTGGGTGATGACGTCGCCGGGCCGGTAGGACGCGGCGCCCACGGCGTTCTCCGCGAGCGCCAGCAGGCCGGTGACCCGCACGGGGACGGCCAGGTCGCGGCAGGCGGCCAGCACGGACAGGACGATGCCGGCGCCGCTCATGTCGGTCTTCATCGCGAGCATGCCCTCGGCCGGCTTGATGTCGAGCCCGCCGGTGTCGAAGGTGATGCCCTTGCCCACGAGCACGACGTGCGGCGGCCGCGCGCCCGCCCCCTCCGGCGTCCAGTCGAGGCGGACCAGGCGCGGCGGGGTGGCCGAGGCGGCGCCGACGGCGAGCAGGCCGCCGAAGCCCTGCGCCCGCAGCTCGCGCTCGTTCCACACGGTCACGTCGAGGCCGTGGCGCCGGCCCAGCGTGCGCGCCTGGGCGGCGACCCAGGCCGGGTTCTTGGTGTTCGAGGGGACGACCGCCAGGTTGCGGGCGAGCATGGTCGCGGTGGCGCGTCGCACCGACCGCCGGACGACGTCCCCGTCGTACGACCCCACGAGCGCGACGGCCTGCACGGGGGCCGGGCTGGCGCTGGTGCGCTCGCTCAGCCACCGCGGGCTGGTGTACCCGCCGAGGGCCAGGCCCTCGGCGAGGGCCGACTGCAGTGGCGCCGGCTCCCCGGCCCCCACCGTCGTGACGAGGGCGGCACGCCCCCGCACCGCGCGGCCGAGCGCCGCACCCGCCGCCCGGAGGTCGGCGACCGAGCCGGTCCCCATGCCGACGAGCAGCACCGTCCGGGCCGCCCGCTCCCCGGGCGGCAGCGGGACGGCGGTGACCGCGCCGGCGGTCGACGGTGGCTCCCACGTCGCCTGGACCACGGTGGCGTCCAGCCCGACCAGCTCGAGCGCCTCGGCCCCGGCCGGGCCGATGCCGTCCCCGCCCACGGCGACCGCCAGGGCCAGGTCGGCCGGGTCGTGGTCGGCGAGGACGTCCGCGAGGGGTCGGTGCTGGACCGACCAGTCGCTGGTGGAGGGGGTCAGGAGCTCGGGGTCTGGCACGGCCCCGACCCTACCCACCCGGCCGGGCCGGCCGGCATACCGGCGGCGACCTGTCCCAACAGGTGCCGGGACGACGAAGGACCCCGGCCGGGCATGCCGGCGGGGGTCCTTCGTGGTGGGGCCGAAGGGCTACTTCAGGCCCTCGCAGTTGTCGATGGCGTCGCCGAGGGCACGCACCTCGTCAGGGGTCATCTCGACGACGAGCCGACCGCCACCCTCCAGGGGCATGCGCAGCACGATGCCGCGACCCTCCTTGGTCACCTCGAGCGGGCCGTCGCCGGTCCTCGGCTTCATTGCCGCCATGGGGATGTGTCCCTTCCGTCAGGCGTGGTTTGGCTGGGCACACGGGTCCACGCCAGTGGTCGTCGGTCAGCAGGTGCGCGCCAGTTTTGCCTCATTATCCCGTGAACAGCCTCACAGGTGAAATCCGCCCCACCGCGTGCCCGGCATGATGACGCCATGACCGACACCCCCGCTCCCGGCCAGTCCCCCGTCCTCCTCGAGCGCGACGGCGCCGTCGCCACCGTGCGGTTCAACCGGCCCGACGCGATGAACGCCCTGGACGTGGCGACGAAGGAGGCGCTGCTGGCGGCCCTGACGGAGGTGGCCGGGGATCCCGAGGTGCGCTGCGTCGTGCTCACCGGGTCCGGGCGGGCCTTCTGCGTGGGGCAGGACCTGCGCGAGCACGTGACCCTGCTGCAGTCCGACGACCCGTCCCTGTGGGAGACCGTTCCGACCCACTACAACCCCGTCGCCGAGCTGCTCGCGACGATGGACAAGCCGGTCGTGGCCGCGCTCAACGGGGTGGCGGCGGGCGCGGGTGCCGCGTTCGCGATGGCGGCCGACATCCGCATCATGGTCGACACCGCGGGGTTCAACCTCGCCTTCGCCGGCATCGCCCTGTCCTGCGACTCCGGGTCGTCGTGGTGGCTGCAGCGCCTGGTCGGACCGGCGCGGGCCAAGGAGCTGCTCCTGCTGCCCCGCACCGTGCCGGCCGACGAGTGCCTCGCCCTCGGCCTGGTGACCACCGTCGTGCCCGCGGAGGAGTTCGAGGCGGAGGTGTCGCGGGTCGCCGCGCAGCTCGCCGCCGGCCCGACGATGGCCTACGGCTCGATCCGGCAGGCCGTGGCGTACTCGGCCGCGCACCCGCTGGCGGAGTCGCTCGCGCGTGAGGGCGAGTACATGGCGCGCACCGGCGCGAGTGCCGACCACCGCGCGGCCGTCGACGCGTTCCTCGCCAAGGAGAAGCCGGTCTTCACCGGCCGCTGAGAGGGGCGACGGGTCGGGACGGGGGCGCCTCACGGCGGCGCGGCCGCCCACGGCGTGTACGTCAGCAGCGTGCAGGTGAACCAGAACATCCCCAGCACGAGGACGACCGCCACGACACCCACCCGACGCCGCCAGTGCGGCACGATCCGCGCGCCGGTGGACGTCCGCATCGCGACCGAGGCGACGAGCGCGGCGATCGGGAAGTCCAGCAGGAGGAAGCGCCACATGCTCGTGATGGGCCGCACGACGGCCAGCAGGTAGAGCGGGTACGCCAGCGCCCACACCCGCAGCTCGACGGCGAGCCAGCGCCCGTGCCTCCCGAGGATGAGCGCGATGTACGTCGCGACGAGCGAGACCAGGACGAGCACGCCGAAGAACCCGTGCGACTCCCACGCCCACGCCAGCCAGAGCACGAACGGCCCCGACTCCGGCTTCTGCCCCCACGCCGCCTGCACGTCGAAGAACGCGGTCGGCAGCCCGCTCACGAGGCCGACGACGACCGGCCACGACAGCGAGGACACTGCCGTCGCCGCGATCATCAGCCCCGCCGTGACCCGCTGGCCGGCCAGTGGCGCCACCCCCGCCGCCCGGTCCTCGCGCCACCGCAGGACGAGGTGGGCCAGCACCGCGCACGCGATCGCCGGGGCCACCGCCCGGGTGAAGCCGAGGACGAGCGCGAGCGTCGCCACCCAGGCGTAGCGCCGCTGCATGAGCAGGAGCAGCGAGCCGGCGATGAGCACCGCCGCCACCGCCTCCGTGTACGGCATGACGAGCACGCCCGTCGCCGGGTAGAGGCACCACAGCGACGCCGCCGTCAGGGCGAGGCGCTCACGGGCCGGCTGGGGCGAGGCGTGCAGGGCGAAGTGGAAGCAGCGCCACACGAGCAGCGTCGCCGCGGCACCGAGCAGCAGGTTGAGCGTGACCGCGGCCCCGAGGAACGGCAGGCCCGTGACCATGAGGCCGCGCACGAGGAACGGGAAGACCGGGTAGAACGCCCACTCGCTGTAGGTCAGCAGGCCCGTGTCGGGGTCGGCCGGCAGGGGAACCGGGTAGCCGGTCTGGGCAATCCGCTGGTACCAGACGCCGTCCCAGCCGCCGAGGATGTCGGCGACGTTCGGGTCGACGTGCCCCACCCCGGCGGGGGTCTGGAACCAGACGGCGGCCACGCCCATGGCGGCCACGACGAGGACGCGCGACACGGCATACACGAGCAGCAGGTAGGCCACCGGGTGGCGCAGCGCCCGCTGCGCCACGGCGCTGCGGCCCGCGGAGGTGCGCAGCGCGGTCAGGCCGGCGGCGCTCACGGCGGGTAGTCCGAGGGCGGGTGGAAGACCAGCAGCTTCCAGATCCAGGCGACCTGGCCGACGACGCCGAGCGCGACGAGCACCCCGGCGCGCGTCCACAGCCAGCGGGCGCCGCGCTCGACCCAGCCACCGCCCAGCATGACGGCCACCAGGGGGAAGAGCGGGAGCGCGTAGCGGAAGATGCTCGTGAACGGGTCGAGCACGAGCGCGAGGTATGCCGGGTAGGCCAGGCACCACGTGCGCAGCTCGGGACCCAGCGCGGTCGCCCACGGCCCGAGGGTGAGCACGACGATCGCCGTCACGAGGGCTGCGAGCCCCACGGGTCCGTAGACCGCTGCGCCGTCGAAGTCGCGGAAGGCCCACTGGGACATGCCGAGCCAGGGCTTGAGCGGCTCGATGACGTGGCCGACCCGCCACGCCGCCATGGTGTCCGTGTAGGCGGTGCGCACGCCGGTCACGTGCCAGGCGACGAGCGGCCACAGGATCGCCCCGAGCCCGCTGCAGGCGAGGGCGAAGGCCCCCGCGGCATACTCTCCCGCGCCGACCGGCTCACGCCGGCGGCCGCGCCAGCGCAGGAAGAGGGCCACGGCCACCACGGCCACCACCGGGACGGCGATCGGCCGGGTGAGGCCGAGCACCAGGGCCGCGACCCCCGCCCCGACCCACTGCCTGCGGAGGACCGCCCACAGCAGCAGGCACAGCACGAGCATCGCCATCGACTCGGTGTACGCCAGCTGCAGCGAGACGGCGGCGGGGAAGGCCGCCCACACCGCGACCGTCGCCAGCGCCACCGGGCGGCCGACCTTCTCGGCGAGCAGGACGGCCATGACCAGCGCGGCGCCGAGCCCGCACAGGAGGGCCACCGAGGACGCGACGAGCGGAAAGCCGAAACCGGTGAGGTCCATGAGCGCCCGGGACACGAGCGGGAACAGCGGGTAGAACGCCCAGGCGTTCTGCGCGACCTGGCCGTCCGGCAGGCGCGGCAGGACGTGCGGGTAGCCGAGCTCGGCCACGTGCCGGTACCAGCTGCCGTCCCACAGCACCGTCATGTCCAGCGGCTCGACCGTGGGACCGGTCCAGTCCATCATCACCGGCTGGCGGTGCGAGGCGATGACGAGCAGCACCCAGCTGACCGCCCTCAGGACGAGGTAGACCAGGCCCGCGCGCCAGAGCAGGGCGCGCACCGGGGACCGGCTCACTCCGGGCCGCCGGCCCGGTGGCACCCCAGGAGGTGGTCGTCCACGAGCCCGCAGGCCTGCATGGCGGCGTACATCGTCGTCGGTCCGACGAAGGCGAAGCCGGCCTTCTTCAGAGCCTTGGCGAGGGCGACGCTCTCGGGAGAGGTGGCGCGCAGCTCGGCGGTGCTGCGCGGAGGGGTGTGCTGCTCCGGCCGGTGCGACCAGACGAGGTCCTCGAGCCCGCCCTGCTCGCGCAGGCCCAGGACGGCGCGAGCGTTGGTGATCGCGGCGTCGACCTTGAGCCGGTTGCGCACGATGCCGGCGTCGGCCATGAGGCGCTCCCGGTCCGAGTCGTCGAAGGCCGCGACCGCCTCGGGGTCGAACCCGGCGAACGCCGCGCGGAACGCCTCGCGCTTGCGGAGGATGGTGATCCACGCGAGCCCGGACTGGAACGCCTCGAGGGTGATCCGTTCGTAGAGGGCCTTCTCGCCGTGGACCGGCACGCCCCACTCGCGGTCGTGGTAGTCGAGGTAGTCCGGGGTCGAGCCGGCCCAGGCACACCGCGCCAGGCCGTCCGCGCCGACGACGACTCCGCTCACCGGGGCGCCCCCGCGGCCCGGTCCAGCATCGCCGCGATCGCGCGCCCGTAGAGCCACTCGCTGCCCCGGGCCACCAGGGGGTCGAAGAGGCGCTTGGCCGGCAGCGGCCGGACGACGGCGTCCTCGCGCCAGTCCAGACGGGTGCCGTCGCCGTCGGGTGCCACGGTCACGTCGGCCCACCCACCGAGCACCCGGCCGGTCTTGACGACGCGGAACCGGCCTGCACCGTCGGCCGGCGGCTCCCAGACGGTCACGAGCATCGAGTCGCGGAACGCCAGCGGCCCGAGGCCGCTGATGCCGGCGAACCCCCAGCCCGGGGTCGGCTGTCCGGCATCGAGCCGCATGCGCGTGAGCGGCATCCAGTCCGCGTAGGCAGCGAAGTCGGTGACCGCCGCCCAGACGGCCTCCGGGCTCGCCGGGGAGTGACGGGTCAGGTGGAAGCGGGCCATGGCGGTCAGCCGTCGGCGCGAGGCGTCGGCGCGGCGACGTCGCGCGGGTCCTGCGCGGCCTCGAGCTCGGCGATGCGGGCCTGCAGCTGGTCGAGCACCGCGTCGACCTGGTCCATGCGGTAGCCGCGCAGCGCCGTGTCGAACCGCACGGTGGAGACCTCGCTGGCCGGGAAGTGCTCGGAGAGAACGGGATCGGCCTGTGTCGTGGTTGCCGGGGCCATCGGGTCGTACCCGATGCGACCGGTCACGAGGGCGGCGAAGCCACCCACGAGCAGCACCGCGACGACGATGAAGAAGACCCAGACCACGCGCCCGATCGTCGCACGTCCGGCTGGGAGGGACCTAGTCAGCCCGCCGATCCGGCCTCGGGGACGTCGGCCGTGGCGAGGGCCGGGGCGGCGGCTGCGCGGGTCAGCATCTCGACGACGTGCGGCACATCCTCGGGCGCGAGCCGGACGGTGGCCTTGCACACCGAGTCCTGCCAGATCGACAGCACCACCCGGCCGCTGGCCGGGTGGCCGGAGATCCGCAGCGTGCGGCCCGCGACGTCGCGGCCGAGCACGACGTCGCCCAGGCGTGGCAGCGGCGACACGGTCATCGCCCCATTCTCCCGGGCGCCCGGCGCCGCGTCCATCCCCGGTCGCCCGAGCTCGGCCCGCCCTGCCCGACGCAGCTACTCGGGCCGCTTGGCCGCCACCTGCTCGTCGGCCTCCAGGATGATCCTGACGGCCTCGTCCACGTCGTCGGTGAGGTGCAGCAGGTCGACGTCCCGGGGGCTGACGGTCCCGGCCTCCAGGACCGTGCCGCGCAGCCAGTCGAACAGCCCGCCCCAGTACCCCGTGCCCATGAGCACGATCGGGAACGAGGTGACCTTCTGCGTCTGGACCAGGGTCACTGCCTCGAACAGCTCGTCCAGGGTGCCGAACCCGCCCGGCAGCACGATGAAGCCGCGGGCGTACTTCACGAACATCGTCTTGCGGGCGAAGAAGTAGCGGAAGTTGACGCCGAGGTTCACGTGCTCGTTGAGGCCCTGCTCGAACGGCAGCTCGATGCCGAGCCCGACCGACGCGCCGCCCGCCTCGTGCGCGCCCTTGTTGGCCGCCTCCATGGCGCCGGGCCCGCCACCGGTGATCACGGCATACCCGGCCTCGGCGAGCCGGCGCCCGACCTCGGCGCCGAGCTCGTAGAACTCGGTGCCGGGCTTGGTCCGCGCCGACCCGAAGACCGAGACCGCCGGGCCGAGCTCGGCCAGCGCGCCGAACCCCTCGACGAACTCGCTCTGGATCCGCAGGACGCGCCACGGGTCGGTGTGCACCCAGTCGGTCGGGCCCCGCGAGTCGAGCAGCCGCTGGTCGGTCGTGGTGCCGGGCACCCGCGACCCGCGGAGCATGACCGGCCCGGTGCGGTACTCGACGTCCCACTCGGTGGCCCCGGCGGTCTGCCCCAGGTCGTCTCCGGTGTGGCTCAGGTCCTCGTGGTCGCTCACACGGCCAACCTAGGCCACCGCGGCCGACGGGCTCGGGAACTGCGCGCTGCCCGCTAGGGTCGCGGAGGTGGACAGCACCCTGCAGGACAGCACCCGCCGACGGCTGCGCGCCATCGCACTCGAGCGCCAGCGGACCGGACGCGTCCCCGGCGTCGCCGCCGGGGTGGTGCGTCGCGGCGAGCTGCTCTGGACCGACGGCATCGGGACGGTCGACGTCTCCGCGCCGCGGGCGCCCGGCCCCGACGACCAGTTCCTCGTCGCCTCCAACACCAAGTCCTTCACCGCTGTGCTCGTCATGGCGCTGCGCGACGAGGGACGGCTCGACCTCGACGACCGGCTCGACGAGCACCTGCCCGGCGTCACCCAGCGGGCGACCGTGCGGCAGGCCCTCGCCCACGCGACCGGGCTCGCCCGGGAGCCGCTCGGCGACATCTGGGAGACCCTCGAGCAGCCCGACCTCGCGACGCTGATGGCCGACTTCAACGCCATCGAGCGGGTCGGCCGCCCCCACGACCGCTGGCACTACTCCAACGTCGTGTATGCCGTGCTCGGCGAGCTCGTGGCGCGGCTCGACGGCCGCCCGTGGGAGGAGTCGCTGCGGGCGCGCATCCTCGAGCCGCTCGGGATGACCCGCACGACGGTGGGCTTCGACGACGGCCCGCGGGCGACGGGGTACCACCTGTCCCCCTTCCACGACGTCCCCCAGGTCGAGCCCGTGGTGGACCTGCGGGCGATGGCGCCGTGCGGCGCCCTGGTGAGCACGGTGTCCGACCTCGCGCGGTGGAGCGGCTTCGTGGCCGACCCCGACCCGTCGGTGCTGTCCCCCGACACGTTCGAGGAGATGACCCAGCCGCAGCTGATGACCGACCCCGACGGCTGGACCGGCGCGATGGGGCTCGGCTTCTTCCTCGTGCGCTCGCCGCGGGGCCGCACGTGGGTCGGGCACACCGGCGGCATGCCGGGTCAGGTCAGCGGGGTCTTCACCCACCGCGAGAGCGGCACGGGCGGCATCGTCCTCATGAACAGCTCCTCCTCCCCCGACCCGACGGCCTTCGCCCTGGCGCTCGGCGACCACGTCGTGGACCACGACCCGGCCGAGGAGCCCGCGTGGCAGCCGGGGACGTCGGTGCCCGCGCACCTGGTGCCGCTGCTGGGCCGGTGGTTCTCCGAGGGCAGCGGCTACACCTTCAGCGTCCGCGAGGGACGGCTCGAGGCCAGGGCGGACGCCGCGCCGGCGGACCGTGCGCCGTCGGTGTTCGAGCGCCTCGACGAGGACACCTACCGCACGGTCTCCGGGCGCGAGCGCGGCGAGCTGCTGCGGGTCACCCGGGGGCCCGACGGCGCGGTGCTCAAGCTGAACTGGGCGACGTACCTCGTCTCGCGCGAGCCGCTGGCCTTCGGCGAGCAGCCCTCGAGGTAGGCCGGGGACCGCCCGCGGCCGGCCGCCTCCGGCTGACCGGCCGCCTCCGGCCGGCGGGCCGGACCGGGATCAGGCGAGCCAGCGCAGGAGCGCGGCCTCCGCGGACTCGAGCTGGGCCACCGGCACCCGCTCCTCGTCGTGGTGGGCGAGGTTGGGGTCGCCCGGGCCGAAGTTGACCGCGGGCACGCCCATCGCCGCGAACCGCGCCACGTCGGTCCAGCCCTGCTTGGCCACGACGTCGACCTCCAGGGCGTCGACGAACGCCCGGGCGGCCGGGCGGTCCAGCCCCGGCCGGGCTCCGCCGGCGTTGTCGACGATGGTGACGACGAAGTCGCTGAAGAGCTGGTGGACGACGGCAGCGGCGTCGTCCTCGGACTTGTCGGGCGCGTACCGGTAGTTGACGGTCACCACGCACCGGTCGGGGATGACGTTGCCGGCGATGCCACCGGCGATGCCGACGGCGTTCATCGCCTCGCGGTACTCCAGGCCGTCGACCTCGACGGTCTCCGGCTCGTACGCCACGAGCCGCGCTAGCACCTCGGCGGCGTCGTGGATCGCGTTGTGCCCGTTCCACGGACGGGCGCTGTGGGCGGCGATGCCCTTGGTCACGACCTCGGCGCGCAGCGTGCCCTTGCAGCCGCCCTCGACGATGGAGCCGGTCGGCTCGAGCAGGACGGCGAAGTCGGCGTCCTCGATGAGGTCGGGCCGCTGCTGGTGGATGTGCAGCAGGCCGTTGTACTGGCTGTCGATCTCCTCGCCCTCGTAGAACACGAAGGTCAGGTCGCGGGACGGCTCGGCGACCAGGGCCGCCTTGAGCTGCACGGCGACACCGCCCTTCATGTCGACCGTCCCCCGGCCCCACAGCTCCTCGCCCCGGCGCTGGGTGGGCAGGTTCGCCGGGTCCGTGGTCAACGGCACGGTGTCGATGTGCCCGGCCAGGACGACCCGCTCGGCGCGGCCGAGGTCGGTGCGGGCCACGAGCGTGTTGCCGATGCGCGTCGTCGTGAGGTGCCCCAAGGGCGCCAGCGCCGCCTCGATGGCGTCGCAGACGGTCGCCTCGTCGAGGCTGACCGACTCGATGTCGCACAGCGCCGCGGTGAGCGTGACGACGTCCGCGGACAGGTCGAGGACGGGGGCGGTGGCGGCGTTTCCGGGGGTGCTCTGGGGGCTGCTCGACATGCCCGCCACCCTAGTCGGGCTGCGGATTCACGGAGCGCGCCGCACCTCTCGTACCCTTGGTCGCCATGAGCAGCGAGCGCACCGCCTGGGGACACGGCCTGGCCACGATCCACGACGACGGAGCCGTGCTCGACGCATGGTTCCCGCAGCCCGCCCTGGGTGGGCGCCCCGACGGCGCGGACGTGCCGCAGGCGCTCGAGGCGCTCGTGGGCAAGGACAACGTGCGCCGCGTGCGCCGCGAGGTCGTGACCATCGAGGTCGACCTGGACGCGGCACCGGCCGACCCGTGCGACGCCTACCTGCGGCTGCACCTGCTCTCGCACTGCCTGGTGGAGCCCAACACGGTCAACCTCGACGGCCTGTTCGGCGTGCTGACCAACGTCGTGTGGACCACCCAGGGGCCGTGCGCCGTCGACGGCTTCGAGCTGACCCGCGCCGGCCTCCAGGCACGCGGGCCGGTGCAGGTGCTCGGCGTCGACAAGTTCCCGCGCATGGTCGACTACGTCGTGCCCGCCGGCGTCCGCATCGGCGACGCCGACCGCGTCCGACTGGGGGCGCACCTCGCGCCGGGCACCACCGTGATGCACGAGGGCTTCGTCAACTTCAACGCCGGCACGCTCGGCCACTCCATGGTCGAGGGCCGCATCTCCCAGGGTGTCGTCGTCGGCGACGGCTCCGACGTCGGCGGCGGCGCCTCGACCATGGGCACCCTGTCCGGCGGTGGCACCGAGCGCGTCCGCATCGGCGAGCGCTGCCTGCTCGGGGCGGAGTCGGGGCTGGGCATCGCGCTCGGCGACGACTGCGTCGTCGAGGCCGGCCTCTACCTCACGGCCGGCACCAAGGTCACCCTGACCGACGGGCGCGTGGTCAAGGCCCGCGAGCTCTCCGGGCAGGACAACCTGCTGTTCCGCCGCAACTCCGTCACGGGCACCGTCGAGGCGCTCGCCCGCGACGGGCACGGCATCGTGCTCAACTCCGCGCTCCACGCCAACGACTAGGCATGTCCACCCCCAGGCGACGCGCACCCCTCGCCGAGCAGCGCCGCCCCCGACGCGGGATGCGCCGGCTCCTGACCCGGCTGGTGCTGCTGCTGTTCGTGGTGGCGGTCGTCGGGGCCGGCGTCGTCGGCATCCGCGGCCTGCTGCACAGCTTCGGCGGCCCCGAGTGCAAGGCCACGGCCCTCGGCAAGAGCGTCACGTTCGACCCGAGCCAGACGGCATACGCGGCCACGATCGACGCGGTCGCGGAGAAGCGGGGCCTGCCCGCCCGGGCGGCCACCATCGCCATCGCCACGGCCATCCAGGAGTCGAAGCTGCGCAACCTCGCCTACGGCGACCGTGACTCCGTGGGGCTCTTCCAGCAGCGCCCGAGCCAGGGCTGGGGCACCGAGAAGCAGATCCTCGACCCGGTCTACGCGACGAACAAGTTCTACGACGCCCTCGTGAAGATCGACGGCTACGAGCAGATGCGGATCACCGAGATCGCGCAGAAGGTGCAGAAGAGCGCCTACCCCGAGGCCTACGCCGAGCACGAGCAGGAGGGACGGCTGCTGGCCTCGACCCTCTCGGGCCACTCCCCCGGTGGCCTGGGCTGCCGCCTCAAGGACGCCACCGACGGCAAGCCGGCCGCCCTGCGCAGCGCGCTGGCCGCCGAGCTGGGCGTCACCTCCTCGGTCAAGGGCACGACCCTCACGGCACGCGCCGGTTCCGAGCGGCGGGCCTGGAGCGCCGGTGCGTATGCCGTGGCCAAGGCCGAGCAGTTCGGCGCGACGTCGGTGACCGTCGGGTCGCGGACGTGGACCCGGACGACGGGCGCCGACGGCTGGAGCTGGCAGGCGGCCCGCACGCCCGTCGGCAAGGACACCGTCGTCGTCAGGTTCGCCGGCACGGGCTGAGGCTCGACCCAGCCCGGCTGCACCCCAGCGCCGTCAGCGCACGACGATGGCGTCGCCGACCGGGCGCTCCCCCGCGGCGTCGGACGGGTGGCTGACGAGCTCGTCGCGGACGACCATCGCGGTCGACCCGCCACCGTCGAGGTTCATCGCGTCGACCATGCCGAGCGACCGCGCGACCGCCGCGGTCTCCGGGATCGACAGGCCGAGCTCACCGAGCTGGCGGCCGTCGACGGTCACGAGCAGAGTGCGACCCGCCGCGTCGACCCCGGCGAACGTGCGGGGGTTGCGCTGGAGCACCCAGCCGTAGGCGAAGCTCGGCTCGCCCGGGTGGACCATGCCGTCCTGGCGCTGGGTCACGTGGACCTGCCCGTCGCGGACCAGCTCCGGGCCGCCGTTGAGCACCGCCGTGCCGGGCAGCGCCAGCGGCCGCCGGCCGTCGGTCAGCCCGGTCTGCACGCCCACTCGCTGGCCAGGGCGGAGCGCCGCCACCAGCGCCGCCCGGGCCCCGGTGCCCTGGAGCGACCGCTGGCCGCCCGCGAGCGCGACCCCGCGGGTCGAGGCGACGGAGACGACGCGGCCGGAGCGGTCGAGGACCGCCTCGGCGCCCGGGCCGGCAGGCGTGCTCGCCCCGTAGGCGGGAGTGAACAGCACCAGCTCGTCGGCGTCGGTGCAGGTGAAGTCGTGCAGGGGCAGGGACGTCGGCTGGTCGTCCGCGGTGCCACCGCAGTTGCGGATGAGGCCTGGGACCCGGTTGAGACCGTCGAGGACCTGGCGGCCGGACGGCAGGCCCACGCTCGCCTTCCAGGTGGGGCGGACGACCTCGGTGTGGCGGGCGCGCGGGTCGAGGACGAGCACGGGACGGGTCCCCACCGGCTCGGACTCCAGCCGGCCGTCGTAGACGCCGGCGCCGGCCGGGTCGCCCTCGGCGCCGGCCTTCGGGTCGAGGACGAAGAAGCCGGCGTTGATCGCGACCTTCGCCTTCTCGTACCGCGACAGCCAGGTCGGGGTCTCGCGCGCCTCGATGGTCGGGCCGAACGTGCCGGCCAGGGTCCCGCGGAACGTCCGGGGGTCGATGGTCACGACGTTGACCGTCCACGGACCCTTGGCGGTCGACGTGCCGTCCCACCCGGCATACCAGGCACGGCCGAAGAAGCCGGCGGCCTTGAGCCGGGCGGCCTCGGCCGTGGCCTGTGCCTGGCTGCCGAAGGTCGTCGTGAGCCGCACCCGCCAGCCGAGCACCCCGGCGGGGACGTCGGCGACGGCCGGCTGGAGCACCTGCTGGGCCTGCGCGGGGAAGCCGGCCGCGGTGAGCCGGTCGGCGAACGCGCGGGCGCTGGCCTCGTCCTGGATGGCACGCGGCGGGGCGTCCGGGTCGGGGCTGCTCGCTCCGGAGGGGATGCTCACCTCGACCACCCACGGGACGGAGGCGTCGGGCGCGCCCCGGGTGATCCGGGTCCACGTGACCCCCGGCTCGACCTGCTGCACGGTGCGGGTCTCGGGGAGGCCGGCCGGGCCCAGGTCCAGCGGGCCGCCTGTGGGCGCGACCCCGCTGGGCCGGGCACCGACCGTGGAGCCCGAGCGGGCACCTGCGGCAGGGGCCGCGTCGTGGCCGGGCGGGGAGGCCGTCGCCGGGGAGCTCGCCACGGCTGCCGCCGCCGCGAGACCGAGGGTGCCGACCGCTGCCGCCCAGGTGCGCCTCATGCGCCGAAGGCTACGACCGATTCGCCCCTTTCGCCCGGTGAGGTCCGGCCGCCCGGTGCCGGTGGCACGACGACGCCCCCGGCCGTGGGCCGGGGGCGTCGAGGAGCGTGCGTGGGCGTCGGGTCAGCGCTCGCCCATGCCGACGTAGTCGCGCTCGGTGTGGCCGGTGTAGATCTGCCGCGGGCGGCCGATCTTGGTCTGCGGGTCCTCGATCATCTCGCGCCACTGGGCGATCCAGCCCGGCAGGCGGCCGAGGGCGAACAGCACGGTGAACATGCGCGTCGGGAAGCCCATCGACTTGTAGATGAGGCCGGTGTAGAAGTCGACGTTCGGGTAGAGCTTGCGCTCCACGAAGTAGTCGTCCTCCAGCGCGCGCTGCTCGAGCTGGAGCGCGATGTCGAGCAGCGGGTCCTGCACGCCGCCCTTGTTGAGGATCGTGTCGGCCGTCTTCTTGATGATGGCGGCGCGCGGGTCGTAGTTCTTGTAGACCCGGTGGCCGAAGCCCATCAGCTTGACGCCGTCCTCCTTGTTCTTCACCTTCTTCACGAAGGTGTCGACGTCCCCGCCGTTCTCGTGGATCGAGCTGAGCATCTCCAGGACGGCCTGGTTGGCTCCGCCGTGGAGCGGGCCGAACAGGGCGTTGATGCCGGCCGAGACCGAGGCGAAGAGGTTGGCCTGCGAGGAGCCGACGAGACGGACCGTCGAGGTGGAGCAGTTCTGCTCGTGGTCGGCGTGCAGGATGAGGAGCAGGTCGAGCGCCTTGACCATGTCCTCGTCGAGGTCGTACGGCTCGGCCGGGAAGCCGAACGTCATGCGCAGGAAGTTCTCCGGCAGGGACAGCGAGTTGTCCGGGTAGAGGAACGGCTGGCCGACGGACTTCTTGTAGGCGTACGCCGCGATCGTCGGGAGCTTGGCCATGAGGCGGACGGTCGAGATCTCGACCTGCTCCTTGTCGAACGGGTCGAGGCTGTCCTGGTAGAAGGTCGACAGCGCCGAGACCGCGGAGGACAGCACCGGCATCGGGTGCGCGTCGCGGGGGAAGCCGTTGAAGAACGCGCGCAGGTCCTCGTGCAGCAGGGTGTGGCGGCGGATCTTCTGGTCGAAGTCGTCCAGCTGCTGCTGGGTCGGCAGCTCGCCGTAGATGAGGAGGTAGGACACCTCGAGGTAGCTCGACTTCTCGGCGAGCTGCTCGATCGGGTAGCCGCGGTAGCGCAGGATCCCGGCGTCACCGTCGATGTAGGTGATCGCGCTGCTGCAGGATGCGGTGTTGACGAAGCCGGTGTCGAGGGTGACGTTGCCGGTCTCCTTGAGCAGCTTGGAGACGTCGTAGCCGTCGTTGCCCTCGGTCGCCTTGACCAGGCCGAGCTCGAGGGTCTTCCCGCCGGCCGTCAGGGTGGCGCCAGCCGTTGCGTCAGTCATGTGTGTGTCCCATCTTCCACGAGTGTGTGCGGGCACCCGTCGGGTGTGCGTCGGGGCGCTCGTCGCGCCTGCGACGCTACCCCAACCGTGCTCGCGGCCGGGAATCGGGCTGGTCAGGCCCCGAGGCGGCGGACGGCCTCCGCGATGCGCTCGTCGGACGCGGTGAGGGCGATGCGGACGTGCTCCCGGCCCCGGTGCCCGTAGAAGGTGCCGGGCGCGACGAGGATCCCCCGGTCGGCCAGGGCCGCGACCGTCTCCCACGCGTCCTCACCCCGGGTGGACCACAGGTAGAGACCCGCCTCGGAGGAGTCCACCCTGAGGCCGAAGCCCTCGACCGCGGCCTTGAGGGCCTGCCGGCGGGCGGCGTACCGGGCCTTCTGCTCGGCCACGTGCTCGTCGTCGCCGAGCGCCGCCGTCAGCGCGACCTGGACGGGCCACGGCACGATCATCCCGGCGTGCTTGCGCACCTCCAGCAGCTGCCGCACCAGGGCGACGTCGCCGGCGACGAAGGCGGCGCGGTAGCCCGCGAGGTTCGACTGCTTGCTCAGGGAGTACACCGCGAGCAGCCCCTCGTGCGAGCCACCGGTGACGCGGGGGTCGAGGATCGACGGCGTGGTCGGTCCCTCCGAGTCCTCCCGCCAGTCGAGCTCGGCGTAGCACTCGTCACTCGCGACGACGACGCCGTGCTGCCGCGCCCAGGCGACGACCTTGGCGAGGTGCTCGACGCCGAGGACCTTGCCCGTCGGGTTGCTGGGGGTGTTGAGCCACAACAGCTTCGGCGTCGTCGCGGGCGTCAGCGGGCCCAGGGCTGCGAGCCCGTCGACCACGGTCGGGGTCGCACCGGCGAGCCGGGCCCCGACGTCGTACGTCGGGTAGGCCACCGAGGGGAAGCCCACGAGGTCACCGGGCCCCAGGCCGAGCAGCGTGGGCAGCCACGCCACCAGCTCCTTGCTGCCCACGGTCGGCAGCACCCCGGCGGGGTCGAGGTCGGGCACCCCGCGCCGCCGCGCGAACCAGCCGGCGACCGCCTCGCGCAGGGCGGGGGTGCCGTACGTCTGCGGGTACCCGGGCGCGTCGGCGGCCGAGCGCAGGGCCTCCTGGACGACGTCCGGGGTGGGGTCGACCGGCGTGCCGACGGACAGGTCGACCATGCCCCCGGGCACGGTACTCGCCCGCTCCTTGTACGGAGCGAGCGAGTCCCAGGGGAAGTCGGGGAGGACGCGTGAGGTCACGCGCGGACCTCCGCGCTCACTCGTCGTGCGACTGCGGGGGGAGGTCGGCGATGAGCGGGTGGTCCTTGTTGATGACGCCGAGCTTGGCAGCACCACCGGGGCTGCCCAGGTCGTCGAAGAACTCGACGTTCGCCTTGTAGTAGTCGGCCCACTGCTCGGGGACGTCGTCCTCGTAGTAGATCGCCTCGACCGGGCAGACCGGCTCGCACGCACCGCAGTCGACGCACTCGTCGGGGTGGATGTACAGCGAGCGCTCGCCCTCGTAGATGCAGTCGACGGGACATTCCTCGATGCAGGCCTTGTCCTTGAGGTCCACACAAGGCTGGGCGATCACGTACGTCATGCCGCACATACTATGCGGCGTGTGTCAGGCGATGTCGGCAACCTCCACGTCGGGGCCCGGGTGGTCGTCCGGTGGCGCCTCGACGCCCCCGACGCCGCCACCGGCGCGACGCTGACGGACTCCGTCGGCACGCTCGTGGACCTCACCGGCGACGCCCTCGTCGTGGAGACCAGCCGCGGGCCCGTGCGCGTGCCCCGGGACCGGGTCACGGCCGCCAAGGTGGTGCCGCCCCGCCCCTCCCGCCGCGGCGCCGCCCACCTCGCCGTCTCGGTGGACGACCTCCAGCGCGTCATGGCACCCGCGTGGGGCGCCCTCGAGCGCGACAGGATCGGCGAGTGGGAGCTGCGGGCCTCGGCCGGCTTCACCCAGCGGGGCAACTCGGTGGTGCCGGTGGGCGACCCGGGCATGCCCCTGGAGCAGGCGGTGGACCAGGTGGAGGCCTGGTATGCCGGGCGCGGCCTGCCGGCCAAGCTCGCCCTGGCGGGCCCCGAGGGCTTCGACCCCGGCGACGACCCGCTCGGTGCCCTGCTCCTGCGCCGCGGGTACACCGAGGGCAGCCGGACGCTGGTGCTGACGGCCTCGACCGAGCGCGTCGCCGCGGCCGACCCCGGTGGCCCGGAGGTGCTCGTGTCCGACGATGCGCCGCCGGAGTGGCTGGCGACCTACCTGCGCACCCGATCGACCGTCCCCGGGGTGAGCGAGCGCGTGGTCACCGGCAGCCCGGAGCACCTGTTCGGGCAGGTCCGTCCCGGTGGTGGGCTGTCCCAGAAGCTCGGGCTCCGGGACGCCGACGCCGCGGGGGCCACCCCGATCGCACTGGGCCGCATGGGCATCGCCCACGGCTGGGCGGGACTCGGGGCGGTCTGGACCGACCCGGCATACCGGGGTCGCGGCCTCGCCGCCCACCTCACCGCCCGACTGGCGGCCGCCGCCCGGGCCCGAGGCCTGCACCTGGTGCACCTGCAGGTCGAGCACGACAACGCCACCGCGATCCGGCTCTACCGACGGCTCGGCTTCGACACCCACTCGAGCTACGTCTACCTCACCCAGCCGCGATAACGGGTGGCGCGGGCGGCCCGCTGACGCAAGGCTGCGCGTCATGACCATCTCTCCTCGGCCATGCTCCTCTGCCGTGCGGGCCTCGCTCGCTGGCGCCCGCTCGTGTCCTGCGGCGGTCGTCGCATGACCAGCCGGATCATGCACACGTCCGTCGACAGCCGGAACGCCCACGCCCAGTCCGTCTGGTGGTGCGCGGTCCTGGGGTTCTCCGAGGACCCGCGCGACCCCAACCTGCCCGGGCACGAGGAGTGCATGATCTTCTCCCCCGACGGCCGGACCCGGGTGCTGTTCATCGAGGTGCCCGAGGGCAAGGCGGTCAAGAACCGGCTGCACTTCGACCTCTACCCGCAGGACGTCACCCGGGACGAGGAGGTCGAGCGTCTTCTGGACATGGGGGCGACCATGCACCAGGACCTGCGCAAGGACGACGGTGGTGGCTGGGCCACCCTGCTCGACCCGGAGGGCAACGAGTTCTGCGTGCTGCGCAGCGTGTCCGAGCGGCCGGACCCCTACGCCCACCTCGTGCGCGACTGAGCGGTCTCAGCCGGCCTTCGGGTTGGTGCAGCGCACGTCGTCCTCGGGGATGTAGTGCGTGTTGAACTGCGAGGTCTTCACCTGCTTGCCGCCCTTGAGGAAGATGCGCGTGACCGTGACGTCGAACCCGGGCGTCGGGGTCTGCGGCACGCAGGATGCCCGGTCGTCGGTGATCTTGCGGGGCTGGACGACGTTGCGCCGCGGGCCCTTCACGGCCTTGATGTCCCACACCTTGGTGCCGTGGAACGTGACCGTCACCGAGTTCCCCGAGACCCCGGCCTGGATGAGGATGCCGTAGCCGGTGTCGTTCGTGAACCGGTTGTCGACGTCGGGCCAGGAGATCGTCGCCTCGCGGCCCTCGGGGTAGCGCGAGATGTAGAACGAGTGCGGGTGGTGCTCCTCGATCCGCGCACCGGAGAAGAAGATCGCGTTGAACAGCGTCGTCGAGAGCTGGGAGATGCCGCCGCCGTAGTCCTTGGTGAGCCGGCCGTTGACGATGACCGGGGCCGGGTTGTAGCCCTTCGCGGCGGTGCGCTGACCCAGGACGGCGTTGAGGCTGAACGTCTGCCCCGGCGCCACGTAGGTGCCGTTGAGCGTGCGGGCCGCGATGGTGATGTTCTCCGTGCGCGGCGGGTTGAAGGGGAACTGCGTCGAGAAGGTCGAGATCACCTCGCGCGGCTTGATCTTCTCCGCCTGCGCGGTCGTCAGCTTCGGCTGGACGACCTTGGCGGAGACCGTGGCGGTGCGGCCCGGGGCCGTCAGCGCGGGGACGAAGGCGCTCTTCACCGAGGTGTCGTCGAGAGTGGATCCCACGATCGCCGGCTGCACCACCGGAGTGGTCCCCCTGAAGGTGATCTTCGCGTCGCGGGCCGCCTTCTCCAGCCCGGCCGCTGCGGCGGCCTTGCGGACGGCGGCGACGAGCTTGGCCTCGTCGACCTGGGGCGAGAGCCGGCCCGAGTCGTCCGCGGTGACCGCGAGCGCCGGGGCGTATGCCGCGGGCTCGACCGTGAAGCGCTTGGAGCCGACGACGACGGTCACCGGCGCGGAAACCGCCGGCGTCGCGAACTCGCGGTTGGCGCGGTCGAGCTCGTCGGCGGACACCTTCGGGTCGACGGTGGCGAGCGCGGCCGTGACCGGAGTCGTGGCCGGCCAGCGGACGGCGACCGCGTCGGCCGTCCGGCCCACGTCGACGGAACGTCCCTGCACCGGCTGCACGACGGCCACCTTGCCGCCGGGGAAGGTGATGGCGCCCTCGACGACGGGGGTGTCGAGCGCCTTGGCGGCACCGCGGACCGCCGCCTCGAGCTTGCCCCGGTCGACCGCGACGGCGAGCTTCTGGTCTCCCCCGCCGGTCAGGTGCGCCCACAGGTCTGCGGGCTTGAGCGAGAACCCGGTGAGGCCCTCGACGGTGCCGGGCAGGTCGAGGCGCAGCCCGGCCTCGGCAGGGGTGAGCTCCTGCCTGGCGTCCCCGGCCACGAGGACCACCTTCTGGTCGCGGCGGTCGGCCAGCGCCCGGTCGAGGGTGCGCTCGGCCGACACCGGGCTCATGCCGCCGATCGGGACGCCCGCCACGCTGGTGTTGGCCGGGACGTGGCGGCCGAGGAAGTACGCCAGGCCGACGTAGCCGGCGACGAGGACGGTGAGGGCGACCGAGGCGCGCAGGGCCGCCGAGCCGTTCTCTCTCACGGGCACTCCCCTCAGCGCAGCGGCTGGTAGCGGCTGCGGTAGTAGACCAGCGCGTCGGCCGGGTGGTCGTTGCTGGAGAGGGACACTACTTCGCCGACGACGATGCTGTGGTCACCCGCGCGGTGCATGTCGGTGGTGCGCAGCTCGAGGGTCGCGAGGGCACCGTCCAGCAGGGCGACCCCCGTCCCGGGACCGCGGTGGTGGGCCACCCGGTCGAGCTGCCCGTGCAACGGCCGGCCCTGGGTGGAGAGCCACTCGGCGGTGGGACGCTGGTCGGCGGCGAGGATGCTCACGCCCCAGACGCCGGAGGCGGCGATCGCGTCGTGGAAACGGGCGTCGACCTCGACGCAGGCCAGGACGAGCATCGGCTCCATCGACACCGAGGTGACGGCGTTGGCCGTCATGGCGTGGTCGTGGCCGCCGGCGAAGGTCGTCAGGACGGTGACGCCCGTCGCGAACCGGCCCATGGCCAGGCGGAAGTGGTCGGCGTCGACGGGAGTGGTCACGACGACCCATCCAACAGGCCGGCGACCCTGCCCGCGCGGTGGGCGGCGCCCACGGCGCCCGCAGGGTCCGCGGCCGCGGTTGCGGTCCCGGCGATGCTGCCGGTCCGCGGGTCGAGCCGGGCGAAGCCCTCACGACCGGGCAGCCGGGCCGCGATGTCGTTGGACAACGCGTAGACGTCACCGCGCACGGTCACCTGGGTGACGTGCTGAGACAGCGCCTCCCGCTGCACCGGCAGCGCCTGCGGGTCCTGCACCGCGTGGGTCACCCACGGGTCGGCGACGACCGAGGGCGGGTACTCACCGTCCACCGGTGGCACGCTCCACCCCACGGTCAGCTCCGGGTGTGCGGCCAGCCACTCCCGGTCCTCACGGGCCCAGGACTGCGGCGTCAGCACGGCATACAGCGGCGGCTGCTCGTGGGCGGGCAGGGAGGCCACGGCCGCGCAGGTCACCCGGTGGGTCTGGATGTGGTCGGGGTGGCCGTAGCCGCCCTGCGCGTCGTAGGTGACCACGGCGGCGGGCCGCAGGCTCCGGACCACGGCGGCCACGAGGTCCGCGGCCTCGGCGGGGTCGGCGTTGACGAAGGCCGCGGGGTTGGCCGCGCTCGGGGTCCCGGCCATCCCCGAGTCGCGGTAGCGCGACAGCACCCCGCGACCGGGGTCGGCGCCGAGCACCTCCCACGTCGTGCCCAGGGCCGCCATGGCCCGGGACAGCTCACCGGCCCGGTGCGGTCCGAGGGCGTCGTCGTGGGCGGCGTCGAGGTGGAGCAGGTCGGGCGGGATGACCTCGCCCTCCTCGCCGAGCGTGCAGGTCAGCACGTGCACGGGGTGGCCGGCGCGCACGTAGTGCGCCATGGTCAGCCCGGTCGTCAGCGTCTCGTCGTCGGGGTGGGCGTGGACGAACAGCAGGGGTGGGCGGCTCACCGGCGCACCCCGACGTCCGCGAGGTCGACGAAGCCGCCGAGCGCCTCGTTCGCGGCGAACCCGGTGACCCGGCTGCCGGCGACGTAGAGGGAGCGCCGCTGGGCGAGCGCGACGAAGGCGCCGCGCTGGGCCAGGCCGGCGTCGAGGCGCGCCCACGCCGCGGCCCGCTGGCCCGGGTCGACGATGGTGCCGATGCGCGTGATCTCGGCGTTGACCTTGTCGTCGGCGAACCGGCCGTAGTCGCGTCCGGTGCTGGAGGCGGTGAGGTTGAGCCTGCTGTCGAACAGCGGCGGGATCACCGTCGAGGCCGACGGCCATGACGCGGCCCAGTTGGCCCAGAAGACGTCGGTCTGGTCCTGGCGGCCGGGCGCTGCGACAGCGGTGAAGTAGTCCTTCTCGATCGGCTGGAGGGTGACCGCGAAGCCGGCGTCCTGCCAGCCGTTCGAGAGCGCAGCCATCGCCTTGTCGGCCGTGGGTGTGGACCGGTACGCCACCCGGATCCGCACCGGCAGGGTCAGCCCGGCCTGCTGCAGCGCCGCCCTGGCCGCTGCGGGGTCGCCGCCGGGGCCGGCACCCGTGGGGTCGGCGTCGGTGTGGCCGGGCAGGGCCGGGCCGATGAGGCTGTACGCGACGATGGCCGCGCTCTCGCCGCCGAGGGCCGTGACGTACCCCTCGCGGCTGGTGGCCAGCGCCAGCGCCCGGCGCACGCGCTGGTCCCGCATGACGCCCTTGGCGACGTTGGGGGCGAGGTAGTCGACGAACTGCGACGAGGGGTTGATCGACCGGGCCCGCAGCCCGGAGTCGGACAGGATGCTCTGCTGCAGGGCGGGCGGCGCCGGGTCCAGGGTGACGGTCTGCCGGTGCTCGGGGTCGTCGGCGAGGACCTGCTGCACGGCGGTCTGGGACTCGGTGCCCTCGACGTAGCTGATGGTGTCGGGCAGGCCCTTGCGGATCGGGTCGGAAGCCTTGTCCCACTTGGGGTTCCGCACGAAGGTGCCGCCGGTGCTGGGGTCCCAGTCCCCCTTGAGCTGGTACGGGCCGCTGGAGAACACGGCGTACGTGCCCTCCTTGGGGCCCTTGTCCTGGTCCTTCTTCACCGGGGCGAAGGCGGGCGAGGTGACGACCTGGTCGAACTCGACCATGGGCGCGGCGAGGTGGAACGTGATGGTCGGGCCCTGGCAGGTGACGGCCTTGTCGAAGGCCGCCTGCCCCTTGGCGTCCTTGGCCCAGGGGCCCGCGTAGTCGGGCGTGCCGTCGGCCTTGCGCGGCAGGTCCAGGTAGGCCGCGGGGTAGTTGAGCCCCTCCGAGGCCATCGGCTGGGCGAACGACCTCGAGACGCCGTAGCGGACGTCGTCGCACGTCACCGGCGAGCCGTCCTGCCACCGCACGCCGTCGCGCAGCCGGTAGCTCCAGACCTTGTGGTCCTTGTCCGGCGTGCCCGGGCCCGTCGCCAGGTCGCCGACGACCGAGCGCTGGGCGGCGGCGTCGCGCCCGGGCGGGAACGCCGTGAGGGTGCGCAGGAACACGCGCCCGGCGAAGGCGATGTCCGGGGAGATCGACATCCGCTGCGGGTCCCACGTGGCGACCGGGCCGAGCGACAGCACGGTCAGCTCGCCCCTGGGGGCCGAGGCGGTGCCGCTGCCCTCACCCGCGCGCGGTGTGCAGGCGGTGGCCAGCGCCGTCACCAGCACGAGGCCGCCCGCGAGCAGCGGGCGGCCGAACGAGCGTCGTGCGTCCGTCACGCGCCGGCCTCCCCGGGTCAGGCGTTGCGCGCCCGGGCTGCCGCGCGGGCGCGCAGGGTCTGGTCGAGCTCGACCTTGCGGATGCGGACGGCGTCGGGGGTGACCTCGACGCACTCGTCCTCGCGGCAGAACTCCAGGCTCTGCTCGAGGCTGAGCTTGCGCGGCGGGACGATCTTCTCGAAGTTGTCCGAGGAGGAGGCACGCACGTTGGTGAGCTTCTTCTCCTTGGTGATGTTGACGTCCATGTCGTCGGCGCGGGAGTTCTCGCCGACGATCATGCCCTCGTACACCTCGGTGCCCGGGTCGGTGAAGAGCGTGCCGCGCTCCTGCAGGTTCACCATGGCGTATGCCGTGACGACACCCTGGCGGTCGGCGACCAGCGACCCGCTGACGCGGGTCGTGATGGTGCCGAACCACGGCTCGTAGTCCTCGAACACGTGGTGGGCGATGCCGGTGCCGCGCGTCTCGGTGAGGAACTCGGTGCGGAAGCCGATGAGGCCGCGGCTCGGGACGAGGAACTCCATCCGGATCCAGCCGGTGCCGTGGTTGACCATCTGCTCCATGCGGCCCTTGCGGGCGGCGAGGATCTGGGTGATCGCGCCGAGGAACTCCTCGGGGGTGTCGATGGTCAGGCGCTCGACCGGCTCGTGCAGCTTGCCGTCGACCTGCTTGGTGACCACCTGCGGCTTGCCGACGGTGAGCTCGTAGCCCTCGCGGCGCATCTGCTCGACGAGGATCGCCAGCGCGAGCTCGCCACGGCCCTGCACCTCCCAGGCGTCGGGGCGCTCGGTCGGCAGGACCCGCAGCGAGACGTTGCCGACGAGCTCCTTGTCGAGGCGGTCCTTGACCATGCGGGCGGTGACCTTGGAGCCGCGGACCCGGCCCACCATGGGGCTGGTGTTGGTGCCGATGGTCATCGAGATGGCCGGCTCGTCGACAGTGATGACGGGCAGCGCCACGGGGTTCTCGGCGTCGGCGAGGGTCTCGCCGATCATGATGTCGGGGATGCCCGCGATGGCGATGATGTCGCCGGGGCCGGCCGACTCGGCGGGCTTGCGCTCGAGCGCCTCGGTCATCAGCAGCTCGGTGATCTTGACCCGCTCGGTACTGCCGTCGGTCTTGATCCAGGCGACCTGCTGGCCCTTCCTGATCGTGCCGTTGTGCACGCGCAGGAGGGCGAGGCGGCCGAGGAAGTTGGACGCGTCGAGGTTGGTGACGTGGGCCTGCAGCGGCGCCTCGTCGTCGTAGGTCGGCGCCGGGATGGTGCCGAGGATGGTCTCGAACAGCGCCTCGAGGTTCTCGGCGTCCGGCAGGCCGCCGTTCTCGGGGCGGTTGAGCGAGGCGCGGCCGGCCTTGGCCGAGGCGTAGACGATGGGGAACTCGATCTGGTGCTCGTCGGCGTCGAGGTCCATGAACAGCTCGTAGACCTCGTCGACGACCTCCGCGATGCGGCTGTCCGGGCGGTCCACCTTGTTGATGCACAGGACGACCGGCATCTTGGCGGCCAGCGCCTTGCGCAGCACGAAGCGGGTCTGCGGGAGCGGGCCCTCCGAGGCGTCCACCAGCAGGACGACGCCGTCGACCATGGACAGGCCGCGCTCGACCTCGCCGCCGAAGTCGGCGTGGCCGGGGGTGTCGATGATGTTGATGGTGGCGCCGTCCGCGAGGCCGGCGTCCGCCGCGGCCTTGCCGCGGTAGTGGATGGCCGTGTTCTTCGCGAGGATGGTGATGCCCTTCTCGCGCTCGAGGTCGCCACTGTCCATCGCGCGCTCGTCGACGTGCTGGTGCTCGCCGAACGCGCCGGCCTCCCAGAGCATCTTGTCGACGAGCGTGGTCTTTCCGTGGTCGACGTGGGCAACGATGGCGACGTTGCGGATGTCGTCGCGGGTCTTCATGGGCATGGGGTCCATTGTCTCAGGGTTTCGGGGTGCTCCTGACCACGCCCTCCCGGGCGCCCGGGAGGGCCCTCCCCGGCCCCGTCCGCACCCGGGCGCCGGGCCTCAGCCCAGGCGGGCGGCGACCACGTCCACGATGGGCAGGTCCGCCGGGAGCCACGGCACGGCATACAGCTCCTCGCGGCCCAGCCAGCGCAGCTGGTCGTGGTCCTCGATGGGCGCCGGCTCCCCGGTCGTGATGCGCGCCCAGTAGACGGTCATCGCGTAGGCGCCACCGAGGGGCCACCGGCCGTCGGGCAGCGGCCCCGGGAGCACCTCTCCCACCTCGACCTCCACGCCGAGCTCCTCGAGGAGCTCGCGCCGCAGGGCCTCCACGACGCCCTCGCCGGGGTCGACCTTGCCGCCGGGGAACTCCCAGCCGCCGGCGAGGGCGGGTGGCTCGGTCCGGCGCGCGGCCAGCAGCCGCGTGGGCGCCGCGAGGTCGTCGACGATCGCGGCCCCGGCGACCGGTCGAGGCGCAGACTGGGCGTATTCGGGCATGGGTCTCACTTTTGTTAATTTCCGCGGCGGGACGGTTCGGCCACCGCACTTCTCGCTAGGGTCCCTCACCAACCGTAGAAGGTTTGCGCCCCGCACTCCTCCTCGGCAGGCACCATCGGCTACACCCCTGGCGCCCGACCGGGTCGACCAGAGTTCGCACACAAGCGAGGTATTCATGAAGCTCACGCGAAAGGCGGCCCCGGTCGCCTTGGCGACGACGCTGGCCCTCTCCCTTGCCGCCTGCGCCCAGTCCAACCGGGACAACGGCAGCGGCTCCTCGGGCGGCAGCGCCGGCAACCTCAAGGACACGATCACCTTCGGCGCCGCCGGCGCCCCCGAGCTGTTCGACCCCTTCTACGCCACTGACGGCGAGACCTTCCGGGTCACCCGGCAGATGATGGAGGGCCTCGTGGGCATCAAGCCCGGGACGGCCGACATCGAGCCGGAGCTCGCCACCAAGTGGGAGTCCTCGTCGGACGGCAAGGAGTGGACCTTCACCCTGCGCCAGGGCGTCAAGTTCTGGGACGGCACCCCGTTCAACGCCGCTGCGGTCTGCTACAACTTCGAGCGCATGTTCGACCAGAACGAGGTCGCCGCGGGTGGCCCCGCCGGCTACTGGGCCGACGTGATGGGCTCCTTCAAGTCCGACGCCAAGAACGCCCTGTACCAGGGCTGCACGGCCAAGGACGACATGACGGCCGTCATCAAGATCAGCCGCCCGACCTCGAAGTTCCCGACCGCCCTGTCGCTGGACTCGTTCTCCATGCAGTCCCCCAAGGCGCTCAAGGACGGCGACGCCAACAACGTCACCAAGCAGGGCGACGGCTTCGGCTACCCGGCATACTCCAAGAACCCGGTCGGCACCGGCCCGTACAAGCTCGAGAAGTTCGACGAGGCCAACAAGACGGTGACCCTGGTCGCCAACGACAGCTACTGGGGCGAGAAGCCGAAGACGAAGAAGATCGTCTTCAAGATCATCCCCGACGAGTCGACCCGTCGCCAGGAGCTCGAGGCCGGCAGCATCGACGGCTACGACCTGCCGAACCCCGCTGACTGGAAGGGCCTGAAGGACTCGGGCAACCAGCTGCTGATCCGCCCGGCGTTCAACATCCTCTACGTCGGCCTGAACCCGCAGCACAACCCGAAGCTCAAGGACCTCAAGGTCCGCCAGGCGCTCTACTACGCCATGAACCGCGACCAGCTCGTCAAGACCCAGCTGCCCGAGGGCGCCACGGTCGCGACGCAGTTCATGCCCGAGACGGTCGACGGCTACAACAAGTCGCTGCAGGCGTACCCGTACGACCCGGAGAAGGCCAAGAGCCTGCTCAAGGAGGCCGGCGCCGAGGGCATGACCCTCAACTTCGCCTACCCCTCCGACGTGTCGCGCCCGTACATGCCGAACCCGCAGAAGATCTACGAGGCGCTGCGTGGCGACCTCGAGAAGGTCGGCATCAAGGTCCAGGTCAGCACCAAGCCGTGGAACGGTGGCTACCTCGACACCGTCGACAACGGCGGCTACGACGCGTGGCTGCTCGGCTGGACCGGTGACTACAACTCGGCCGACAACTTCATCGGCACGTTCTTCTCCAACCTCAAGGCGAACGACTTCCACACCAGCGTGACCTCCTACGGCGCGCAGCTGTCGAAGGACCTCGAGGCAGCCGACTCGATCGTCGACGAGGGGCAGCGCGCCGCGGCCTACGAGAAGATCAACCAGCAGATCCAGGAGGACTACCTGCCGGGTCTGGCGATCAGCCACTCCCCGCCGGCCCTCGTCGTGAGCGACAAGGTGAAGGGCCTCATCCCGAGCCCGCTCACCGCGGAGACCTTCTCGACGGTGACCGTCAGCAAGTGACCCGAGGACTGACCTCGGTCAGCACTTCCTAAGACTGTGGCCGTCCCAGCACAATCGCCGGGACGGCCACAGTCGCGACTGAAGGAGATCGACCCCCCGTGCTCAGATTCATCCTCAGACGGCTGCTCCAGATGGTGGGCGTGGTCATCGTGCTCTCGATGCTCGTCTTCCTCTGGCTGCGGTCTCTCCCCGGCGGCACCGTGTCCGCCATGCTCGGCGAGCGGGCCACCCCCGCCCGGCGGGCCGCGCTGGAGAAGGCCCTGGGCCTCGACCAGCCGATCTACGTGCAGTACTGGGAGTTCGTGAAGCGGGCTCTGCAGGGCAAGTTCGGTGCCAGCACGGGGGTGCAGGCCGGTACCGACGCCTTCGACATCTTCCTGCAGCGCTTCCCCGCGACCATCGAGCTCGCCCTCTTCTCCATCCTCCTGGCGATCGTCGTCGGCATCCCGCTGGGCTACCTCGCCGCCCGCCGCCGGGCCTCGTGGTTCGACAACTTCTCGGTGGTCGGGTCCCTCATCGGCGTCGCGGTGCCGGTGTTCTTCCTGGCGTTCCTGCTCAAGTACTTCTTCGCGATCAAGCTGCACTGGCTGCCGGTGTCCGGTCGCCAGGACTCGAGCATCGACGCCACCCGCGTGACCGGCTTCTTCGTCCTCGACGGCCTGCTCACCCGTGAGTGGGACTCCGCCTGGGACGCCGTGAAGCACCTGATCCTCCCGAGCTTGGCGCTGGCGACGATCCCCTTCGCGGTGATCTTCCGGATCACCCGGGCGGCCGTCCTCGACGTCATGGACGAGGACTACGTGCGCACCGCCGAGTCCAAGGGCCTGACCCGTCGCGTCATCCGCGGCCGGCACGTCCTGCGCAACGCCCTCCTGCCGGTTGTGACGACCATCGGCCTGCAGACCGGCGGCCTGCTCGTCGGCGCGGTGCTGACCGAGCGCGTGTTCAGCTGGGGCGGCCTCGGCGAGGCCACGGCCCTGTCGTTCGAGCGGCGCGACTACGCCGTGCTCCAGGTGCTGCTGCTCATGTTCGCCATCACCTTCGTCGTGATCAACCTGCTGGTCGACATCGCGTATGCCGTGATCGACCCCCGAATCCGGACGAGGTGAAGCCGGTGCCCAACCCCCTCAACCCCAGTACGAAGAAACAGCGCATCGACGACCTGGCCGCCTCCACCGCCGGTGGCGGCGTGGCCCTCGCCGAGCGCAGCGTCGGCGACGCCGGGCACGTCGAGGAGTCGGCGGGTGTCTCGCTCATCGCGAGCGCCTGGCGACGGCTGCGCGGCAACCCCGTGTTCCTCCTCGGCGCCACGATCAGCGCGCTGTTCGTCCTGCTCGCCATCTTCGCCCCGCTCCTGGCGCCGCACGACCCCACCGCGCGGCTGCTCATCGACCAGGTCCGCCCGCAGACCAACCCGATCCCCGGGGCGCAGCCTGGCTACCCGCTCGGCGCCGACTCCTCGGGCCGCGACCTGCTGTCGCGGTTGATCGTCGGGAGCCGCCAGACCCTGATCGTCGGCGTCCTGGCCACCCTGTTCGGCTTCGTCGGTGGCCTCTCCCTGGGCACCCTCGCCGGGGCCTTCGGCGGCTGGGTCGACTCCTTCGTCATGCGCGCGGTCGACGTCATGCTGTCGATCCCCTCGCTCCTGCTCGCCGTCTCGATCGCGGCCCTCGCCCCGAAGCCGAGCCAGTGGACCGTCATCATCGCCATCGCGGTGGTCCAGGTCCCGATCTTCGCCCGGCTGCTGCGCGGGTCGCTGCTCGCCCAGCGGGCCAGCGACCACGTGCTCGCCGCACGGGCGCTCGGCGTGAAGCGGTCCGCCATCGTGTTCCGGCACATGCTGCCGAACGCGCTGGGACCGGTCATCGTCCAGGCGACGCTCGTGCTCGCCGGCGCGATCATCGACGCCGCCGCCCTGTCCTTCCTCGGCGTCGGCAACCCCGACGACCGCCAGCCGGAGTGGGGCCAGATGCTCGGTGCCGCCCAGGAGTACATCTACGACAACCCGGCCCTCGCCGTGTGGCCCGCGCTGTGCATCATCGTCGTGGCCCTGGGCTTCACCCTCATGGGTGAGTCGCTGCGCGAGGCCCTCGACCCCAAGAGCCGGAGGTAACCGACTCATGACTGAACTAGTGGAGAACGTCCGCAGCTCGCGCACGGACGGCAGCGAGCCGCTGCTGTCGGTCCGCGACCTGACCGTCACGTTCCGCCGTTCCGGCGAGGAGCCGTTCGTGGCCGTCGACGGCGTCAGCTTCGACGTCCGCCCCGGCCAGACCGTCGGCCTCGTCGGCGAGTCCGGCTGTGGCAAGTCGGTGACGTCCCTGGCGATCATGGGCCTGCTGCCCACGCGCGGCGTGACGGTCGAGGGCGAGGTGCTGTTCAACGGCGCCGACCTGCTCAAGGAGTCCCCCGACCAGATGCGCGACCGGCGCGGCCGCGACCTGGGCATGATCTTCCAGGACCCGCTGTCGTCGCTGAACCCCGTCGTGCCCATCGGGCTGCAGGTGACCGAGGTGCTCGAGCGGCACCGCGGCCTGTCGCGCAAGGCGGCCAGGCCGATCGCGCGCGAGATGCTCGACAAGGTCGGCATCCCCGACCCCGACCGCCGGCTCAAGGACTACCCGCACCAGCTGTCCGGCGGCATGCGCCAGCGCGCCCTCATCGCGATGGCCCTGGCCTGCGAGCCGCGCCTGCTCATCGCCGACGAGCCCACGACCGCGCTCGACGTGACCATCCAGGCGCAGATCCTGGCGCTGCTCAAGGAGCTCGTCGAGGACACCGGAACCGCGCTGATCATGATCACGCACGACCTCGGCGTCGTCGCCGGCCTCGTCGACCGGGTCAACGTCCTCTACGGCGGAAAGATCGTCGAGCGCGGCGACCGGCACCCGCTGTTCGCCGAGCCGCGGCACCCGTACACCACCGGGCTGCTCGGCTCCATCCCCCGTCTCGACGGGTCCCGCGGCGAGCGCCTTCGCCCGATCCCCGGGTCGGTCGCGGACAACCTGCCGTGGACGTCCGCCTGCGCGTTCGCGCCCCGGTGCCCGAACGCGGTCGACGAGTGCGTGCAGCACATGCCCGAGCTCGTCGAGGAGGGGTCGCGCGCCCTGCGCTGCTTCAACCCCGTGCGCCCCAGCCAGGAGGAGAGCCGATGACCGCCACCGCCGAGACCCGCTCGACGGACGGCGCCGACGACCGCGAGGTCCTGGTCGACGTCAAGGACGTGAAGGTCCACTTCCCCATCAAGAAGGGCGTCATCTTCGACCGCACGGTCGGCTACGTCTACGCCGTCGACGGCGTGGACCTGCAGATCCGCAAGGGCGAGACCTACGGCCTGGTCGGCGAGTCCGGCTGCGGCAAGTCCACCCTCGGCCGGGCCATCCTCAACCTCGAGCCCCCCACCGCGGGCAGCGTCGAGTTCGACGGTGTCGACATCGCCTCGCTCAGGGGCGAGGAGCTGCGGCGCAAGCGCCAGGACATCCAGATGGTCTTCCAGGACCCGATGGGCAGCCTGGACCCGCGCCAGTCGGTCGAGTCGCTGCTCCTGGAGGGCATGAAGGCGCACGGCCTGGCCAAGGACGAGAAGCAGGCGTCGGCCCGGCTGCGCGAGCTGCTCAAGGCCGTCGGCCTGCCGCCGGCGGCGCTGCGCAAGTACCCGCACGAGTTCTCCGGCGGCCAGCGCCAGCGCATCGGGATCGCCCGGGCCCTGTCTGTCAACCCCAAGCTGATCGTCGCGGACGAGCCGGTCTCGGCCCTCGACGTGTCCGTGCAGGCGCAGGTGATCAACCTGCTCGAGGAGCTCCAGGACGAGTACGGCCTGACCTACCTGGTCATCGCGCACGACCTGGCGGTGGTGCGGCACATCAGCGACCGGATCGGCGTCATGTACCTCGGCTCCCTCGTCGAGGAGGCCGAGGCGGAGGACCTGTACGACAACCCGCTGCACCCGTACACGCGGGCGCTCATGTCCGCGGTGCCAGTGCCGGACCCGCTCGTCGAGGACCGCCGCGAGCGCATCCTGCTGACCGGCGACCTCCCCTCGCCCGCCAACCCGCCGAGGGGCTGCCGGTTCCACACCCGGTGCCCGTGGCGGCAGGAGACGAAGTGCGACACCGACCGGCCGCAGCTGCGGGTGGTGCAGGTGGACGGTGTCCCCGGCAGCCACCGGGTCGCGTGCCACTGGGCCGAGCAGATCGCGTCCGGCGAGCTGAAGCCGCACGACGTCAAGGCCGTGGCGACCGAGCAGCACGAGCAGGGCGGCAACGCCGACTTCATGGGCCCGGCCTCGGTGCAGGAAGCACTCTGAGGTCCGTCCCCACCCCCAGCGGTATGCCGCGTGCGCACCTGCGCACGCGGCATACCGCTGTCCGGGGCCGGGCAGGTGAGGCTCGCCTTCCATGACAGGCGGGGCCGTCCTTGCCAGAGTGTGCCCATGGCCAGGTTGCTGAACGACGAGGAGATCGGTCGCCAGCTGCGCGACCTGCCCGGGTGGGGCCGCGACGGGAACGCGATCCGCGCCACCTACGAGGCACCGGACTTCCCCACCGCGATCCGGCTCGTCGACGACGTGGCGCAGGACGCCGAGCAGATGGACCACCACCCCGACATCGACATCCGGTGGCGCGCGGTCCGGTTCACGTGCGCGACGCACTCCGAGGGCGGGCTCACCCAGCTCGACGTCGAGCTGGCGCACCGCATCCGCGAGGCAGCCGCCCGCCTGGGGGCGACGTCCGGTGAGTGAGGAGACCGAGGTGAGCAGGATCCCGCACACCGGCGAGGCGCACAGCCAGGGCATCGGGCAGCGGCTGAACTGGCTGCGGGCCGGCGTGCTCGGTGCCAACGACGGCATCGTGTCCACCGCCGGCATCGTCATCGGCGTCGCGGCCGCCACGACCAGCCGGGGCGCGATCCTCACGGCGGGTGTCGCCGGCCTGGCCGCGGGCGCGATGAGCATGGCGGCGGGCGAGTACGTCTCGGTGAGCACCCAGCGCGACACCGAGAAGGCGCTGCTCGCCAAGGAGGAGCGCGAGCTGCGCGAGATGCCGGAGGAGGAGCTCGAGGAGCTCACCGAGATCTACCGCGCCAAGGGCCTGAGCCCCGAGCTCGCCCACGAGGTGGCCGTGCAGCTGACCGAGCACGACGCGCTCGGGGCGCACGCGGAGGCCGAGCTCGGCATCGACCCGGACGACCTGACCAACCCCTGGCACGCCGCCTGGGCCTCGATGCTGGCGTTCACCATCGGCGCCCTGCTGCCGCTCGTCGCGATCCTCGTCGTGCCGGTGTCGGCGCGGGTGTGGGTCACGGCCGTCGCCGTGGCGCTCGCGCTGGCGGTCACCGGGTGGGCCAGCGCGCGGCTCGGCGGAGCCAGGGTGCAGCCGGCGGTGCTGCGCAACGTGGGTGGCGGTGTGCTCGCCATGGTCGTGACCTACGGCATCGGCGCCCTGGTGGGCACCCAGCTCTGACGCCCCCTCGGGCGCAGACGGTCCGCGCCCGAGCCACCTGCGGCGGCGCGGGCACGGCCCTGAGCCCTACCCGCGGACGTCGCGCCGGCGGAAGCCCCAGACGGCCACGGCGACGAGGACCGCGAACGTCGCCAGCGCCACACCGAGCGCGGGGTAGGAGATCCCGGTGCGCAGCGGGTCGTGCGCCGCGTACTGGTAGAACGGCGAGAACCGCTGGAAGGGCTCGAGCCAGTCCACCATCGACCCCAGGCCGTTGACGAGGTACGCCACGACGACCAGGCCTGCTGCCGCGCCCCGCGCGAGGCCGGCGTGGCCGGTGCCCGCACCGACTGCGAGCGCGACGCCGCCGAAGACCAGGGAGAGGGCGGCGAGGTGGGTCATCGCCGCGACGACACCCGACAGGGGCAGGTGCAGGTCGAACGCCGCCCCCTCGAGCACCAGGGCCGCTCCGGTGACGACGACGAGCAGGACGGTGCCGATCACGAGCGCCAGCGCCTTGTCGAGCAGGACCCGGGTCCGGCTCACGGGGGCGCCGAGCAGCAGGTCGAGGCTATGCCGGTCCTCCTCGCCGGCCACGGCCGAGGAGCCCTGGCCGACCGCGTAGATGATGAGCAGCGCGGGAGCCATGAAGGACATGAGCTCGATCTGGATGTAGCCGGTCGGGGTCGACATGTCGGCGCCGGCCGTGGCGAACAGGGAGCGGAACGCCTCCGGCATCTGGTCGAGGAAGTCGCTCATCGACGGCTGGTCGCGCAGGCTGGGCCAGATCGCGGCATACAGCAGCACGACGAGCACGATCGAGCTGACCCAGCCCACGAGCGCCCGCCGCTGGTCGAAGAGGGTCTTGCGCCAGACGTCAGCCAGCATCGTCACCACCCCCGGTGTAGTAGCCCAGGAAGGCCTCCTCGAGCTCGGCCTCCGTGCAGGTCAGGTCGCGCAGCCGGTGCCGGCTCAGGGCCTTGACCACGCCGTCCAGCGACGCCTCGGGTGCCTTGCAGACCAGGTCGTGCCCCTGCACGGACAGGTCGCGCACCCCCTCGACGGCGGCGAACTCCGCGGCGTCGACGGGTGTCGCGAGGGTGGCCCGGACGTGGTGCAGGGAGCGGGCCCGGAGCGCCTCGAGACCCTCCACCGCGACCAGCCGGCCCTGGCGGAGCACGGCGACGCGGTCGGCCACCCGCTGCACCTCGGCCAGCACGTGCGAGCTCAGCAGGACGGAGCCACCTGCCTGCGCCTGCTCGCGCACGCACCGCTTGAACTCCTGCTGCGCCATCGGGTCGAGGCCGTTCGTCGGCTCGTCCAGCACGAGCAGGTCGACCGGGGCCATCATCGCCAGGACGAGGGCGAGCTTCTGCCGGTTGCCGCGGGACAGCTCACCGCCGCGGCGCGAGAGGTCGAGGTCGAAGCGCTCGGCCAGCTCGCGGGCACGCCGGTGGTGGCGCAGCCCCCGCAGCGAGCCGAGGAACTCCAGGTGCTGCTCCCCGGTGAGCCGCGGGTAGATGCCGCCCTCGCCGGACAGGTAGCCGACGCGCCGGCGCACGGCGACGGAGTCGGCCCAGGCGTCGTGCCCGCACACGAGAGCCGAACCCGTCGTGGGGCGGAGCAGCCCCATGAGCAGCCGCAGGGTGGTCGTCTTGCCGGCTCCGTTCGGCCCGAGGTAGCCGAACACCTCGCCGGGTTCGATGCGCAGGTCGAGGTCGCGCAGCGCCCAGACGGAGCCGAACCGCTTGCCGAGGCCGGTGGTCTGCACCACCGGCTCCTCGGTACGGCGCGCAGCCTCGGCCGGCGTGACGGGCGTGCGGACGGTGGGTGGGCTCCCGGTGCTCATGGCGGCCTCCTCCCACCACACGCTCCCGGTCACGGGGACCGGGGCACAGGGACGAAGGGCCCGAGCGGAACTTCGCCGGCCGTTTGGTCGTTGGACGCGACTCAGGCCCTCTCCCCTACCAGGACCGGTGATCCCACCCCGCCATGTCCGGCTACTGGCTCGACATCGCCCTCGTCGCCCTGCTCGTCCTCCTCAACGCGGTCTTCGCCGGCAGCGAGATGGCCCTGGTCTCGCTCCGTGAGGGGCAGCTGCGGCAGCTGGAGCGGGACGGCTCAGCCCGCTCGCAGCGGCTGGTCCGCCTGGCCCGCGACCCCAACCGGTTCCTCGCGACCATCCAGATCGGCATCACCCTCGCCGGCTTCCTCGCCTCGGCGACGGCTGCCGTGTCGCTGGCCGAGCCGCTCGTGCCGCACCTGCGCTTCCTGGGTTCGGCCGCCGAGGCGCTGTCCGTGGCCGTCGTGACGCTGGTGCTGTCGTTCCTCACCCTGGTGCTCGGGGAGCTGGCCCCCAAGCGGCTGGCGATGCAGTGGGCCCTGCCGTGGGCGTCGACGGTGGCCCGCCCGCTCGACCTGCTGTCGACCGTGGCGCGGCCCGCCGTCGCCCTGCTCAGCGCCTCGACCAACGTCGTCGTCCGGTTGCTGGGCGGGCGCCCCGACGCCGAGGGCGAGGAGCTGTCGGCCGCCGAGCTGCGCGACCTCGTGACGAGCAACCCCGAGCTCGACCACGACCAGCGCGAGATCATCAGCGGCGCCCTGGAGCTGCACGAGCGGATCCTGCGGCAGGTGCTGGTGCCCCGCGGTGCCGTCCTGTCGCTGCCCGCGGAGACGCCGGTCGCCCAGGCGCGCGAGGAGATGGCCCGCGCCGGCCACTCCAGGGTGCCCATCACCCGGGGCAACCACCTCGACCGCGTCCTGGGCATCGTCCACTGGGGTGCCGTCATCCACGGTGACGACGAGCCCGTCGGCGCGCGCGTCCAGCCGGCGCTCATGCTGCCCGACACCGTGCGGGTGTCCGAGGCCCTGCGCCGGTTCAAGGAGGAGCGGCAGCAGATGGCGATCGTCGTCGACGAGCACGGCTCGGTCGACGGCATCGTCACGCTCGAGGACCTGCTCGAGGAGCTCGTCGGCGAGATCTGGGACGAGACCGACCGCGACGTGCTCGCGGCCCACCGGCACGACGACGGCTCGGTCACGCTGCCCGGCACCTTCCCCGTCCACGACCTCACCGACGTGGGGGTCGAGCTCGCGGTCGCGCCCTCGACCGACTACGCCACCGTGGCGGGCCTGGTGCTCAAGGAGCTCGGCCGGGTGCCGCAGGGTCCCGGGGACGTCGTGGCCGTCGGAGGCTGGACGATCGAGGTCACCCGGGTCGCGCACCACGCCGTCACCCAGGTCCGGATGCGCCGTCCGGAGGTGGACCCGGTCTGAGCCGGCGGCACCAGGGGGCGGCGGCGAGGGCCGGCGTGTGCCGCGGGCCGCCGGGCCGGCGTGTGCCGGGTGCCGGCACCCGGCACACCCCTCGCCTCCCCCGGCTCCGGGGGACGCCGGGGTCACTGGCAGAGCTGGGTGCCCGTCGGCAGGAAGCGGGGCGGGACGGCCGAGATCGGACGCGGGTCCTGGCGGAACGTCGAGCAGAACGCCTTGGTGAGCTCGTAGTTGTAGACGCCGACCACGATGGCCGACGCCGACAGGAGGATCAGCACCCCCATGGTCACGCTCTTGATCACGAGAGGCAGTGTGGGGCCGGGAGGGCCAGGACGGGTGGAGATCACACCGTCCTCCGCCCTTTGGATGAGGCCGGTTGTCAGGGTCTGTACCGGTTCGTGGCCATCTGGAGTCGGTGGCGCGCGGTCAGGAGCCGGAGGAGGCGCCCGTCACCGCGGCGGGCTCGCCGACGGCGATCCGCGCCATCGCCGCGAGCGAGGCCGTGCCGGGCGCCAGGTAGTCGTTGTGGCCGTAGGCGCCGTCCACTGGAAGCGGCAGGGCGCCGAACGACGGGGCAGTGGGGTCGGCCCCGTGGCCGAGGTCGCCGTACCGGGTGTAGGGCACGAGGCCGATGGGGTCCCCCTCCGCACGCCCCGCCCAGACCCGCGCGGTGGTGCCGAGGTCGGCCCGGCGCTCGACGTCCATGCCGGGTGAGCCGATCGCGACGATGTCCGCGACGTGCAGGTGCGACGCGGCGTGGCCGCACACGACCGAGCCGTAGCTGTGGCACACCAGGGTGACGTTGGCCGTGTGCGGGAGGGTCGCGACGAAACGGGCCAGGCGGGGTGCGCCGGCCACCGCCCGGTCCGAGCGCGCGGCGGCCACCCCGAGGTCCTGCGGGGGGTCGTAGTCGAGCCACACCACCACCGCGGACTCGTGCGCCGGGTCGTCCTGCCGCATCCTGGCCAGCAGCGCCCGGGCCTGGACCGCCGGGTGCCGGCGGGTGGCTGCGGTCTCGTCGGCGATGAGCGGGCCGGTCCACGACACCCCCGGGACGAGGACGGCGACGTGGCGCGCCCGGGTGAGGTCACCGAACACCTCGACGATGCGCCCGGCGCCGAGGGAGTCCTCCGAGAGGACGTGGGCCACGACGGCACCCGGTGCGGTGCGGACGACGGCGTTGTCGGAGATCTCCTGCGCCGCTGCCGGGCTGACCCAGACGCCGCCGACGAGGGCAGCGGACAGCAGCAGGGGGTAACGCTTCTTCACGGGCGGGGCGGCCTGGTCGGGTCTGCCGGCCGGGGCAGGAGGGGTTCAGCGAGTCAGGGTGGCACAGGAGTCTGTGAGTTCCCTCGGGGCAGGCAGCGGTCAGCCGGCGCCACGTCCGAGCCGGGCACGTACGGCGATGCGGGCGCTGGCGACCACGACCGCGCCGCACACGACGGTCGTCGACGTCACGCGCTCGTGCAGCAGCAGCGCGGCCCACAGGATGCTCAGGACCGGTTGCACGAGCTGGACCTGGCTGACCCGCGCCATCGGGCCGATGGCCAGCCCGCGGTACCAGGCGAAGAACCCGAGGTACATGGAGACGACGCACAGGTAGGCGAAGGCGAGCCACTGCCCGGTCGTCCCGGACGGCGTGCGCTCCACGACGGACACCAGCGCGAGCACGGTCATGACCGGGGCCGACAGCACGAGCGCCCACGACACCGTCTGCCAGGCGCCCAGCTCCCGCGCCAGCAGGCCACCCTCGGCATACCCGACCGCGGCGGCGAGGACGGCACCGAGCAGGAGGAGGTCCGCCCAGTGCAGGGAGCCCAGGCCACCACCCTGGAGTGACGCGAACACGATGACGGCGGCCGCCCCCGTGGCGGCGGACGCCCAGAACGTCCACGGCACCGACTCCTTGCCGCGCAGGACGGCCATGGCCGCGGTGGCCGCAGGAAGCAGTCCGATCACGACCGCGCCGTGGCTGGCCGGCGTCGTGGTCAGGGCGTAGGACGTCAGCAGCGGGAACCCCAGGACGACGCCGCCCGCGACCACGGCCAGGCGACGGGCCTGGGGCCACGACGGCCGGGCCTGACGGGTCCACAGCAGGGCCGCCGCCGCGAGCACGGCGGCGACGACAGCGCGTCCCGAGCCGAGGAACAGGGCAGACAGCCCGTCGTGGGTGGCGACCCGGGTGAACGGCACGGTGAACGAGAAGGCCGCGGTGCCGGCGAGCCCCCACGGCAGGCCTGCCCGCGAGGGGGCAGGAAGCCCCTGCCCCGACGGGTGCGGCCGCTCGCCCGGCGCCGGTGATGTGGATAGCACCACGGGGTCTGGGACGATAGCGCTACTCTCTACCTTCATGAACGACGATAGCGCAAGCCGGATCGTTGCGGCGTTGCGTCGCAGGATCGCGACCGCACCGCCCGGCGCGCAGCTGCCGTCGAACCGCGTCCTGGTGGCCGAGCACCGCGCCAGCCCCGTGACTGTCCAGAAGGCGCTGCGTCGGCTGGTGGCCCTCGGGCTGGTGGAGAGCCGCCCGGGCGTCGGCTCCTTCGTGCGCTCGGTCCCCGCCGCGCCCCGCCCGGCCGACCTGGGGTGGCAGACGGCGGCGCTCGGCTCGCCGCGCATCCGCACGAGCGGACTGTCCTCGACCCAGCGCGCGTCGGTGCCCGACGCCATCCGCCTGCACTCCGGGTACCCCGCGAAGGAGCTCCTGCCCGAACGGCTCGTCCGCGCCGCACTGCTGCGCGCGGCCCGTACGGAGGCGGCAGTGACCCGCTCGCCCGCGGCCGGCCTACCCGAGCTGCAGGCGTGGTTCGCCGGCCAGGTCGCCGCGGGCGCGCCCTCGGGCGTCACCCCGCCCTCGGCCCGCGACGCCCTCGTCGTCGCAGGGAGCCAGAGCGCCCTCAGCTCCGTCTTCCGGGCAGTGGTCGGACCCGGGCAGCCGCTCGTCGTCGAGTCCCCCACGTACTGGGGCGCCATCCTGGCGGCCGAGCAGGCGGGGGTGGTACTCGTCCCCGTGCCCTCGGGTCCCGGCGGGCCCGTTCCCGAGGAGGTGGATCGTGCGTTCGCGACCACGGGCGCCCGGGCCTTCTACGCCCAGCCGACGTTCGCGAACCCCAGCGGTGCGCAGTGGTCGCGCGACGCCGGGCTGGCCGTGCTCGAGATCGTGCGACACCGGGGCGCGTTCCTCGTCGAGGACGACTGGGCCCACGAACTGGCCATCGACGCCGATCCCGCGCCGGTCGTCGGCCACGACCACGACGGGCACGTCATCTACCTGCGGTCGCTGACCAAGTCGGTCTCCCCGGCGCTGCGGGTCGCGGCGGTGGTCGCCCGCGGCCCGGCTCGCGACCGCATCCTCGCCGACCGGGCCGCCGAGAGCATGTACGTCAGCGGAGTCCTCCAGGCCGCAGCCCTCGACGTCGTGACGCAGCCCGGGTGGGCCACGCACCTGCGCTCGATGCGCCACCAGCTGAGGATCCGCCGGGACAGCCTGCTCGAGGCGGTCACCACGCACGCACCGGCCCTGCAGGTCGACCACGTCCCCCGCGGTGGGCTCAACCTGTGGGCGCGGCTGCCGGACGGCACCGACGTGCCGCAGGTCGTGCGCGACTGCGAGTCCCGTGGGCTCGTCGTCGCCCCGGGCACCGAGTGGTTCCCGGCGGAACCCTCCGGCCCGCACCTCCGGCTCAACTTCGCTGCCGAGGACCCCGCGCGGTTCGCCGAGGCCGGCCGCATCCTCGGTGAGGTCCTGGCGCCGTCCGCCTGAGCCGTCACCACGGCTGGGCTCCTGACGGGACTCCGTCGCGGGATCAGCGGAACCGGCCCCAGCGCGCACGCCGGGTCCCTACCCTGTCCCCATCCGTGCGAAGGGGGCCGCGATGCCGATGTCCAGCGGGGGACGTCCGACCGTGACCTGGTACGTCGGGCCGTGGGCCGAGCGCGACCGCGGTCCGGCGCCCGTCGAGGTGACCGGCTCGGACCCGTCCTCCCTCACGTTCCTCAACCCGCGCGGCTCCCTCCCCGGGCTGATCGTCGGCGGCGTCGCGTTCGTCGCCGCGTTCGCGCTGCTCGTGGACCGCCAGTTCGCCGCCTTCATGGTGCTCGGCCTCATGGCCCTCGTCTTCGGGCTCCTGGGTCTCGACCGGCTCCTGAGGAGTCGGCGGCCGGCCGTGGTCGTGGGGCCCCGTGGCGTGTGGTTCGGCCCCGAGCGGAGCTCGACGGCCGCACACGTCGTTGCCTGGGCCGACGTCAGCGAGTTCGTCCTCTTCACCGCCGTCCACGACGGGCCCAAGGTGGACAACCACAGCTCCGTCCGATCCGGGATCGCCCTGGGCGCCCGTCGGTTGGCGCCGCCGGCGCTGCCACCGGAGGTGCAGCAGGACTGGGAGCAGCTCATGCGGTTCGTGGGCCAGGCACCGCACACCGCGGCGGCACTGCAGGCCAACCTGCAGCAGGCAGCCCTCCTGCCCCACCGCTACGTCCGGACCTCGGCACTGGGCCGTCGCGAGGAGCTCGCGACCGCCGTCCAGCGGTGGGCACCGCACGTGCGCGTGACCCTGGGCGACCGCGTCGACTTCCGCGTCCGCCACCCCATGCTCCCCGTGGCCCGCGACGCCATCGACGGCATCCGCGACTCCCTGCGTCGACCCGCTGACTGAGGGCCCGGCTGAGGCACGGCCCGCGACCGGTGGCCCCAGGCGTCGGAGCGGGACGCCTCAGACGTTGAAGCGGAACTCGACCACGTCGCCGTCGGCCATGACGTAGTCCTTGCCCTCCATCCGGACCTTGCCGGCGGCCTTGGCGGCAACCATCGACCCGGCCTCGACCAGGTCGTCGTAGGACACGATCTCGGCCTTGATGAAGCCGCGCTGGAAGTCGGTGTGGATGACACCGGCGGCCTGCGGGGCGGTCCAGCCCTGCTTGATCGTCCAGGCCCGCGACTCCTTGGGCCCGGCCGTGAGGTACGTCTGCAGGCCGAGGGTGTGGAACCCGGTGCGCGCCAGCTGGTCGAGCCCCGACTCGGTCGCGCCGAAGGACTCGAGCAGCTCCATCGCCTCGTCGGGCTCCATGTCCATGAGGTCCATCTCGAGCTTGGCGTTGAGGAACACCGCGTCCGCAGGCTCGACGAGCTTGCGCAGCGAGGCGTGCAGGTCGGCGTCGCCGAGCTGCTCCTCGTCGAGGTTGAACACGTAGATGAACGGCTTCGTGGTGAGCAGCCCCAGCTGCCTGGCCTCGGCGAGGTCGACCCCAGCAGCCGCGCCCGCGGCATACAGGGTGTGGCCCTCCTCGAGCACCTTCTGGGCGGCCACGGCGTTGTCGAGCAGCGGCTTGCGATCCTTTGTGATCCGCGCCTCCTTCTCCAGGCGCGGCACCGCCTTCTCGAGGGTCTGGAGGTCGGCGAGGATGAGCTCGGTGTGGATGGTCTCGATGTCGGAGGCGGGCGAGACCTTGCCGTCGACGTGGACGACGTCGCCGTCCTCGAACGCGCGCACGACCTGGCAGATGGCGTCGGCCTCACGGATGTTGGCGAGGAACTTGTTGCCGAGCCCCTCCCCCTCGGACGCCCCACGGACGATGCCGGCGATGTCGACGAAGGACACCGTCGCCGGGAGGATCTTCTCCGACCCGAAGATCTCGGCGAGCTTGGCCAGCCGCGCGTCCGGCAGCGGGACGACCCCGACGTTGGGCTCGATCGTCGCGAACGGGTAGTTCGCGGCGAGCACGTTGTTCTTGGTCAGGGCGTTGAACATCGTGGACTTGCCGACGTTGGGCAGTCCGACGATTCCGATAGTGAGGGCCACGGGGTCAGGAGTCTACCGGCGGCCGCCGCACGGCCCGACCACGCGACGCCCTCCGCAGCGGCCGGACCGCCGTTGGGGGCGCAGACGTGACCGATGCGTCACCCCTGCACCCCCGAAGTGCCTGCGGGAGAGTCGGTATGCCGCTCAGGCCGGCTTCGGGGACGTGGCGCGGGCGAGCTGGCGGGACAGTGCGACCAGGCGGCCCTCGCTGTCCCAGACCTCGGCGTCCTCCTCGAGGTAGCCGCCCGACATCGTGCGGCTCGTGAGGTTGACGCGCAGCCAGCCCGGGGCGGGACGCGCCCGCATGTGGGCCGTCAGCTCGAGCGTGGGCGTCCAGCCCGGCAGCCCCAGCTCGAACGCCACCGGCGGCAGCGCGTCGACAGCGAGCAGGAGCAGCAGCGGGTCGGGCTCGCGGCCGTCGGCCATGCGCAGCCAGCCGCGGATGACGCCGGTGCCCGACGGCCGCCCGACGGCCCAGCCCGTGGTGGCCGGGTCGAGCCGCAGGTCGAGGCGCTGCAGCAGCGACGCGTGCTTGAGGAAGTCCGGCGGCGCCTGTGCCGCGCTGACGCACTGCTCGGGCGGCGGCAGGACCGGCGGGGTGGCCGTCGTGCTGGCGTCCCCGTCGAGGCCGGCGAGGTCGCCGTACGTCGCGAGCACCCGCACCCGCTCGACGTCGGCGCCGTCCGGGCCGGGCTGCAGCAGCGAGGCCTGCGCGGTGGAGACGGCGCGGCCACGGCGGACGACCTCGGTGCGCACGGTGGCCGGTCCGGGCACGCCCGGCGTCAGGTAGTACGCGCTGATCGCGAGCGGGTCCTGGTGCGCGGCGCGCTCCTCGGTGGCCCCCAGCTCCTGCCCCAGCGCCCGACCGACCAGCGCCAGCAGCAGGCCACCGTTGACGCCGCCGCCGATGCGCCAGCCCTCGCCGAGCTCCGCGTCCCAGGTGCCCGGCTCCCCGGGTCGGGCCGCGACCGCCGTCCCCGTGTCGAACTCGCTGGTCAGGCCGTCCATCCCGTCCTCCGGTCGCCGTGCGTGCACGCCGGGACCGGCGCCGACAGGAGCGTATGCCGTCGAGTGCCGGCTCAGGGGGCGGGCGTGGCCGTGGCGTCCGCCACGTCGCCGGCGGCGCTCGCCTCGGGTGACGACGTCGCGCTCGCGGTCGCGTCGGTGGACGCCGACGGGCTCGACGACGTGCTCGACGGGCTGGTCGAGCCGGACGGCGCGGGCGCCGTGCCGGTGTCGGTGCCGGAGGGCGTGGAGCTGGTGGAGGTGCCCGAGCCGCCGGAATCGGTGCTCGGGGTCGCACCGGTGGGGCCGGTCGTCGAGGAGACCGAGGGCGCGACCGTGGTCGCGGTGGCCGAGGGGGTGCTGGCCGCGGACGGCTCGACCCACGCGGGGTCCTTGCGCAGGATCGCGAGGATCTGCTGCTCGTAGTCGTCGAGCCGGCTCTGCAGCTGGTCCAGCGGCACGTCGCGGATCGACTGGCCGAACTGCGCGATCTGCGCCCACAACGCCTCGAGCTCCGCCGTGCTCTGGGCACTCAGCGGTCCGGACAGGGTGACCACCAGCTGGGTCGCCAACGCCTGGGTGACGCAGCGGACGCAGTTGTAGTTGACCGCCGCGGCGATGTTCTGCGGCACGGCGACGTGGGCGTCACCCACGATGACGACCACCTGGAAGGCCACGCCGACGGCTTGGCAGTCGGTGCAGGAGGCGAGGGCGTAGCCCTCGTTGGTGTTGGTGACCGTGTCGCCGTCAGCCCACACCAGCGCGAACGCGACGTCGTAGAGCGAGGTGCCGTCGGTCGTGTTGACCGCCAGGGCCTGGGTGTCTCCCTCCCCCGGAGGCGCGGGCCGGTCGAACGGGAACACCCACGTCGGCAGCGCCGACCCGTCCGCAGCGGTCTGCCCCGGCTTGGGCACCATGACGACGGCGAGCTGGGGGGAGTCCGCCGTGGGCAGGCGCATGCCCTTGGGCAGGATCGCCCGTCCGGTCCCCTGCCGTCCCTCGGCGAGCGCGGTGGGCGCTCCGGAGCGTGCGAGCGTCGCGTTCGCCGCGTCCCCCAGCGTCCCCCGCTCGTATGCCTGGATCGGCCGGTACGTGCCCGGCTGGGGCCACCACGCCCACGCCAGCCCGGCGACCACGGCGACCGCGGCCACCCCCGCCAGCCCGCGGCGTACCGGGTGGCCGTCCGTGCTGCGCCACGTGCCCACAGCCACGCGGCGGACCAGGCGCGACACGATGAGCACGACACCCAGCACCGGGAGCGCGATCGCCACGATCGACAGCACCCGCACCAGGACCCCGAGGACGTCGCCGTCGCCGAGCTGGGCCTGCAGGCGCGCCCACTGGCGGGCGACCGAGGCCCAGGCCGTCCCGGCGACCCGGGGGAAGCTCAGGACCATCATCACCGTGGAGAAGGCCAGCATCGGCACGACCACCAGGACCCACGTCGTCACGACCGCGCGGGCCCACGGCTTGAGGACCCTGGCCTCGGGGTGGTTCCAGTGCCGCGGGAGCAGGGAGAGCAGGGTCGGCTTGATCCGGTGGTAGAGGTCGGGCACGCCGGTCACGTCCGCGAGCACGTGGTAGCCGTCGAAGCGCACCAGCGGGGCCAGCTGCCGCACCATCTGCAGCACCTGCGTGGCGATGATGAGCAGGATGGCGTCCCAGCCCGTCCCGAACCACACGGCGAACATGGCGACGGCCACGATCGCGTTGAAGTACAGCCCGCCGAGGTCGGTGCGCACGCGCCCGGCCCGGCCGAGGCGGTAGCTGTCGGTGACGTCGGTGTAGAACGCGGGCCACACGAGGTACAGGCCCGTCCCCATCGCCCCGGGCGTCGCGCCGCCGTAGCGCGCGGCCGCGGCATGGCCGAACTCGTGGAAGCCCGCGGACACGACGGTGAGCGCGAAGACGGCCAGGAGCAGGGCTGGCTGCTCGAACGCCTGGTGCGTCGCGGACGCCAGGCCCTTGTGCATCAGTACCCAGGCGCAGACGGCGAGGAAGGCGGCGACGAGCAGCACCACGACGACCGGGGCGAAGAGCAGGGCGAAGGGCGCCGTGATCCTGCGCGTGACCTCCGGGTCGGTGACGACGTAGCGGAAACGCAGTGCCAGCAACGGGTTCGAGCGCTTGAGCTGAGGGTCGGACCCGTCCGCCTTCCTCAGCAGGCCCAGCGTGCGGAGCTTGGCGTCGCACAGCGTCTCGACGTCCTCCGCCCGGACCTGGCGGCCGACCGCCGCACCCACGACCTCGGCCACCTGGGCGAACGTGCGCTCGCCGTCCACCGCCTCCAGCACGGCATACAGCAGCGGCGTGAGCTGGATCGTCTGGCCGTCACCGCGGCGGACCAGCGCCGGCGACTCGCGGTAGCCGGAGCCGGGCACCGTCCCGAGCAGCTGCACGCCGTCGGCCCGCACGGGCACGCCGGGGTCGACCGGGGGCGCGGACGGGGGCACCGGAGCCGCCCCCGCGGCGGTCGGCGCGGAGGCCACCCCCGCGGCGATCGGCGCGGGGGCAGCCTCGGACCCGGTGGGGGCGCTGGGCCCCTCGAGGGGAGTCACGTCGGTGGGGTCCTCGCCCGGCTACTGCGAGATGTCCGAGGACTGGTCCGTGGTGGCGTTCGCGTCGGCGTCCACGTGCTGGGTGATGGCGACGTCCTGCTGGGCCAGGGATGCTGCGTGCGAGTCGACCGACCCGATGTTGCCGGCGACGGAGGCGTCGATGGGCGCCGCCACGTTGGCGTTGGCCGCAACCGCACCGGTGATCGGTGCCGCGAGCTTGAGGTCGGTGGCGAGGTTGACGTCGACGTTGAGCAGCGGACCGTCCAGCGGCCCGGCGGCGTCCGTCGAGGTGGGCACCGTGCCGTCGGTCGGGAGCGTCCCGTCGGTGGGCGCGGTGCCGTCGGTGGTGCTGCCGTCCGTCGGCACGGTCGTGTCCGTGCCGTCGGCCGGCGCGGGGGCCGCGTCGGTCTGGTCGATCGTGGACCCCTGCTCGCCGTGGGCGACCGCCTCGCCGGTGATGCCCTGGTCGATGTGCGCACCCTGTGACGCCAGGGCCGTGGCGTCGGAGCCGACCGACAGGACGTTCGCACCGACGGCGGCCTCGATCGGGGCGGCGACGTTGGCGTTGGCCGCGACGGCCAGGTCGATCGGCGCGGCTGCGTCGAGGCCCAGGTCGAGGTCGGCGTTGAGGTCGAGGAGGCTGATGACCTCCTTGTCGGGCAGCGCGGTGCCACCCTCGGCTGCGAGCTCCTCCGCGGTGAGCGGCGGCTGGGTCGAGTCAGTCATGGTGCACTCCGTTTGTGACGGTTTCCCCCGGCAGGATGACTCCGCGAAGCTAGTGCCGCCCGCATGACCTCGCACGCCGAACGACGCCCTGACCTGCGGCTTTGCCGTCGACCCGCCTCAGAGCGCGGGGAGCCCGTCCTCGAGGTACGCCGTGGGGCCGGTGTGCGTCGCGAGGAAGGCGAGCAGCCGCTGGTTGTAGGCCGCGACCCGCCCGTCCCACTCCTCCTCGTCCGCGAAGTGCAGGGCGCGGATCTCCCTGCGCTGCAGGGTCGCCCGGTCCTTGATGCCGTCGACGTCGTCGAGGCCCAGCTCGAAGACGAAGACGGTGGCATCGGTCCAGCCGCGCCACGGCGGCAGCCAGTTGACGGCGAGCAGGCTGCGTACCTCCACCTCGAGGCCGAGCTCCTCGCGGACCTCGCGGACGACACAGTGCGCCGGCGACTCCGACGGGTCGACCACGCCACCGGGCAGGTCCCACTCGTCCTTGTAGGTCAGCTCGCACAACAGCACCCTGCCGTCGCGGTCGCGCAGCACCCCCTGGGCGATGGCGCGCTTGGTGGGCAGGGTGGCGTTGAGGATGCCGATGAAGCCCTCCTTCGAGTCCGGCGGCGGGTCCGTCGCGACCCTCGCCAGGACGACCACGTCGCCCCGGGCGTCGGCACCCACGCGCGCCGCCCGCGCGATGCCCTCACGTCGCATACCGGAGCGGATGGCGGCGCGCACCGAGTCGCGGTCGGCGTCGGGCACCCGCGCCTCGAGCCGGGCCAGCCCGAGCTCCTCCACCCCCCAGTCCAGCACCAGGCGCAGCGCCCGCTCGGTGATCCCGACCGCGCGGTACTCGGGCACCACCACCCACAGCACGTCGGCATCCTGCTCGTCGACCAGGAGCTCGACGCGACCGACCTGCGCCCCCTCCCAGACGAGCTCGAACGCGTGGGTCCCCTCCTCGGACTCGGTGGGGTGCAGCGCGAGGTCCCCGTCGACGAGGGGCGCCGGTGCAGGCGGCGTGTGCGGGCCGGGGAGCGGTGTCGGCATGTCCTGACGCTATCGGTGGGTCCGTGTCGGTGGCAGGTGGCATGGTCGCCGCCATGGAACTCGTGCTGACCCTCGCGGCCGGACTCGCCCTCGGAGCCGCCCTCGGCGCCTGGCTCGCCCGGTCGGCGGCTGCCGCCCGCGTGGCGTCCGCGAGCACCGAGGCCGAGCTGCTCCGCGAGCGCGTCGTCGACCTCGAGGCGACCGTGGCGGACGACGCCCAGACGGCCGCGGCACTGGCTCCGTTGCGGGACGCCCTGCGCCGGGTCGAGCAGCAGGTGGGCGTCCTCGAGCGTGACCGCACGCAGCAGTACGCCGCCCTCGAGCAGACGATCGCCCAGGTGCAGGCGTCGACCAGCTCCCTCGACCGGCAGACCCAGAGCCTGGCCGGGTCGCTCAACGCCTCCACCGTGCGAGGCGCGTGGGGCGAGGTGCAGCTGCGCCGGGTGCTCGAGCACGCGGGTCTGCTCGCCCGCTGCGACTTCGACGAGCAGGTGAGCCGGGTCAGCCGGCACGCACGCCAGGTGCGGCCCGACGTCGTCGTGCGGCTGCCCGGCGACAAGTTCCTCGTCGTCGACTCCAAGGCGCCGATGGTGGCGTTCCTCAAGGCCCAGGCCGACGACCTCGACGCGCAGGAGCGCACCCGGCTGCTGCGCGAGCACGCCACCCACCTCGCCTCGCACGTGCGCGGCCTCGCCGAGAAGGACTACTGGTCGGCGTTCGAGACCTCGCCCGAGATGGTGGTCTGCTTCGTCCCGAGCGAGGCCATGCTCTCCGCGGCCCTGGCGGCCGACCCGAGCCTGCACGAGACGGCGATGGCCCGACGGGTCGTGCTCGTGGGGCCCGGGTCGCTGCTGGCCCTCCTGCGCACGGTGGCGTTCACCTGGCAGCAGGACGCCCTCACCGCCGGGGCCCGAGAGCTGATGGCGGTGGGGCGCGAGCTCTACGACCGGCTCGGCACGCTGGGCAGCCACGTCTCCCGGATGGGTGGCTCGCTGCAGCGCTCCGTCGAGGCGTACAACCAGATGGTCGGCGCCCTGGAGTCTCGGGTCCTCGTGTCCGCCCGCCGGATGCACGCGCTGGGCGTGGTCGAGGACGAGCTGCCGGTCTCCTCGCCCGTCGAGGCGGGGCCGCGGGTCCTCACCGCGATGGAGCTCATCGAGGCCGCGACCGCCGAGGACGACCGCCCTCAGCTGGCCCTGGACGTCCCCGACGAGCGTCCGAGGTGGACCGGCAGGGAGTCGACCGCGTAGACGATCGACTGGTCGCGGAAGCGCAGGTCCGCCGGCTCCACGGCAAGGGCCAGTTCGGGGAACCGTCGTACCAGCCGGGGGAAGGCGGTGCGCAGCTCGAGCCGGGCCAGCTCGGCCCCGACGCAGCGGTGGAACCCGTGCCCGAAGGCCAGGTGCGGGGACGGCGGCCGGTGGGGGTCGAAGGTGTCGAGATCGGGACCGACGCGGGAGTCGCGGTCGGCCCGGCTGAGGGCAGCGATGACGACGTCGCCCTTGGCGATCCGGTGGCCGAAGAGGTCGACGTCCACCTTCGCGAATCGCGGGAAGGCGATCTGCACGACCGTGAGGTAGCGCAGCATCTCCTCCACGACCCGGTCGATGGCGCCGTCGTCGTCGCGGACGAGGTCGAAGTGGCGCCGGTCGCGCAGCAGCACGAGCGAGCCGAGGGCCAGCATGCTGGCGGTGGTCTCGTACCCACCGGTGAAGACGCCGTCGGCCAGGCCGGCGATCTCCTCGTCCGACACGTCGTCACCGAGGGCTGCGATGACCCGGCCGAGCAGGCCGTCCCCCGGCTCCCGGCGCTGGCGACGGGTGGCCTCCAGCAGGAACTCCTGGCTCTCGGAGATGGCGCCGAAGGCTGCCGACCCGCCGGAGGTCACGTCGAACCGGGCGTGGCTCAGGGCCCGGAACCGCTCACGGTCCTCCACGGGCAGCCCGAGCAGCTCGCAGATGACGAGGAACGGCACGGGGAAGGCGAACCGCTCGACGAGGTCGACGACCGGGCCGTCGGCCGCCATCGCGTCGAGCTGGGCGTCGACGATGGCCTCCACCCAGGGCGTGAGGCGCTCGATGCGGCGCATCGTGAACTCCGGGGTCAGCAGCGAGCGCAGCCGTGTGTGCTCGGGCGGGTCGGTGAAACCCAGCCCGCCGACCCGGGAGCCGGCCAGCCCGACGTAGGGCCGGATGTCGTTGCTGAAGCTCGCCTGGTCGGCGAGGACCGCCTTGGCCTCGGCGTGCCCCGAGACGAGCCAGATGTTCATCCCGAACATGTGCGCGAGGCGGTGGACCGGTTCGGGTGCGGTGCGCCCGAGCCGGGGGACGGGGTCGAGTTCGGTGCGGCGCAGCGGACGCAGCAGGCGGCGCGGGACGGCCTCGAGCGTGCTGAGGTCCACCGGTCCCCCACCGGTCGCACGCGCGACGAGCCGCCTCGTCATCCTGGTTCGCGCGTCAGCCAACCCGAGCATGGTCAAAACGTACCGGCGGGCGGGCCGGTCGACGGGGCACTTCGCCGAGGTGGAGGTCAGGCGGCGCGTCGCCGCGGCGCGCCCACCCGCCCAGGACGACGGCGAGGCACACCGGAGGCCTCAGTGCAGCGAGCCGGCTTCCTCGAACGCGCCGTCGTGGCGCATCTTGTCGCTCATGCCGTTGGCCTTGAGGTCGCGCCGGATCTCGTTCGGCAGCGCGAACAGCAGGCTCTCCTCGGCCGCGACGACCGGCTGCACGTCGGCGTAACCGCGGTCGGCCAGGAAGGACAGCACGTCCCGGACGAGGACCTCGGGCACCGAAGCCCCGGAGGTGACACCCACGGTGGTGACCCCGGCGAGCCACGCCTCGTCGATCTCCTCGGCGTAGTCGACGAGGTGCCCGGCGCGCGAGCCGTGCTCGAGGGCCACCTCGACGAGCCGCACGGAGTTGGACGAGTTGCGCGAGCCGACCACGATCATCAGGTCGCAGTCGGGCGCCATCTGCTTCACGGCCAGCTGGCGGTTCTGCGTGGCGTAGCAGATGTCGTCGCTCGGCGGGTCCTGCAGCGCCGGGAACCGCTCGCGCAGCCTGCGCACGGTCTCCATCGTCTCGTCCACCGACAGGGTGGTCTGGGAGAGCCAGACGACCTTCTCGGGGTCGCGCACGGTCACGTTGGCGACGTCGTCGGGCCCGTCGACGAGGGTGATGTGCTCCGGCGCCTCGCCCGAGGTCCCGACGACCTCCTCGTGCCCCTCGTGACCGATGAGCAGGATGTCGAAGTCCGCGTCGGCGAACCGGACCGCCTCGCGGTGCACCTTGGTGACCAGAGGGCAGGTCGCGTCGATCGTCCGCAGGCTCAGCGCCTTGGCCTCCTCGTGGACGACGGGCGCCACGCCGTGGGCGGAGAAGATGACGGTGGCGCCCTCGGGCACCTCGTCGGTCTCCTCGACGAAGATGGCACCCCGCTTCTCCAGCGTGGTGACCACGTGCTTGTTGTGCACGATCTGCTTGCGGACGTAGACGGGCGGCCCGTACAGCTCCAGCGCCTTCTCGACCGTCACGACGGCCCGGTCGACGCCCGCGCAGTACCCCCGCGGGGCGGCCAGCAGCACTCGCTTGGTCGGTTCGCTCATGCCCCCATCGTAGGTCGGGCACCGAACCCGGCCCGAACCGCCGTCCTTCCGCCTCCGAGATCTGGGACTTCGGCGCCAAAAGGCCCCCCGGCACCCGAGGTCTGGGACTTCGGCGCAAAAAGCCCCCGGCACCCGGGGTCTGGGACTTCGGCACGTGTGTGGTGGGCACCCCCACGTCGGCGCAGCCTCCTAGAGTTGGCGGCGTGAGCAGCCCCGCCCAGCGCGCCCCGCTGCCGGACCGTGCCGCCGACACCTCCCCCGAGCAGCCGTGGCCGGTGCGCCTGCTCAGCATGAAGATCGCCGAGTACGTCGAGAAGATGTCGGTCCTGTGGGTCGAGGGCCAGGTCGTCCAGCTCACCCGTCGTCCCGGAGCGCGCACGGCATACCTCACCCTGCGCGACCCGGACGTCGACATGTCCCTCTCGGTCGCCATCCAGGTCAACGCGCTCGACGCCATGCCGACGCCGCTCAGCCAGGGCGCCCGGGTCGTGCTGCAGGCCAAGCCGGTGTTCTGGACCCAGCGCGGCTCGCTCATGCTCGACGCCCGGCAGATCCGGCCGGTCGGCGTCGGCGAGCTGCTCGCCCGGGTCGAGCACCTCAAGCAGCTGCTGGCGTCCGAGGGCGTCTTCGACCCCGAGCGAAAGAAGCCCCTGCCGTTCCTGCCCCGGACGGTCGGCCTCGTCTGTGGGCGCGCGAGCGCGGCCGAGAAGGACGTCGTCGAGAACGCCCGGCGCCGCTGGCCGTCGGTCCGGTTCGCCATCCGCGAGGTCGCGGTCCAGGGCCCCACGGCCGTCCAGGAGGTCACGGCGGCCCTCGCGGAGCTCGATGCCGACCCTGAGGTCGACGTCGTCGTCATCGCGCGGGGTGGTGGGTCGGTCGAGGACCTGCTGCCGTTCAGCAACGAGGCGCTCGTCCGCGCCGTCGCCGCCGCCCGGACCCCGGTCGTCTCCGCGATCGGCCACGACGTCGACACCCCGCTGCTCGACCACGTCGCGGACTGGCGGGCCTCCACCCCGACGGACGCCGGCAAGCGGGTGGTCCCCGACGCGCACGCCGAGCGCGAGGGCGTGCGGCAGGCGGCCGAGCGTGCCCGTGGCGCCCTGCGGCGGCGCGTCGAGGCGGAGCGACGGCACCTCGTGGCGGTACGTTCGCGGCCCGTGATGGCCGACCCGTCCGCCATGCTCGAGGTGCGCCGCCGCGAGCTCGACGCGCTCCGCGACCGCGCCCGCCACCGGGTCCTGGCCGCCGTGCACCGGGCGAGCGACCAGGTGGGTCACCTCCGGGCGCAGGTGCGCGCCCTGTCGCCGCAGTCCACCCTCGAGCGGGGGTATGCCGTGGTGCAGCACCGCGACGGCCGCGTGGTGCTCGACCAGGCCGAGCTCGAGGTGGACGAGCTGCTGCGAGTGCGGGTGGCGCGAGGGGACTTCGGCGTCCGCGTCGCCGGGCTGTCCTAGGGTTGCCGCCATGGCCAGGAGCGAGAAGGCAGCAGCACCGGCGGACGACACCTCGACGCAGCAGGAGTTCCCCGACGTCGCCGAGCTGTCCTACGAGGACGCACGGGACGAGCTGATCTCGATCGTCGCCCAGCTCGAGGGCGGCCAGAGCGGCCTCGAGGAGAGCATGCGGCTGTGGCGTCGGGGCGAGGCGCTGGCCGCCCACTGCAGCACCTGGCTCGACGGTGCGGAGTCCGCACTGGCGGAGGCCGACGAGGCGCGCTCCGGCGACTGACGTCCGGCCGCGCGTCAGCCCGGCTCGCGGACCTGGCTCTGGGTCAGCCCTGGCCCGAGAAAGGCTGGAGCGCCTCGGCGAAGGTCGACAGCTCGTCGAACGAGCCGGTCCCGGTCACGATGGTCGTGAGCTGCCCGGGCGACTCGGCCTTGTGCACCAGGCTGTTCTGCACCTTGCCGCTGCGCACGTAGGTGCCCCAGGTGAGGCCGCCGACCTGGGTCTGCCCCGTCTCGCGGGCACGGTTGGTCTGCGCCGCCAGCCAGCCGGCGGTGGCGTCCTTCGTCTGCTCGATCGCGACGTAGTTGCCGGTGGGTGACTGGTACCCGGCGTGCCAGGTCATCAGGCCGTCGGTCGAGCGCACGTAGCGGACGCTCGTGGCCTTCCATCCCTGCGGCAGGCCCTGGGGCGCCTCGATCGGCCACTTCGTGTCCGCAGCGACCTGGGTGGCGACCGACGCCACGTCGACCGGGGGCTGGCTGACCTGGTTGACCCGCGGCACGACGGCGATGAGCACCGCGACGATCGCACCGACGACGAGCATCGAACGGATCATGTTCGCCACGGACCCGTTGGCGTAGGAACTGCGGGGGGCGGGGGTGCTCACGGGACCATCGTCCCTGACGCGGACCGCCCGGCGCCAACCGCCCCGGGCCCCGATAGGCTCGGTGGCACTTCCCCGACGCCGCGTGAAGGATCGATGCATGTCCGAGCAGCACCTGCCCTCGTCCCTTCGTGTGGGTGGGGAGGCGCCGGACCGGAACCTCGCCCTCGAGCTGGTCCGGGTCACCGAGGCCGCCGCCATGGCCGCCGGCCGCTGGGTCGGCAGGGGTGACAAGAACGGCGCCGACGGTGCGGCCGTGGAGGCCATGCGCACCCTGATCTCGACCGTCTCCATGAAGGGCGTCGTCGTCATCGGCGAGGGCGAGAAGGACGACGCGCCCATGCTCTTCAACGGCGAGGAGGTCGGCGACGGCAACGGGCCGGAGTGCGATGTCGCGGTCGACCCCATCGACGGCACCACCCTCACGGCCAAGGGCCAGTCGAACGCCGTGTCCGTCCTGGCGGTCGCCGAGCGGGGCGCGATGTACGACCCGAGCGCGGTCTTCTACATGGACAAGCTGGTCACGGGCCCGGAGGCGGCCGACGTCGTCGACATCCGGCTGCCCGTCGCCGAGAACGTCAAGCGCATCGCCCGCGCCAAGAAGGAGGGCGTCGAGGACGTCACGGTCGTCATGCTCGACCGGCCCCGCCACGAGAAGCTGGCCCAGGAGGTGCGCGAGGCCGGCGCCCGCCTGCGGTTCATCTCCGACGGCGACGTCGCCGGCGCGATCATGGCCGCCCGGGACGACACCGGCATCGACCTCCTGCTCGGCATCGGTGGCACGCCGGAGGGCATCATCACGGCCTGCGCCATCAAGTGCCTCGGCGGCGTCATCCAGGGCCGGTTGTGGCCCACCGACGACGAGGAGCGACAGCGGGCCGTCGACGCGGGGCACGACCTCGACCGGGTCCTGTCCACGGACGACCTGGTCAGCGGTGAGAACTGCTTCTTCGTCGCCACCGGCATCACCGACGGCGAGCTGCTGCGCGGCGTCCGCTACCGCGCGGGTGGCATGACCACCCACTCCCTCGTCATGCGGTCGAAGTCCGGGACGATCCGCATCATCGAGAGCCACCACCAGCTCGCGAAGCTGCGCGCCTACTCTGCCATCGACTTCGAGGGCGCCGCGGCAGGTCGGGCATGAACCCGCGGCTGCTGGTCGTCGGGGAGGCCCTCGTCGACATCGTCGTCGACGGCAGCGGCGAGCCGGTCGAGCACGTCGGCGGCAGCCCCGCCAACGTCGCCGTCGGCCTGGCCCGGCTCGACCACCCCGTCGACTTCGCCTGCTGGATCGGCCACGACGAGCGCGGCGAGCGGATCGCGTCCCACCTGCGCCGCCACGGCGTCACGGTCCTGCCCGAGAGCTTCGGCGAGGACCGGACGTCCACGGCCGTGGCGACACTCGACGCGACCGGCGCTGCGACCTACGAGTTCGACCTGCACTGGAACCTCCCGTCCGTCCCGCTCCCCAGCGGCACCGGCCACCTCCACACCGGGTCGATCGGCACGGTTCTCGAGCCCGGCGCCGCCTCGGTGACCGAGCTGATGCGCGCGGTCCGTGAGGTCGGCACGACCTCCTACGACCCGAACATCCGGCCCAGCATCATGGGCGGCCTCGACGCCGTCCGGGTGCGGGTCGAGGAGCTCGTCGCCCTCAGCGACGTGGTCAAGGCGAGCGAGGACGACCTGGAGCTGCTCTACCCCGGTCGCACCCCCGACGAGGTCATGGCGCACTGGGTGTCCCTCGGCGCCCTGCTCGCCCTGGTGACGCTGGGCGCCGACGGCGTTGCCTTCCGCGTCGCCTCCGGCGAGGAGGTCGAGCGCGTGCCCGCCGTGGCCGAGCACGTCGTCGACACGGTGGGCGCCGGCGACTCGTTCATGGCCGGCCTGGTGTCCGGGCTGGTGGTCGGCGGGCTGCTCGGCGACCCCGGTGCCCGCGAGCGGCTGCGGCGCGCGACACTGGAGGACGTGCGGCCCGCCGTGGAGCGCGGCGAGGCCACCAGTGGTGTGACGGTCGGACGGGCCGGCGCCTACGCGCCCAGCCTCGACGAGCTGTGACCCGCGCGGCCAGCGCCGCACGCGACGACGAAGGAGCACCGAGCAGACCATGGCCCAGACCGACACCGACGCAGCACCCGTGACCGCCGGGACCGAGCCGAAGGACCCCACGCCCGGCCTCGAGTACGTCGACCTGCTGCCGCTCGGCGAGGACCGCACCGAGTACCGCCTGCTCACGACCGAGGGCGTGAGCACCGTCGAGGGCCCGGGCGGCCGCACCTTCCTGCAGGTCGAGCCCGAGGCGCTGCGCCTGCTCACCGAGACGGCCATGCACGACATCGCGCACTACCTGCGCCCCGCCCACCTGGCCCAGCTGCGCCGGATCGTCGACGACCCCGACGCGAGCAACAACGACAAGTTCGTCGCACTCGACCTGCTCAAGAACGCCAACATCGCCGCCGGCGGGATCCTGCCGATGTGCCAGGACACCGGCACCGCCATCGTGATGGGCAAGCGCGGCCAGCACGTGCTCACCGAGGGCACCGACGAGCGCGCCATCAGCCAGGGCGTCCTCGACGCGTACACCCGGCTCAACCTGCGCTACTCCCAGATGGCGCCGATCACGACGTGGGAGGAGAAGAACACCGGCTCGAACCTCCCCGCGCAGGTCGAGCTCTACGCCGACACCGCACCGGGGCACGAGACGGCATACAAGTTCCTCTTCATGGCCAAGGGCGGCGGCTCGGCGAACAAGTCGTTCCTCTACCAGGAGACCAAGGCGATCCTGAACCCCGAGCGGATGCTCGCCTTCCTCGACGAGAAGCTGCGCTCGCTCGGCACCGCCGCCTGCCCGCCGTACCACCTGGCGATCGTCATCGGCGGCACGAGCGCCGAGTTCGCGCTCAAGACGGCCAAGTACGCCTCGGCGAAGTACCTCGACGACCTGCCGACCTCGGGGTCGATGGCCGCCCACGGGTTCCGTGACACCGAGCTCGAGGAGCAGGTGCTCGAGCTCACCCGCAACTTCGGCATCGGCGCCCAGTTCGGCGGGAAGTACTTCTGCCACGACGTCCGGGTCGTGCGCCTGCCCCGTCACGGCGCCTCGCTGCCCGTCGCGATCGCGGTCTCCTGCTCGGCCGACCGGCAGGCCCTCGGCAAGATCACGCCCGAGGGCGTCTTCATCGAGGTGCTCGAGAAGGACCCGGCGCGGTTCCTCCCGGAGACCACCGAGGAGCACCTCGAGGGCGAGGACGACGTCGTCCGCATCGACCTCAACCGGCCCATGGACGAGATCCTCGCCGAGCTGACCAAGTACCCCGTCAAGACGCGGCTGTCCCTGACCGGCCCGCTCGTCGTCGCCCGCGACATCGCGCACGCGAAGATCAAGGAGCGCCTCGACGCCGGCGAGGGCATGCCGCAGTACCTCAAGGACCACGCCGTCTACTACGCAGGCCCGGCCAAGACGCCGGAGGGGTATGCCAGTGGCTCCTTCGGGCCCACGACCGCCGGCCGGATGGACTCCTACGTCGAGCAGTTCCAGGCCGCCGGCGGCTCGATGGTGATGCTGGCCAAGGGCAACCGCAGCACGCAGGTCACCGACGCGTGCGCCTCCCACGGCGGGTTCTACCTCGGCTCGATCGGCGGACCCGCCGCGCGCCTGGCCCAGGACTGCATCAAGAGCGTCGAGGTGCTCGAGTACCCCGAGCTCGGCATGGAGGCCGTCTGGAAGATCGAGGTCGAGGACTTCCCCGCCTTCATCGTCGTCGACGACAAGGGCAACGACTTCTTCGCCACGACGACCAAGCCGATGGCCATGTCCATCCCCAAGCGTCCCGGGCTGCTCTGACCGAGCCGCCGGGCCGAGCACCACACCCACCCACGACCCCCACCACCTCGACGACCAAGGAGAGTGCTGCTGTGACCGACGCTGGAACCGGATCGCCTTCTGTCGCACCGGGCTTCGACGACCTGCTCGAGGCGAACAGGAAGTACTCCGAGACCGAGTTCTCCACCGGCGGCTTCGACGGCATCGCCCACGCGGGTGTCGCCATCGTGACCTGCATGGACTCGCGGATCGACCCGCTGCGGCTCGTGGGCCTCCAGCCCGGCGACGCCAAGATCTTCCGCAACCCCGGTGGCCGGGTCACCGCGGCCGCCCTCGAGGCGCTCGTCCTGGGCGTGCACCTGCTGAACGTCAAGCGCATCCTCGTCGTCCCCCACACCCGGTGTGCGATGGCCTCCAACAGCGAGGCGGAGCTGCGCGAGCGCGTGGGCGCCTCCGCCGGCCAGGACGCCTCGTGGCAGCAGTTCAACGTCGTGACCGACCAGCGGGCCGCCCTGCTGGCGGACGTGCGTGCGGTGCGGACCCACCCGCTCGTCCCCGAGTCGGTCGCGGTGGGCGGCTTCCTCTACGACGTCGACAGCGGGCTGCTCCAGCAGCTGGCCTGAGGCCGTCGACGACACCGCCCCGGGCGTGCGCAGCAGCGCGCGCCCGGGGCGGTTGCGTTCGTGGGTCAGCGGTCAGTCGACACTGACGGTGACGTCGATGTTGCCCCGCGTCGCCTTGGAGTAGGGGCACCGCTCGTGTGCCGCCTCGACGATCTTCTGCGCCGCCTCGGGCTCCAGGCCCGGCAGGTGCGCGGTGATCGCCACGGCCAGCCCGACGCCGGTCTCGGTGCTGCCCAGGCTGACCTGCGCGGTCACCGTGGACTCCGAGAGGTCCAGGCCCTGCGCCTGCCCGATCGACAGGATCGCGTTGCCGAAGCACGCGGCGTAGCCCGCGGCGAACAGCGTCTCGGGGTTCGCCTTCGGGTTCGCCTTGGACCCGGGCTTGCCGAGCTCGAGGTCGAGCACCCCGTCCTCGCTGCGCACGCGGCCGCCACGTCCGCCCTTGGCGGTCGCCGCGGTGGTGTAGAGGGTCGAGGTCAGGGCTTCGTAGGGCATGGCGGTCCTCCGGGTCGGGTGCGTCGTCGAGCCCAATCCCACCACGCGCCGTCGCGCGCGCCGGATCCGGGCCCAGCACCCGGGACCCGCCCCGGTTCGCAGGACCCGGCCCGCCACCCGGACCCGCGGAGGACGCCGCCGGCTCCACCACCTGCCGGACCCGCGCCGGCGGCGCCGCGGCATACGCTGCCTCCATGTCTGCGCGCAGGGTCGTCGTCATCGGCGGTGGCATCGTCGGTCTCGCGGTGGCCGAGCGGCTGTCCCGCGAACCGGGCACCGCGGTCACCGTCGTGGAGAAGGAGCCGACGTGGGCCGCCCACCAGACCGGGCGCAACAGCGGCGTCATCCACTCCGGGCTGTACTACGCGCCCGGGTCGCAGAAGGCACTCATGTGCCGGGCCGGCTCGCAGTCGATGATCGAGCTCGCGCGCGAGGAGGGCATCCCGCACGAGGTCTGCGGCAAGCTCGTGGTCGCAACGCAGGGACGCGAGCTGGCCGGGCTGGCCCGCCTGCGCGACCGCGGCCGGGCCAACGGCCTGGTCGTCGAGGAGCTCACGCCCGAGCAGGCGCGTGAGGTCGAGCCGCACGTGCAGTGCGTCGCCGCCCTGCGCATCCCGGCGACGGGGATCATCGACTACGGCGCCGTGTGCCAGGCCCTCGTGCGACGCCTCGAGTCGCGGGGCGCCACGCTCGTCCTCGGGGCCGAGGTGCTGTCCTCGGTCCAGCGCGGGCCGGTCACGGTCGTGCGGACGACCCGCGGCGACCTCGAGGCCGACGCCGTCGTGGCGTGCGCGGGACTGCACTGCGACGTGGTCGCCCGCCGCCTGGGGCACCACCCCTCGGCCCAGGTCATCCCGTTCCGCGGCGAGTACTACGAACTGGCCCCAGGGGCCACCCACCTGGTGCGCAACCTGATCTACCCGGTGCCGGACCCGTCGTTCCCGTTCCTCGGCGTGCACCTGACCCGCGGCGTGGACGGCCACGTCCACGCCGGACCCAACGCCGTGCTGGCGTTCGCCCGCGAGGGCTACACGTGGGGGACGGTCGTCCCGGCCGAGCTGCGGCAGACCCTGGCCTACCCGGGCTTCTGGCGACTCGCCCGGCGCTACTACCGGGAGGGAGCACGCGAGATGCTGCGCTCGGCGTCACGCCACCAGTTCGGCGAGAGCCTGCGCCGGCTCGTGCCGGAGGTCCGCGACGAGGACCTGGTGCCCACGGCGGCGGGTGTGCGCGCCCAGGCGATGAAGCCGGACGGCACCCTCGTCGACGACTTCCTCATCGAACGCGCGGGCAACGTCGTGCACGTCCTCAACGCGCCGTCGCCCGCCGCCACGAGCGCCCTGGAGATCGCACGCCACATCGCCGGGCTCGTCCCCGCCGACGCCTGACGGCCTGAACCGCGGACCGGGGCCGCTCAGAGCGAGAGGCGCTCCCGGACGACGGCGACGAGGCGGTCGGCCACGGCCGCGGCCTGCTCTTGCTCGGTGGCCTCGACCATGACGCGGACGACCGGCTCGGTCCCCGACTTGCGCAGCAGCACGCGGCCGGAGCCGGCAAGGGCCTCCTCCTCGGCCTTGACCGCCTGCTGGAGCTCCTCGTCGGACTCCACGCGGGACTTGTCGACGCCCTTGACGTTGACCAGGACCTGCGGCAGCCGGCGCATGACCGTGGCGAGCTCGGCGAGGCTCGTGCCGGTCTCGGCGACCCGGGCGGCGAGCATGAGGCCCGTGAGGACGCCGTCGCCGGTCGTGCCGTGGTCGAGGAAGATGACGTGGCCGCTCTGCTCGCCGCCGAGCGTGTACTCGCCGGCCCGCATGTCCTCGAGCACGTACCGGTCCCCCACGCCGGTCTGGCGCACGGTGACGCCCTCGCGCTCCATCGCCTGGAGCAGGCCGAGGTTGCTCATGACCGTGGCGACGAGGGTGTCCTTGGCGAGGGCCCCCCGCGACTTCAGGCTGACGGCGAGGATCGCCATGATCTGGTCGCCGTCGACCTCGGTGCCGGTGGCGTCGACGGCCAGGCAGCGGTCGGCGTCGCCGTCGTGCGCGATGCCGAGGTCGGCCCCCTTGGCGACCACGGCCGCCTTGAGGTGGTCCAGGTCGGTCGAGCCGTAGCCGTCGTTGATGTTGAGGCCGTCGGGCTCGGTGCCGATCTCGACGACCTCGGCACCGGCCAGCCGGAACACCTCCGGCGAGACGGCCGACGCGGCCCCGTGGGCGCCGTCGATGACGACCTTGAGTCCGTCGAGCCGGTGCGGCAGGGCCTCGAGCAGGTGCGCGACGTAGCGCGCCTGACCGGCGCGGTTCTGGTGCACGCGACCGACCGAGGCGCCCGTGGGACGCTCCCCGTCGCGGTCCATGCTCGCCGCGATCTCGTCCTCGACGGCGTCGGGCAGCTTGTGGCCGCCGGCCGCGAAGAACTTGATGCCGTTGTCGGGCATGGGGTTGTGCGAGGCCGAGAGCATGACGCCGAAGTGCGCGTCCATGTCCGCTGTGAGGAAGGCGACGGCGGGCGTCGGCAGCACCCCCACGTCGTGCACGTCGACGCCGGCGGAGGCGAGCCCGGCGACCACGGCCGAGCTCAGGAACTCGCCGGACGCTCGCGGGTCGCGGCCGACCACGGCCTTGGGGCGACGGCCGGCCTCGCGCGCCTCGCGTCCCAGCACGTGCGCCGCGGCGACGCTCAGCCCCAGGGCCAGCTCGGCCGTGATGTCGACGTTGGCGAGCCCTCGGACCCCGTCGGTCCCGAACAGTCGTGCCATGGAGAGGAAACCTTTCGACGAACGTGCGCCCGCGGCATACGCGCGCGCGACGGTCCCGCGGACAGCGGGAGGCGCCTAGCGAAACTACCCCGAACGCGCCGGAGGCGGCACCCGGGTCGAACCGGGTGCCGCCTCCGGGCGGTGCTGCCAGGCAGGAGCCGGGATCAGCGCTTGCTGTACTGCGGGGCCTTGCGGGCCTTCTTGAGACCGGCCTTCTTGCGCTCCGGGACGCGGGCGTCGCGGGTGAGGAAGCCGGCCTTCTTCAGCGCCGGGCGGTTGAGCTCCTCGTCGACGCCGTTGAGCGAGCGGGCGACACCGAGGCGGACGGCACCGGCCTGGCCCGAGGGGCCACCGCCGTGCACGCGCACGAGCACGTCGTAGGCGCCGTCGAGCTCGAGCACCTTGAGCGGCTCGTTCACGATCTGCTGGTGGACCTTGTTCGGGAAGTAGTCCTCGAGCGAGCGGCCGTTGATCTTCCACTCACCGGTGCCGGGGACGATGCGCACGCGGGCGATGGCCTGCTTGCGACGGCCGGTGGCACCGCCAGGGGCGGAGGCGGACGGACGACGGGTGGACTCGCCGGCGACGGGGCCCTCGGACTCGGAGGTGTACTCGGTCAGCTCGGGCTCGTCGCTCTCGAGGACCTGGTCGTTGATGTTCTCGGTCACGATGTTCCTTACTGGGAGACCTGGGAGATCTCGAACGGGACGGGCTTCTGGGCGGCGTGCGGGTGTTCGGCGCCGGCGTAGACCTTGAGCTTGGTCAGCTGCTGGCGGCCCAGGGTGGTCTTGGGGAGCATGCCGCGGACGGCCTTCTCGATCGCCTTCTCGGGGCTCTTGGCGAGCAGCTCGGTGTACGAGGTGCTCTTGAGGCCGCCCGGGAAGCCGGAGTGCCGGTAGGCCCGCTTCTGCTCCGCCTTGGCGCCGGTGAGGGCGACCTTGTCGGCGTTGATGATGATGACGAAGTCACCACCGTCGACGTGCGGGGCGAAGGTGGGCTTGTGCTTGCCGCGCAGCAGCGTCGCGGTCTGGGACGCGAGGCGGCCCAGCACGACGTCCGTGGCGTCGATGACGTGCCAGTTCCGAGTGACCTCGGCCGGCTTCGGGGTGAAGGTGCGCAAAGTTCTGTGCCTTTACAACGGTTCGGATGGTGCGTATGCCGTGGGCGCCCGAGGCGCTGGCGAGTCGCCCGCGAGGGCGCACGACACAACAGTCCTCAAGTTTAGGGGCGACCAGGGACAGGCCCAAATCGCCGCAGCGAGCCGTCGAAACCGCCCCGGACCTGCACGAATGAGGATACACAATGTCTGTGCACACTTCTTGTGCAAACAGACTGTGCAAAGGTATTGTGCACGCATGGCCTCTCCCACCCCTCGTGAGCACCTCGGCGACATGACCGGCCTGCGCCTGGACGCCGCGGCCGTGAAGGTCCTCGCCCACCCCCTGCGCTCCCGGCTGCTGGGCGCCCTGCGCGTTGGCGGCCCGGCCACCGCGACCGACCTGGCCACCCGGCTCGGCACCAACTCGGGCGCGACGTCCTACCACCTGCGCAAGCTGGAGTCCGTCGGCCTCGTCGAGGACAGCGGCGAGGGCGAGGGCAAGCGCCGGCTCTGGCGCGCGGCCACCGACTTCCACACGTGGGACCCCAGCGACTTCGAGGGCGACGAGGACTCCGAGACGGCGCTCAACTGGCTGGTCCGCGACTACGCCCGGCACTTCTCCGAGCAGTTCGAGCGGTGGCTGGACGTCGAGGCCGACTGGCCGATGCCCTGGCGCGACGCGGCCGGCATGAGCGACTCGTTCATCATCGCCACGCCCGAGCAGGTCGAGCAGCTCAAGGCCGAGCTCGACGAGCTGCTCATCCGCTACCGCCGCGTCGGCCAGGGCAACCCGAACGCCCGCAGGCTCGCCGTCTACAGCGCCCTCTACCCCCTCGACCTCGACCGCGCACCGCGCTCCCGGGAGCAACGGTCATGACCACCACGCTGTCCCCCACCGGCGCGCGGCGGGTCTTCCTCGTCCTGACGACCACGCGCTGGCTGCCCGTGGGCTTCGTGGTCGGGCTGTTCGCGCTCATCGCCCGCGAGCGTGGCCTGTCGGTCGAGCAGATCACGCTCTACATGACCGCCCAGGGGATCATGGTCTTCCTGCTCGAGCTGCCGACGAGCGGCTTCGCCGATGTGCTCGGCCGCAAGCCGGTCCTGCTGGTCGCGGGAGTGGTCAACGTCCTGGCCGGCTTCGCCTACCTGTTCGCCCACTCGTTCTGGCAGTTCGCCGTGGCCGCCGGACTCATGGGCGTCTACCGCGCGCTGGACTCGGGCCCGCTCGAGGCCTGGTACGTCGACACCGTCCACGACCGGGAGCCCGGCGCCGACGTCCACCGCGCCATGTCGGCCCAGGGAGTCCTCGTCGGGGTCGGGCTCGGCGGTGGGGCCCTGGTGTCCGGCGGCCTGGTCGCCTGGCACCCCGTCCACGGGTCCAGCGCCCTGCTGCTGCCGATCCAGGTGTTCGTGACGCTGTGCGTGGTCCACCTGGTCGCGACGGCCGTCCTCCTGCGCGAGACCCCGCGCAGCGACGCCCGGCTGCGCGCCCGGCTGGGTTCCTCGGTGCGCGAGACGCCCATGGTGGTGCGTGACGGGCTGGGAATGCTGGGGCGCAACCGCGCGCTGCTGGGCCTGGTCCTCGTGGAGGCCTTCTGGGTGACGGGCATGACCGCCTACGAGACCTTCATGCCGCTGCGCCTCTCCGAGCTGCTCGGGTCCGAGGCGCGCGCCGGCGCGTGGATGGGTCCGGCGGCGGCCGGCGGCTGGGCGCTGTTCTCGGTCGGGTCGTGGCTCGGCGGGCGTGCCGCAGACCGGCTGGGCCTGGTGCCGGCCGCGGCCCTGGGGCGCGTCCTCAACGGGCTCGGCGCCCTGTGCATGGGACTGGTGTTCGGGCCCGCCGCCCTGGTCGCGGCCTACCTCGTAACCTACACGCTGCACGGCGCCGCGAGCCCGGCATACGCGGGGCTGCTGCACCGCGAGGCCAGCTCACGCAACCGCGCGACCATCCTGTCGATGAGCTCGCTCGCCATGCAGGCCGGCGGCGCCGTCGCCGGGCCGCTGCTGGGCCTGCTCGCCGCACGCACGTCGATCGCGACGGCCATGGTCGTCGCGGGGGCGGTCAGCACCTTGGGGGTCGTGTGCTTCCTGCCCGCCTGGCGCGTGCGCCGCCGCGGCGTCGATGTCGAGGACGCCCCGGCCGTTCCGTCCCAGGCCTGACCGGACACCACCGTCCGGCCCGGCCCCAACCGAAGGAGATCCCGTGAACGCCGACCAGCTCGCCGCCGTCCTCGCCAAGCCGATCGCCCAGGAGCTGCTCACCGGCCCGCACCTCGCCCGACTCGCCTACACCGGGCTCGACGGCGCGCCCCGGGTCGTGCCGATCGGGTTCCTGTGGAACGGCACGCAGGTGGACATGTGGACCGTCCCGGGCTCGGCGAAGGTCAGGGCCCTCGCAGCGGACCCGCGGGTGGCGCTCACCATCGACACCGCCGGTATGCCGCCACGCGTGCTGCTCCTGCGCGGCACCGCCGAGCTCACCACGATCGAGGGGATCCCCGAGGGCTACCTCGCGGCCGCCCCCAAGGCGGTCCCGGCCGACCAGCTCGAGCAGTGGGAGGCCGGCGTGCGCGCGCTGTACGACTCGATGGTGCAGGTCCGGGTCACGCCGACGTGGGCGACCCTGCACGACTTCGAGACGACCCTGCCGAAGGCCGTCCAGGACCTGCTCGACGCCAAGGCCGCCGAGCAGGCCTGAGGAGGCTCACGCCCCCACCGGGGTGGCGACCTCGTCCGGCACGGCTCGCGACGCCGCCGGCACCGCGCCGCCCCGGCGCAGGTCGCGCGAGCTCCGCACCAGCATCGGCGCGAACGACGCCACGGCCATGACGACCGCCGCCACCACGATGACCCGGCCGGTGCCGAACGTGTGCGCCAGCGGACCGGCGAGTGCGTTGCCGGCCGGGATGGCCACGAACGACGTGAGGATGTCCCACGACGACACCCGCGCCAGCACCGAGTGCGGGACCCCGTCCTGCAGCGCGGTGTCCCAGCAGACCGAGAAGTACATGAGCCCGCCGAAGGCCACCACGGCGGCCCCGAGGACCACGGGGAGCGTGCCCGGCCAGGCGAACGCCGCGGCATACAGCGCCATGAGGGCGACGCATGGCCAGCCCACGAGCAGCGGGCGGCTCGGGTGCAGCCGCAGCGCCAGGAGGCCACCGAGCAGGCCACCCGCGCCGGCGGCGGCGGAGATCCAGCCCAGGGCGGTGGGTCCGCCGAGGTCGCGGACGGCGATGACGTCGATGAGGACGGTGACCGCACCGAAGGCTGCGTGGTACGCCGTCGCGGCGAGCAGCCCGGCCAGCAGCCAGCCGCGGCTCGTCACCTCGCGCCAGCCCTCCCGCAGCTCCGCCACCATGCCGGTGCGCTCCGCGCGCGGCGCGTCGACCCGGATGGCGGCGACCGTGGCGGCCGAGCACAGGAAGGAGGCGGCGTTGACCGCGAAGGCCCAGGGCGCCCCGGCCCAGGCCACGAAGACTCCCGCGGCCGCGGGACCGGCGATGAAGGCGGCGTTCTGGAGGACGTTGAGGGTCGCGTTGGCGCCGTGGCGGCGCTCGACCGTCACGAGCAGCGGGCGGAGGGAGACGAACGCCGGTCCGAAGAAGGCCGCCGCTCCCCCGGTGACGGCCGCGAGCGCGCACAGGAGCAGCGCGCTGTCCTGGCCGGTGGCGAAGTAGGCAGCCGTGCCCAGCGTGCTCGCCGCCCGGACGAGGTCGCTGACGACCATGATCCGCCCGGGGGCGAGCCGGTCGGCGAGGACTCCGGCGAGCAGCGTGCAGGCGAGCCTGGCGGCCATGGTGACGGCGAGCACGAGGCCCAGCCGGCCCGCTCCGCCGCCGCCCGCGACGACGGCCACCGCCAGGGCGATGGGGCCGAACGCGTCGCCGAACCACGACAGCCCCTGCCCGGTGGCGAGGAGGCGGAACCCGGCGGGAGAGGGAGCACTGGCCATGGCGTCATAGTAGTTAGACGTCTGACTATCTGCAATCTAATTCTCAGACGGTATGCGGATCGGGCGCGTCCGCTGGCAGACTGGTCGGGTGAGCGAGCAGGAGCGGGACTGGGTGGACCAGCACGTCGACCGGTGGCGGACCACGTTCCGCGGCTTCGACCCCGAGGTCGAGGGGATCATGGTGCGGATCGGCGCGCTCAACCGCCACGTCAAGGGGGCCAACACCGCGGCCTTCGAGGAGCTGGGCGTGGGCCAGTCGGAGTACGACACCCTGCACACGCTCCTCATCCAGCCCGAGCCGAACGAGGCCACGCCCGCGCAGCTCGCCGAGGCCTGCCACGTCACGCGCGCAGCCATGACCTCCCGGCTCGACCGGCTCGTCGAGCTCGAGTACGTGACCCGCGAGAGCGACCCGCTCGACCGGCGCCGGATCATCGTGAGGCCCACGGCCGCCGGGCGGCAGATCTGGAAGCGGGCCCTCGAGCTCGCGCTGGTCAGCGAGAAGAAGACGCTCGAGGTGCTGAGCGAGCAGGAGAAGGTCGAGCTCAACGCCCTGCTGCGCAAGGTCGTCCTGGGCCTGCAGCGCTGAGGTCCCGGGCCGTGGGGCCCCGCCAGCCGCTGCGCGCGGCCGCTCCCGGGCCGGCTCGGCCCGGCACAGGTGTGCGGCGCGGCCGGCAGGCCGCGCCGCACACCCTCCCCTGGTCCCGCGCCGGGAGGACTCAGCGCTGGACGAACACCGCCACCGTCCGCGGCGGCACGGTGGCCGTCCCGCTCGTGGCGTCCCAGGTCGCCGTCCTGACGACCGGGTCGGACCCGCCGGCCTGCACGGGCGACAGCGCGAGCGAGGCACCGGCCAGGCCGGGCACCTTCTGTGCCACCGCGTCGGGAGAGGCGTTGAAGACGACGACCAGCCCGCGCAGCGACGGGTCGGCGTCGGCGCCCTTCGTGTCGTCGATCCGCATCGCGATCACTCCCGCGTGCGCGTCGGCCGTGCCGCTCGCGGGGAAGGACACCTTGGTGTCGATCGCGTCAGCCGTGCCGAGGCGGAACAGCGGCGTGGAGAACCGCAGCCGCAGCAGGTCCTGCGCCGCCGCGCTCGCGCCCTGCACCTGCGCCGCCGTGGGCTTCAGCGCCGGGTTGGCGAGCAGCGGCTTCTGGTACTGCCACTTCGACTCGTTGTCGCCCTTGAGCGGCAGGCCGTGGCCGAAGCCGTTGTCGGCGCCGGTCCAGTCGAGGGTGTTGAACCAGTCACCGCTGTCGTAGCTGTTGCGGTCCAACGACTTGCTGCGCAGCAGGTCGGCCCCGGCGTGCCAGAACGACGGCGTCTGCGACAGCGCGGTGGTGGCCAGCGACAGCGTGTTCATCCGCACGCGGTCCGCCATCGAGGTCGCCACCGGCAGCTTGTAGGTCAGGCTGTCGAACAGCGTCTCGTTGTCGTGGGCGTCGACGTAGGAGATGACCTCGTCGGGCTGGTCGGCGTACCCCGCCGGCGAGCCGTTGTAGTCGACGTCCTTGCCCTGGGCGACCTGCCCGGAACCGTTGAGCCGGAACGAGAACGAGCGCAGGTTGCCCGCCAGCCCGAGCTCCACCAGGTCGGTGTCGTGCTTGAGTCGCGCGTCGGCGTTGGGGTTGGCGCCGGTGTCCCCGTTGGGGTCGGTCGCCTCGCCGCTGCCGAAGCCCTGCGTGCGTGGGTCCTCGTCGAAGGGACCGCCACCGCGGACGGCGTCACGCAGGCGGTCCGAGAAGGTGCCGATGTGCGTGCCGCCGAGCTGGCCCTGGGTGGCCTGCTCGAACCGCGCGTTGTTCGCGACCTCGCCGAAGTTCCAGCCCTCGCCGTAGAGGTAGATGCTCTTACCGTCGACGCCGTCCCTGGCCAGGGTCAGCCGGTCCAGGGCCGCGCGGACGGCGAGCATGTTCGCCTTGGAGGCGTGGCCCATGAGGTCGAACCGGAAGCCGTCGACCTTGTACTGCTTGGCCCACAGCACCACCGAGTCGACCATGACCTTCTGCGCCATCGCGTGCTCGGTGGCGACGTTCTGGCAGCAGGTCGACGTCTCGACCGCACCGCTGGCGTTGAGCCGCTGGTAGTAGCCCGGCACGACCTTGTCCAGGACGCTGGTCGGCGCCTGCCCCGACGCCGGCGTGTGGTTGTAGACCTGGTCGAGGACGACCCGCAGGCCGTCACGGTGCAGGGCACCGACCATGGTCCGGAACTCCGCCACCCGCGAACCGCCGTCGGCCTTGGCCGCCGTCGAGGTGTACGAGCCCTCCGGCGCCATCCAGTGCCACGGGTCGTAGCCCCAGTTGAAGGCGTCCTTGGCACGCGCGGCGTCGACGCAGGCCTGCTGCTTGTCACTGTCCGGTGCGGCGGAACGGAAGTCGGCACAGCCCGGCTGGTCCTCGGGACGCTGCTGCTCCGCCGGGTCCTCGGGGATCGAGGCGATGTCGAAGGTGGGCAGCAGGTGCACGGTGTTGAGGCCCGCCGCGGCGAGCGCCTTGAGGTGCTTGGTGCCGTTGCCGTTCTCCGCGAACGCGAGGTACGACCCACGGTTCTGCGCGCTGACCGAGGAGTCACCGACCGAGAAGTCGCGCACCTGCAGCTCGTAGATCGTGGAGTCCACGTCCTGCTTGAGGGGCGGCGAGGCGGTGGTGGCCCAGGCGGCCGGCCGGTATGCCGGGTCGGCCAGGTCGACCGCTACCGACTTGGTCGAGTCGAGGGTCAGCGCCACGGAGTAGGGGTCGGTCACCGGGGTCGTCTCGACCTTGCCGGTGGTGGGCACCCAGACGGTGACGTCGTAGAGGTACCGCGCGTTCTTGGCCCCGGCCGTGGCCGACCACGACCCGTCGTCGGAGCGCTTCATCGGCGTCCGGGTCGCCGCGCTCACCGGCGCGTCGGCCGGCGAGCCCGGCGCCCACGTCAGCAGGTCGACCTTGTGCGCCGTCGGCGCCCAGAGGCGGTAGCTCGGCCGGCTGCCACGGAAGGTGACGCCGTAGGCGCCCTTGCTGGCGTCCGCGGCATACACGTCGTCGAGGACGTAGGCGGTCTGCACCCCGGTGGCGTCCAGCAGGCGGTGCACCGTGTCGAACATGCCGACGGCGACCTGGCCCCGCAGGATCTCGGGCACCTGCTTGGCCGTCTTCCGGTCGAGCCGCAGGGCGAGGTAGCCCTTGAGCTCGGGGTGCGCGGCGACGACGGACGCGGGCAGGCCGCGGGAGTCGTACGTCAGCGGCGCGGACGAGCCGCCGGTGATCGCCTCGGCGTCGACGGCGAGGCCGCCGTCACGGGCCCACGCGAGGTCCCACTTCAGCAGCGCCGGCTCGGCACCGTCCGGCACCATCGACGCCGGCCAGGCGACGAGGTCACGGCTGACCCAGATGGCGCGCTGCTTGGTGATGTCGGGAGCCGTGCCGGCCCGCGCGACGGTGGTCGTGATCTCGTGGGTCGAGCGCTTGTACGAGATCGTCACGAGCATGCCGTCGTTCGGGACGGTGAGGCTCACGTTCGAGCCGTTGAACGCGCCACCGGCGCCGTAGTTCACGTCCCAGCTCAGGCCCTCGGCCACCTTGAACTCATAGACGCCCGCGGGGATCTGGGTGGTCGAGAACGTGTAGGTGCCGTCGCCGTCCGGGTCCTCCAGCCAAGGCTTCATGCACTCGGGCTTCCAGTCCGCGCAGCCACTGATCTTGCTCTGGAAGCTGCCCGGCGCCGTGATGATCGGGCCCTGGGCGTCAGAGGTCACCCAGTGCGTGGCGTGGTCGTAGTAGAACGAGACCGGCCCGGTGGCGGGGGTCGTGTAGGAGATGTTGTCGCCGCCGGGACGACCGCCCGCGCCGTAGTTCTCGTCCCACGTCTTGTTGATCGCGGCCTTGTACGCGAACGGCCGGCTCGGCGGCAGGTTCGTGTACGTGCCCTTCCAGACCTGGTCGGCCGCGGAGAGGGTCAGCTGGGCCTGGTCGCACCACGGCGCCCAGTCCTCGGGCGAGCCGTCGGCCTTGACGCAGCCCATCTCGCTGTTGTGGTCACCGGGGACGCTCACGGCGTCGGGCTGGGTGACCGGGCCGACCCCGCCGGTGCCGCCGCCGCTGGCCTTGGGGTCACCGACGATGCCGTAGGAGGACGTGGCCGAGACGTGGCCCGCGGTGTCCTTGGCGATGGCGCGGTACTCGAGCAGGGTGCCCTTGGCCAGGCCGGTCACGTCGTGGAAGACGCGGTAGGGGGCGTTGTCGTCGGTGCCGAGCGGCGTCCACGTGGTGGTGCCGACGGGGCGGTAGGCGAAGCTCACCTGCGCGAAGGTGTTGTCGGGGATGGCGGCGCCGATCTCGGCCCGGCCACCCACGACGTCACCGGCGCCCGGGGACGTGAGGTAGAGCGCGGGAGCCGACTTCGGCTGGTCCATGGGCGTCATGGCCTTCCAGACCGAGACCGACTGCGCCGGCAGCGTGACGGTCAGGCGACCGTCCTTGGCCGAGCGCACGGACGACGTGGTGCCGTCGATCGGCGCGAAGCCCTGGTTGTGGCCGTAGGTCGCGAAGGTCGCCGACTTGGCCGTCGAGGCGTTGTTGAGGGCCACGACGTACTCGGTGCGCTTGGCCTTGTCGATGCGCGAGAAGGCGAAGATGCCGGCCGAGCTGCTGGCGTACCGGTGGACCTGCGCACCGTCGGCGAGCGCAGGGTAGGCGGCGCGCACGGCAGCGAGGTCCTTGATGTGGCGGTAGAGCGGCGCCCTGGTGTTGTAGCGGTCCTTGGAGCCGCTGGTGTCGCCGAGCACCTGCTCCTTGGCGTAGGACTCGGTCTTCGTCGCGAACATGTCCTGCCGGGCGGCCTTGTCACCGCCGGAGCCCATGAAGCCCTGCTCGTCGCCGTAGTAGGTGATCGGCTGGCCGCGGGTCAGGTACATCAGCGAGTCGGCGAGCTCGACCCGCCGCAGCAGGTCCGCGTCGTCCGCGCTGGCGCCCTTGAGCATCATCGCGACGCGGCCCATGTCGTGGTTGCCGAGGAAGGTCGGCAGCTCGTAGGCGTTGGAGTCGGTGTCGGTGTAGTAGTCGTCGTCGGCGTACAGGTCGCGCAGGTCGGTGCCGGCCTTGCCCTGCACCCAGTTGACCGCCTGCTGCTGGAACCCGAAGTCGAGCGTCGCGGGCAGCCGGCCCGTGGTGGTGTACTGGCTCATGAACGACGGGCGGGCGTCGTAGACCTCGCCGAACATGAAGAAGTCGTTGTTCCCGTCGTGCCGCGCCTGCTGCAGCATCGCCGGCCCGAAGCTCTGCCAGAACTCCATGTTGACGTGCTTGACGGTGTCGATCCGGAAGCCGTCGACGCCGAAGTCGACCCACGCCTTGTAGATGTCCTCCATGCCCTGCTGCACGCTGAGCTTCTCGGTGAAGAGGTCGTCGAGCCCGACGAAGTCGCCGTACTCGGCGGACTCGCCGGCGAAGGTCGAGTCACCGCGGTTGTGGTAGTCGGTCACGTCGTTGAGCCACGAGGGCACCTTGACGGTCGCGTCGGCGGGGGTGTTGAAGTACGGGGTGTACGGGAAGGACGTCGCCGGGTCCATCGCCGGGAAGCCGGGCTTGCCGGCATACGTCTTGTCGTCGAAGACGTTGCCCTGGGCGTCCTTGTACGGGTAGGAGGTCTTGTCGCGGTAGGAGTACTGGCCCTCCTTGTAGTTGATGACGTCCGCGGTGTGGTTGGTGATGATGTCGAAGAAGACCTTCATGCCCTTGGCGTGGGCCTTGGCGATGAGCGCCTTGAGGTCGGCGTTGGTGCCGAGGTGCGGGTCCACCTGGGTGAAGTCGGTGATCCAGTACCCGTGGTAGCCGGCGCTGTCGTTGGGCGGGGTCCCCTGGACCGGGCGGTTCTTGAACGACGGCGTGAGCCAGATCGCCGTGGTGCCAAGGCCCTTGATGTAGTCGAGCTTGGACTCGATGCCCTTGATGTCGCCGCCGTGGTAGTAGCCGCTGTTGGTCGGGTCGTATCCGGTGACCGACTTGTCACCGCTGAGGCCGCCGCGGTCGTTCGACGGGTCGCCGTTGGCGAACCGGTCGGTCATGACGAAGTAGTAGCGCTCCTTGGTCAGCCCGGCGCGCAGCGAGTCGCCCGCCATCGCCTTGTCCTGGGCGGTCACCGCACCGGCGAGGTCGAGCGGGCGGATGCCGAGCTGGTGCGTGGTGTCGTCGTAGGAGAACTCGAGCTTGGCCGGGCCCTTGAGGACGAGCGGGATGTTCGCCCCGTCCTTGGCGCCGCCCGCCCCGTAGTTCTCCGACCACGAGTGGTCGATGACGACCTTCATCTCGTAGGAGCCGGCCGGGACCGTGAAGGTGCGGGTGTACGTGGTCCCGCCGCCCACCTGGGTGAGGTCGGTGGCCGCGCAGTCGGCCTGCCAGTCGGCCGAGCAGCCGAGCTCGGACTGCAGCGAACCCGCCAGCGTGGCGGTGCGGGGGGCCGCGTCGGCAGCGGAGGCGGGCAGGGCCGCGGCGAGGGGGACCGCCGCTCCCGAGATGACGACTGCCGCACCGGTGAGGGCGGCGAGGAGGCGGCGGCGACCAGCCATGACAGCTCCTTTGCTGCGAGGGGGACGCGTCACTGTAGGACCGCCCTGCGCCGGCCCGCCAGACCCCGACTGCAACTTTCCGCAAGAAATTGCGAAGTCTTGACCCTGCAGGTCAGCGGGCCGGCACCCTGCAGGTCAGCGGGCCCGCACCCCGCAGGTCAGCGGGCCCGCGCCACCCGGCCCTCGTCCCACACCGGGCCGTCCGACTCGTACACCCGGCCGTCCTGGCCGAAGACGAGGAACCGGTCGAACCCGCGCGCGAACCAGCGGTCGTGCGTGACCGCCAGGACGGTGCCCTCGAAGGCCGCCAGCCCCTCCTCGAGTGCCTCCGCGGAGTGCAGGTCGAGGTTGTCGGTCGGCTCGTCGAGCAGCAGGCAGGTCGCGCCGGAGAGCTCGAGCAGCAGGATCTGGAACCGCGCCTGCTGGCCACCCGAGAGCGAGTCGAAGGTCTGCTCCGAGGCCCCGGCCAGCCCGTACCGGTCGAGCACCTTGGCGGCCTCCTCGCGGGGTCGCCCGGCCCGGTGCTCGTCCCCGCGGTGCAGGATCTCCAGCAGCGTCCGGCCCGCGAGCGCCGGCTGGTCGTGGGTCTGGGCGAACCACCCCGGGCGGACCCGCGAGCCCAGCCGCAGCCGGCCGGTGTGCGCGACCGGGGCCGGGCGGACGTCGCCCACCGGCTGGTGCTCCAGGTCGGGGTCGGAGCCACCGGCGGCCACGAGCCGCAGGAAGTGGGACTTGCCCGAGCCGTTGCTGCCCAGGACCGCGACGCGCTCGCCGAACCAGACCTCGAGGTCGAACGGCCGCATCAGGCCGGTCAGCTCCAGGCCCTCGGCGATGACGGCGCGCTTGGCCGTCCGGCCGCCGGTGAGCCGCATCCGCACGTTCTGGCGCTGCGGCACCGCCTCCGGCGGCCCGGCCTCCTCGAACCGCCGCAGCCGCGTCTCGGCAGCCTGGAGCTTGGGCGCCATGTCGGAGTTGTAGGCGGCCTTCTGCCGGTACATGACGACGAGCGCCTTGAGCTTGGCCTGCTCCTCGTCCCAGCGCCGGCGCAGCTCCTCGAGCTTGGCGTTCCGGTCCTCGCGCGCCTGGTGGTACGTCGAGAAGCGGCCCGGGTGCACCCACAGCGTCGACCCGGCCGCGCCCGGCTCCAGGGTCGCGATCCGCGTCGCCACGCGGTCGAGCAGCTCGCGGTCGTGGCTGACGAACAGGACCGTCTTGGGCGAGGAGACGAGCTGCTCCTCGAGCCACCGCTTGGCGGGGACGTCGAGGTAGTTGTCGGGCTCGTCGAGCAGGAGGACCTCCTCCGGCCCCCGCAGCAGCGCCTCGAGGACGATCCGCTTCTGCTCGCCCCCGGACAGCGTCGCGACCTTGCGCCACTGGGCCTGCTCGAAGGGGATCCCGAGTGCCGCCACCGTGCAGACGTCCCAGAGCGTCTCGTACTCGTAGCCGCCGACGTCGGCCCAGTCGACGAGCGCCTGCGCGTAGGCCATCTGGTCGGCCTCGCTGTCGCGCTCCATCATGAGCAGCTCGGTGCGGTCGATCTCCGCGGCGGCCCGGCGCACCGGCTCGGGCGCCACGGAGACGAGCAGGTCACGGACCGTGGACTCGTCACGGACCGACCCGATGAACTGGCGCATCACTCCCAGCCCCCCGGACCGGGTCACCGCACCCTCGTGCGGGGCGAGGTCGCCGGCCACGACCCGGCCCAGGGTCGTCTTGCCCGTGCCGTTGGGTCCGATGAGCGCCACCTTGGCACCTTCGCCGACCCGCAGGGACACCTCGGTGAGCAGCGGCCTGCCGTCGGGCAGGACGAAGCCGACGGAGTTGATGTCGAGGTGGCCCACGACAAGCCATGGTCCGGCACCCGGGGGCGGCCCGTCACCCCCTTTTCGCGGGCCTCCCTCCCCCGAACGGAGGAGAAGTAGGTAAAGGGTTGTCCAAGTCGTCGCGAGGCATCCCGTACGGCCTCGCACAATGGATGCAGTCCGCAACGAAACAGCCGCCAACGGACGCAACCGGCCACATGCGCCGAAGGGGGAAGTCCAGCGTGACCCGCAGCCTGCGCCTGACCCACGCCGTGGTTAAGGTCGCCGTCGTGGCTCTGCTCGCGATCACGGCCGTCGGGGCCACCGCCGCGCTGCGGGCCGAGGCCGTCGTCGAGCAGGTTCCGCCGGACGCCCCGCGGGCGATGTGGGTCTGGGACACCAGCAGCCCCCAGGCCGTGGTCGACCTCGCCGTCGAACGTGGCATCGGGCAGCTGTATGCCGCGGTGCCGCCCAACGTGGGCAGCTCGCCGCATCTGGCGCAGCTCACCGAGCTCAGCACGCTGGCCCGCCAGCGGGGACTGCGCATCGACGCCCTCGGCGGCGACCCGGGCTGGGTGGACAACCCCAGCTGGGTGGTCGACAACTGGCTCCGACCGGCCATCGCGACCCACCTCTTCAGCGGGGTCCACGTCGACATCGAGCCCTATGCCACGGCGGCCTGGCAGACGAAGCGCTCGACGGTGGTGCGCAAGTACCTGTCCACGCTCGACACCCTCGTCAAGGCCGCGGGCACGGTGCCGCTGGAGGCGGACATCCCGTTCTGGCTGGACGAGGTCCCCGCCGGGAAGTCGACCCTCGACCGCGAGGTCATGCGCCGCACCAAGGGCGTCACCGTGATGGCGTACCGCAACACCGCCGCGGGCCCGGACGGCACCATCGCCCTCGCCGCGAAGGCGGTCGCCGCCGGCACGGCGCTCGGGGTGCCCGTGCGGATCGGCCAGGAGACCGACGACCTCGGCACCGACCCGGTCGAGGTGAAGCAGACGTTCCACGGCTTCACGCTCTCGCAGATGGAGGTACAGCTCGACCAGGTCGTCGCGGCATACACCTCCTCGCCGTCCTTCGCGGGGCTGGCGATCCACAGCGCGGCGGGCTACGCCGCGATGACGCCCTGACCTGCTGACACCAGGGCGCTCACTCCAGCGTCCGCACGGACCGGGCCTCCTGCGCCCGCGCCGCGAGCTGCCCGTCCTCGGGGTAGACGACCTCCTCGAGCGACAGCCCGTGCGGCGGCATGACGACGACGCCGGGGTCCCGCCGCGCCGCCCGCAGCACCTCGGCCGGCCACCCCACCGGGCGTCGCCCCTCCCCCACCGGGACCACGGCCCCGACGAGGGAGCGGACCATCGAGTGGCAGAAGGCGTCGGCGACGACGCGCGCCTCGAGGACACCGTCGGGGCCACGTTCCCACCCGTAGTCCAGCAGCGTCCGGACCGTCGTCGCCCCCTCCCGGCGCTTGCAGAAGGCCGCGAAGTCGTGCAGCCCGACCAGCGACCGGGCAGCCTCGTCCAACAGGTGCTCGTCGAGCGGTCGCTTGGTCGCCACCGTGTCACGGCGCCGCAGCGGGTCGACCGCCTCCGGCCGGTCGCACAGCCGGTACCGGTAGCGACGGCGCAGGGCCGAGAAGCGGGCGTCGAAGCCCGCCGGGGCCACGCCCACGGCCCGCACCACGACGTCCGGCGGCAGGATGCCGCGCAGCCGGGTCAGCGCAGCGGCCTCGGGCGAGCGGTCCGACCGTCCCGGCAGCGCCGCCCAGGCCTGCGGGTCGGGGTCGAGGTGCACGACCTGGCCGCGCGCGTGCACGCCCGCGTCGGTGCGGCCGGCGACGACGAGCCGGACGGGTTCAGTCGCGCGCAACAGGGTGCCCAGCGCTGCCGACAGCTCGCCCTCGACGGTCCGCAGCCCGGGCTGCGCCGCCCACCCGGAGAAGTCCGTCCCGTCGTAGGAGACGTCGAGGCGCACGCGCAGGGGCGGCGACGCGGTCGACATGGTGGCGAGCCTACCGACGGCCCAGGCACCCTCTGCCACAGTGGGGCGGTGACCGGCACGGACCTCGACCGCACCCCGCTGTCCACCCACCGCCGCGCGGTGGCCGCCGCCTTCGGCGCCCAGGGGCTGCTCTTCATCTCGCTCACCACCCGTCTCCCGCGGTTCCAGGACCAGTGGGGGCTCAGCGAGCTCGCGGTCTCGGGCCTGCTGCTCATGGTGGTCCTGCTCGCCGGCCTGGGCTCGGTGCTGGCGGAGCTCGGGGCGAAGCGGGCCGGCAGCGCCACCGTGCTGCGCGGCGCCCTCGTCCTCGCGGGCCTCGGCCTCGCCGTCGTGGCCCTCGCCCCCGCCGAGCCCGTCTTCGTGGCCGGGCTGGCGGCATACGGGCTCGCCCTCGGGTCCATCGACGCCACGACGAACATGCAGGCGGTCGCGCTCGAGCACCGCTACGGCCGCACCATCCTGCCGACGTTCCACGGCGCGTGGACCCTGGGCGGCATCGCCGCCACGCTCGTGGCCATCGCCGTCAGCGGGCTCGGCATGACGGCGGGCCTGCTGCCGCTGGCGGTGCTCGGGGTGCTGGCCGCCGCCGCGCCCTTCCTGCCGCACGACGTCACGCCGGTCGAGCCGGCGGCCTCGGGGTCGGTGCCGTGGCGGCGCATCCTGCTGCTGGGGGCCGCCATGGTGCTCTTCTACATGGTGGACACGGCCGCCACGACGTGGGGACCGGTCTTCCTGCGATCGGCCCACGACGCCCCGGACTGGCTGCTGCCCCTGGCCACACTGCCCTACCTCGTCGCGAGCGGGGCGTCCCGTCTCGGCGGGGACGCGGCCGTGGCGCGATGGGGTTCGGTCCCCCTGCTGCGGGCCGGAGCGGTCGTCGCGGCGCTCGCGCTCGCCGTCATCGTCTTCTCCCCCACCTGGGCGGTCGCGGTGCTCGGCTTCACCGTGCTCGGGGGGTCGGTCGCGGTCATCGCACCCCTGAGCTTCTCCGCCGCGGCCGCGGTGGCCGGCAGCGGGCTCGACCCCGAGGCCCGCCGGGCCCGGGTGGACGCCGTCATCGCCCGCTTCAACCAGTTCAACTACGTCGGCGGCCTGCTCGGCGCGGTGCTCACCGGCGCGGTGGGCGCCGGCTCCCTTCGGATCGGCTTCGCCGTGCCGATGGTGCTGGTCCTGCTGATCCTCCCGCTCGCCGGCGCCTTCCGCGACGCCTGACCCGGCCGCACCCACCGGCTCACGCGCGACGACGGAACGGGCCGCCCACCCCGCATGGGATGGACGGCCCGTTCGTGTGTGCCGTGCGGCTGGCGTCAGGCGCCGGCCTTGGTGAAGCCTGCGGCCTCGGCGTCCTCGGCGGACTTGAACCAGAACTCGGCCTTGGTCTGCTCGAACCACTGGCCGTCGGGCTCGTGGTACTTGCCCGAGTCGCGGTTGCCCTTGACCGTGTAGGCCTCGTCGGGCGACGAGCCGTCCTCGTTCGCGACGACGGCGCCGGCCGGCACCTCGGTGTCGGTGGCCTCGGTGGTCTCGGCCTCCTCCGCCTTGGCCTCGGCCTCGGCGGCCTTGGTCTCGGCAGCGGCGTCCTTCGCCTCGGCCTGCTTGGCGGCGCGCTTGGTGGCGGCCTCCGCTTCCTTGACCGTCGCCTTCTTGGCGATGGGCTCGCGGACGAGCTCGATCACCGCCATGGGGGCGTTGTCACCCTTGCGGGCACCGATCTTGGTGATGCGGGTGTACCCGCCCGGACGCTCGGCCATGTCGGGCGCGATCTCGGTGAAGAGACGGTGCACGACACCCTTGTCGGAGATGACCGACAGGACCCGGCGACGGGCGTGCAGGTCACCGCGCTTGGCGAACGTGACCAGGCGCTCGGCCAGCGGGCGCAGGCGCTTGGCCTTGGCCTCGGTGGTGGTGATCGAGTCGTGCTCGAACAGCGACGTGGCCAGGTTGGCCAGGATCAGCCGCTCGTGCGCCGGACCGCCGCCGAGACGGGGACCCTTGGTGGGGGTAGGCATTTCGTAGGTTCTCCTTGGTGTGTGACCGACCGGGCCCGGCAGGGCCGTTCCCGGCGGTCAGCGGCGGTTGGTCAGAGCTGCTCGTCCTCGGCCAGCGAACGGCCGTCGTCGGAGAAGTCGTCGTCGTAGTCGCCGTAGTTGTCGGCGATCGCGGAGGGGTCGAACCCGGGCGGGCTGTCCTTGAGGGCCAGGCCCATGCCGGCCAGCTTGGCCTTGACCTCGTCGATCGACTTCGCACCGAAGTTGCGGATGTCGAGCAGGTCCGCCTCGCTGCGGCCCACGAGCTCACCCACGGTGTGGATGCCCTCGCGCTTGAGGCAGTTGTACGAGCGGACGGTCAGGTCGAGGTCCTCGATCGGCAGCGCCAGGTCGGCGGCCAGGGCCGCGTCGGTCGGCGACGGGCCCATGTCGATGCCCTCGGCCTCGACGTTGAGCTCGCGGGCCAGGCCGAACAGCTCGACCAGCGTCTTGCCGGCGGAGGCCATCGCGTCACGGGGAGCCATCGAGTTCTTGGTCTCGACGTCGACGATCAGCTTGTCGAAGTCGGTGCGCTGCTCCACACGGGTGGCCTCGACCTTGTAGGTCACGGCCAGCACCGGGCTGTAGATGGAGTCGACCGGGATCCGGCCGATCTCCTGGTCACCGGACTTGTTCTGCTGGGCCGAGACGTAGCCGCGACCGCGCTCGACGGTCAGCTCCATCTCGATCTTGCCCTTGCCGTTGAGCGTGGCGATGTGCAGGTCGGGGTTGTGCACCTCGACACCCGCGGGCGGGGCGATGTCGGCAGCGGTGACCGCGCCGGCGCCCTGCTTGCGCAGGTACATCACGACCGGCTCGTCGTGCTCCGAGGAGACCACGAGCTGCTTGATGTTGAGGATGATCTCGGTGACGTCCTCCTTGACCCCGGGGATCGTGGAGAACTCGTGCAGCACGCCGTCGATGCGGATGCTGGTGACCGAGGCACCCGGGATGCTCGAGAGCAGGGTGCGACGCAGGGAGTTGCCGAGCGTGTAGCCGAAGCCGGGCTCGAGGGGCTCGATGACGAAGCGGCTGCGGTTGTCCGCAACGACGTCTTCGCTGAGCGTGGGGCGCTGTGCGATGAGCACGCTGTTTCTTCCTTTCCGTCGGCGACCGCCATATGACGCCGATGAAGTCGCCGGTTGTCAGCCGGCCGGCCGGTCCACCTCTGTCCGTGGCCGACCACACCCTGCCCGTGTGCCGCGTGCGCGAGGTGCGCACGCGGCACAAGGGACGGGGTCAGTTCTTCGAGTAGAGCTCGACGATCAGCTGCTCGGTGAGGATCGTGTCGATCTGCTCACGCACGGGCAGCTGGTGCACCAGGATCTGCAGCGAGCCCGGGACGACCTGGAGCCAGGCCGGGGTGGGGCGGTCGCCGTAGGTCTGGCGGGCCAGCTCGAACGGGAAGGTGTTCGCGGACTTGGCGCGGACGGTGATGATGTCGTACTGCTCGACGCGGTAGGACGGGACGTCCACGCGCACGCCGTTGACCTCGAAGTGGCCGTGGGTCACGAGCTGGCGGGCCGCACGACGGGTGCGGGCCAGGCCGGCGCGGTAGACCACGTTGTCCAGGCGGGACTCGAGGATCTGCAGCAGGTTCTCACCGGTCTTGCCCGAGCGGCGCGAGGCCTCCTCGTAGTAACCGCGGAACTGCTTCTCCATGACGCCGTAGGTGAAGCGGGCCTTCTGCTTCTCCTGCAGCTGGGTGAGGTACTCCTTCTCCTGCATCCGGCGACGGCCGTGCTGGCCGGGCGGGAAGGGACGGAGCTCGAAGTTCTTGTCCCCGCCGACGAGGTCGACCTTGAGGCGACGGGACTTCTTGGTGATGGGTCCGGTGTAACGGGCCATGGTTCTCTACTCTCTCCTGTCCCGTGGCTCAGACGCGGCGGCGCTTGGGCGGACGGACACCGTTGTGCGGCGAGGGGGTGACGTCGCTGATCGCGCCGACCTCGAGGCCGGCGGCGGTCAGGGACCGGATCGCGGTCTCACGACCGGAGCCCGGGCCCTTGACGAAGACGTCGACCTTGCGCATGCCGTGCTCCATGGCGCGGCGGGCGGCGGCCTCGGCAGCCATCTGGGCGGCGTACGGGGTGGACTTGCGCGAGCCCTTGAAGCCGACCTGGCCGGCGGAGGCCCACGAGATGACCGCACCGGTCGGGTCCGTGATCGAGATGATGGTGTTGTTGAACGTGCTCTTGATGTGGGCCTGGCCCACGGCGACGTTCTTCTTCTCCTTGCGGCGCACCTTCTTGGCGCCCGCGGTACGGCTCTTGGGGGGCATTACTTACCAACCTTCTTCTTGCCGGCGACGGTGCGCTTCGGGCCCTTGCGGGTGCGAGCGTTCGTCTTCGTGCGCTGACCGCGCACCGGGAGACCGCGGCGGTGACGAAGGCCCTCGTAGGAGCCGATCTCGACCTTGCGGCGGATGTCAGCGGCGATCTCACGTCGGAGGTCACCCTCGTGCTTGACGTTCGCCTCGATGTAGTCGCGGAGCTTGACCAGGTCCTCGTCCGTGAGCTCACGGACGCGGGTGTCGGGGTTGACCCCCGTGCTGGCCAGGGCCGCCTGGGCGGTCGTGCGACCGACCCCGAAGATGTAGGTGAGAGCGACCTCGACGCGCTTCTCGCGCGGGAGGTCCACACCGACAAGACGTGCCATCTTGTGGATTCCTTTGTTTTACCGGAGGTCTGGAGCAGTACCGGTCCGGGCGAGTTCCCGAGGTCTGCCTCGGGGCACCGGTCCCCGGCCTCCGGGCCGGGGGTGACGTCCTGGTTGGTGTGGGAACACCACGCACAGGGGCCGGGTACTGCAGTTCTTCACTTGTGCGTCTCGCGAAAGCTGCGAGGTCGTGCGGGGTCCGCGCCCACGAGGGGCCCGGTGGTGGAGCTGCTCAGCCCTGACGCTGCTTGTGGCGCAGGTTCTCGCAGATCACCATGACCCGGCCGTGACGGCGGATCACCTTGCACTTGTCGCAGATCTTCTTGACGCTCGGCTGGACCTTCATAGCCTCTGCTTCGCCTCGATCTGGGCCGCTGACCTCGTGGCCAGCGGGTACTGCATCAGCGGTAGCGGAAGACGATCCGGCCACGGGTCAGGTCGTACGGGCTGAGCTCCACCACCACGCGGTCCTCGGGGAGGATCCGGATGTAGTGCTGGCGCATCTTCCCCGAGATGTGAGCGAGCACCTTGTGACCGTTGGTCAGCTCCACCCGGAACATGGCGTTCGGGAGAGCCTCGACGATCGTGCCCTCGATCTCGATGACACCGTCCTTCTTGGCCATAGCCTCCACAATCTGCTGTCGCATCCGCCCGGATGGCGGACACACGAATGCGGCGCGCACGTCGCGCACCGACGCACAAGTCTACGCCAGACCCCTGCTGAGCACGAAATCGTGCTCGGACCGAGCGGTCAGGACAGGGGGGCGAACGGGACCCCGGCGGCCTCGAGCCGCTCCTTGCCCCCGTCGAGCGCGGTCAGCACCCAGATGCCGTCGTCGGTGACGGCCACGGAGTTCTCCCAGTGCGCCGCGCGGGACCCGTCCGTGGTCACGACCGTCCAGTCGTCCTCCAGGACGTGGGTCTCGGCGCTGCCGAGGGTGACCATCGGCTCGATGGCCACGGTGAGGCCGGAGCGCACTGTGGGGCCCTTCTCGCGGACCCGGTAGTTCGGGACCTGGGGGTCCATGTGCATGGCGGTCCCGATGCCGTGGCCGACGTAGTCCTCGACGATGCCGTACTCGCGCCCGGACCGCTCCCCCGCCTCGACGAGGCTGTCCTCGACGGCGGCGCCGACGGCATACAGGGACTCGCCCACGGCGAGGGCGGCGATGCCGGCCCACATGGAGTCCTCGGTGGCGTCGATGAGCTCAAGGTCCTCGGGCCGGCCCGCCTCGCGCCCGCCCACGACCAGGGACAGCGCCGCGTCGCCGTGCCAGCCGTCGACGATGGCGCCGCAGTCGATGGAGACGAGGTCACCCTCCTGGAGCACCCGGCTGCCCGGGATCCCGTGGACGACCTCGTCGTTGACGGAGGTGCACAGCGTGCCCGTGAACCCGTGGTACCCGAGGAACGACGGTGTCGCCCCGCAGCCGCGGATGTGCTCCTCGGCGAGCTCGTCGAGCTGCCGGGTGGTCATGCCCGGGCGGACGGTCTGGGCCATGAGCTGGAGGGTCTGCCCGACCACCAACCCGGCCCTGCGCATGCGCAGGATCTGGTCGGGGGTCTTGGTCTCGACGCGGGACCTGCCGAACATCAGGAGGCTGCAGCTCCTCGCAGTGCCGCGGTGATGCGCTCGAACACCTCGTCGACAGTGCCCATGCCGTCGACCTGCACGAGCAGGCCCCGGCCGGAGTAGACCTCGGTCAGCGGGGCGGTCTCGCGGCGGTAGATCGCCTGCCGCTCGCGGATGACCTCCTCGGTGTCGTCGTCCCGGCCCTGCTCCTCGGCCCGCTTGAGCAGGCGCTGCACGACGGCGTCCTCGTCGACGGTGAGCTCGAGCACCGCCTCGAGGCGGTGGTCGTGCTCGGCGAGGATCGCGTCGAGGGCGTCGACCTGGGGAGCCGTGCGCGGGTACCCGTCGAGCAGGAAGCCCTGCTCGGCGTCGGCCTCGAACAGCCGGTCGCGGACGATGGCGTTGGTGATCTCGTCGGTGACGTAGCCACCGGAGGAGAGGACCTCCTTGACCTGCAGGCCGAGGGGGGTCTCGTTCTTGATGTTGGCGCGGAAGATGTCGCCCGTGGAGATGGCGGGGATGCCGAACTCGGCGGCGATCTTCGCGGCCTGCGTGCCCTTACCGGCGCCGGGCGGGCCGAGGATGATGAGGCGCATTTACCGGAGGAACCCTTCGTAGTGACGCTGCTGCAGCTGGGACTCGATCTGCTTCACCGTCTCCAGGCCCACACCGACGATGATGAGGATGGAGGTGCCACCGAACGGGAAGTTCTGGTTGGCGTTGACGAGCACCAGCGCGACGAGCGGGATCAGCGAGATGAGGCCGAGGTAGATGGCCCCGGGGACCGTGATGCGGGTGAGCACGTAGTCGAGGTACTCGGCCGTGGGTCGCCCGGCGCGGATACCTGGGATGAAGCCGCCGTAGCGCTTCATGTTGTCGGCGACCTCGACCGGGTTGAACGTGATCGACACGTAGAAGAACGTGAAGAACAGGATCAGGCCGATGTACAGGAGCATGTAGATCGGGTGGTCACCCCGCACGAGGTTCGCCTCGATCCACGTCACCCAGCCGGCCTGGTTGCCGGTGGCCGACCGGTTGAACTGTGCCACGAGCGAGGGCAGCGCGAGCAGCGAGGAGGCGAAGATCACGGGGATGACGCCGGCCATGTTGACCTTGAGCGGGATGTAGGTCGAGGTCCCGCCGTACATCTGTCGCCCGACCTGCCGCTTGGCGTACTGGACCGGGATGCGCCGCTGGCTCTGCTCGACGAAGACGACGAGCGCGATGATCAGGAAGCCGAGCAGGATCACGCCGATGAAGACGTCCCAGCGGCCGTCCTGCTGCTGGATCGCCCACAGCGAGCCCGGGAACGAGCTGGCGATCGAGGTGAAGATCAGCAGCGACATGCCGTTGCCGATGCCCTTGTCGGTGACGAGCTCACCGAGCCACATGACCACGCCCGTGCCGGCGGTCATGGTGAGCACCATGATGACCAGGGTCGGGATCGACTCGTCGGGCAGGATGCTCGTGCAGTCCGGGCCGAACAGCGCCGAGGGGTTCTGCGCGAAGGTGATGAGCGTCGAGGACTGCAGGATCGCCAGGCCGATGGTCAGGTACCGCGTGTACTGCGTCATCTTCGTCTGGCCCTGCTGGCCCTCCTTCTTGAGGGCCTCGAACCGCGGGATGACCACGGTGAGCAGCTGCACGATGATGCTGGCCGTGATGTACGGCATGATCCCCAGCGCGAAGATCGACAGCTGCAGGAGCGCACCACCGCTGAAGAGGTTGGCCAGGCCGAGCACGCCGGAGTTCTTGGGCGCGCTCTTGATGCAGGCCTGCACGGCCGAGTAGCTCACGCCCGGGACGGGCACGTGCGAGCCCAGCCGGAAGATCACGATGATGAAGAGCGTGAACAGCAGCTTCCTGCGCAGGTCCGGCGTCTTGAACGCACGGGTGAAGGCGGTGAGCACAGGTCCTCCTGGTGGCGCGGGGGTCCCCCGCGGGAACGGTCAGGCAATCCTGAGAACGATACCCCGGGACTGCAGTGGTGCCGTACGGCAGGCGGCAGGCGGGGTGTCACCGCGCCTGCCCGGGCGCCGGGGGCCCGACCCGAGGGTCCGGGCCCGGCACGGCAAAGACGTATGCCGCGGGCTCACGAAGAGGTGAGCCCGCGGCATACGTCGTGGTGCGGAGACGTCAGGCGGAGGCGACCGAGCCGCCGGCGGCCTCGATCTTCTCCTTGGCGCTGGCCGAGACCGCGTCGACGGTCACGGCGACCTTGACGCTGATCTCGCCGGTGCCGAGCACCTTGACCGGGTAGCCGTCACGGACGGCGCCCTTGGCGACGAGGCCGTCGACGGTCACGTCGCCACCCTGGGGGTAGAGGGCGGAGAGGCGGTCGAGGTTGACGACCTGGTACTCCACCTTGAACGGGTTCTTGAAGCCACGCAGCTTCGGCAGCCGCATGTGCAGCGGCATGGCGCCACCCTCGAACCGCTCGGGCACCTGGTAACGGGCCTTGGAGCCCTTGGTGCCACGACCGGCGGTCTTGCCCTTGGAGCCCTCACCGCGACCCACACGGGTCTTGGCGGTCTTGGCGCCGGGGGCCGGACGCAGGTGGTGCAGCTTGAGGGCCGAGCCCTCCGAGGCCTTGGCCTCGGGAGCCGCAGCCTTGGCGGCGGGCTTCTTCGCAGTGGCCTTCTTCTCGGCCATGGTTAGTCAACCTCCTCGACGGAGACCAGGTGGGTCACCGTCTTGACCATCCCGCGGATCTCGGGACGGTCCTCCTTGACGACGACGTCGCCAATGCGCTTCAGACCGAGGCTGCGCAGGGTGTCGCGCTGGTTCTGCTTGCCACCGATCTCGGAACGGGTCTGGGTCACCTTCAGACGTGCCATCACGCACCAGCCTTCGCGGCCTCGCGGCCGGCGGCCTGGGCGCGCAGCATGGCGGCCGGGGCGACCTGGTCGACCGGCAGGCCACGGCGGGCGGCCACGGCCTCGGGGCGCTCGAGGCCACGCAGGGCCTCGACCGTCGCGTGGACGATGTTGATGGCGTTGTCCGAGCCCAGGGACTTGGACAGCACGTCGTGGATGCCGGCGCACTCCAGGACCGCACGCACCGGGCCACCGGCGATGACACCGGTACCGGGAGCGGCGGGACGGAGCATGACGACGCCCGCGGCGGCCTCACCCTGGACGGGGTGCGGGATGGTGCCCTGGATGCGCGGGACCTTGAAGAACTGCTTCTTGGCCTCCTCGACACCCTTGGCGATCGCGGCGGGGACCTCCTTGGCCTTGCCGTAGCCGACACCCACGGTGCCGTCGCCGTCACCCACCACCACGAGGGCCGTGAAGCTGAAGCGGCGGCCACCCTTGACGACCTTGGCAACGCGGTTGATGGTCACGACGCGCTCGACGTACTGGCTCTTCTCGGCCTGGTCGCGTCCGCCGTCGCGGCGGTTGTCGCGGCCGCCACGGCGGTCGCCGCGCTCGCCGCGGTTGTCGCCGCCGGCGGCGCCAGTGCCTCGACGCTGGGGTCCGGGCATCAGATGTTCCTCATCTCAACGATTGCGGTGTTCTTGGCGGTCATCACAGGGCCAGCCCACCCTCGCGGGCGCCCTCGGCGATGGCGGCGACCCGGCCGTGGTAGCGGTTGCCACCCCGGTCGAAGACGACGGCCTCGACGCCGGCGCTCTTGGCGCGCTCGGCGAGCAGCTCGCCGACCTTGCGCGCCTTGGCGGTCTTGTCGCCCTCGAAGGTGCGCAGGTCCGCCTCCATCGTGGACGCCGACGCGACGGTCTTGCCGACCGTGTCGTCGACGATCTGCACGAAGACGTGGCGCGACGAGCGCGACACGACCAGGCGCGGACGCGCGGTGGTACCGGACACCTTCTTGCGCAGGCGCAGGTGACGACGTCCGCGTGCAGCGGACTTGCCCTTGGCTCGCTTGACGGTCATTGCCATGGCTTACTTACCAGCCTTTCCGACCTTGCGACGGATGTGCTCGCCCGCGTACCGCACGCCCTTGCCCTTGTACGGGTCGGGCTTGCGCAGCTTGCGGATGTTCGCGGCAACCTCGCCAACCAGCTGCTTGTCGATGCCCTGGACCGAGAAACGGGTCGGGTTCTCGACGGCGAAGGAGATGCCCGCGGGGGCCTCCACGGTGATCGGGTGGCTGTAGCCGAGGGCGAACTCGAGGTTCCCGCCCTTGTTGACCACGCGGTAACCCGTGCCGTGGATCTCCATCTTCTTCTCGTAGCCCTCGGTCACGCCGAGCACCATGTTGTTGATGAGCGAGCGGGTCAGGCCGTGCAGGGCACGGGACTGGCGCTCGTCGTTGGGGCGCTTCACCTCGACGGTGCCGTCGGCCTGCTCGACCGTGATGGGCTCGGCCACGACGTGGCTGAGCTCACCCTTGGGGCCCTTCACCGTGACGGCCTGGCCGTCGATGGTGATGTCGACACCGCTCGGGATGGCGACCGGGAGTCGTCCGATTCGCGACATGTCGAATCCCCTTACCAGACGTAGGCGAGGACTTCCCCGCCCACACCCTTGGTCGCGGCCTGGCGGTCCGTGAGGAGGCCAGACGAGGTGGAAATGATGGCCACACCGAGGCCCCCGAGGACCTTGGGCAGGTTCGTCGACTTGGCGTAGACGCGCAGGCCGGGCTTGGAGACACGGCGCACGCCAGCGATCGAGCGCTCGCGGTTCGGGCCGTACTTCAGCTCGATGGTCAGCGTCTTGCCGACCTCGGCGTCCTCGACCTTCCAGCCGGCGATGTAGCCCTCGGCCTGGAGGATCTCGGCGATGTGGGACTTGAGCTTGGAGAACGGCATGGAGACTGCGTCGTGGTGCGCCGAGTTGGCGTTCCGGACGCGGGTCAACATGTCCGCAATCGGGTCAGTCATGGTCATGGGCTTCTCCGCCCTCTCTCACCGCGGTTTCACTGCGCCTGTCGCGCAGCGACCTTCGATGTAGAAGAAATTCGTGGATGGGTGGGGTCTTACCAGGAGCTCTTGGTCACGCCGGGGAGCTCGCCGCGGTGGGCCATCTCCCGGAGGCAGACACGGCACAGGCCGAACTTGCGGTACACCGAGTGCGGGCGGCCGCAGCGCTGGCAGCGCGTGTAGGCCCGAACCTTGAACTTCGGCTTCTTGTTGGCCTTGTTGATCAGGGCGGTCTTCGCCATGTCAGTTCTCCTTGAAGGGGAAGCCGAGCGCCTTGAGCAGAGCGCGGCCCTCGTCGTCGTTGGTGGCGGTGGTCACCACGGTGATGTCCATGCCACGCACGCGGTCGATCCGGTCCTGGTCGATCTCGTGGAACATCGACTGCTCGGTCAGGCCGAAGGTGTAGTTGCCCTTGCCGTCGAACTGCTTCGGCGACAGGCCACGGAAGTCGCGGATGCGGGGCAGGGCCACGGACACGAGGCGGTCCAGGAACTCCCACATGCGGTCGCCGCGCAGCGTGGTGTGCGCGCCGATCGGCATGCCCTCGCGCAGCTTGAACTGCGCGATCGACTTGCGGGCCTTGGTGACGATCGGCTTCTGCCCCGTGATGGCGGACAGGTCGCGGATCGCGCCCTCGATGAGCTTGGCGTCCTTGGCGGCGTCGCCCACACCCATGTTGACGACGACCTTGACGACGCCGGGCACCTGCATGACGTTCGCGTAGCCGAACTGCTCGAGCAGCTGGCCCTTGATCTCGTCGGAGTAGCGCGTCTTCAGGCGCGGGGCCGTCTTCTCGGCGATGGTGTCAGTCATGTTCCTCACAGGTCCTTGCCCGAGCGCACCGCGACACGGGTGCGGCTGGCCTTCTCGCGGCCGCCACGCTCGACGGTCTCGACGCGGGTCTTGACCCGGGTCGGCTTCTTCTCGGACGGGTCGACGATCGCCACGTTGCTCACGTGGATCGCGGCCTCCTGGACGACCAGGCCACCGGTGCGGCTGCCGCGAGCGGTCTGGCCGGCCTTGGTGTGGCGGGTCACGCGGTTGACGCCCTCGACCAGCACGCGCTGGGTCTCGGGGTAGACGGCGATGACCTTGCCCTGCTTGGCCTTGTCCTTGCCCGTGAGGACCTGGACGAGGTCGCCCTTCTTGATCTTCATCTTTGCAGCCATGGCTCAGAGCACCTCCGGCGCCAGCGAGATGATCTTCATGAACTTCTTGTCGCGCAGCTCGCGGCCCACGGGGCCGAAGATGCGGGTGCCACGGGGGTCGCCGTCGCCCTTGAGGATGACGGCAGCGTTCTCGTCGAACTTGATGTAGCTGCCGTCCGGCCGCCGGCGCTCCTTGGTGGTGCGCACGATGACCGCCTTGACGACGTCGCCCTTCTTGACGTTGCCGCCGGGAATGGCGTCCTTGACGGCGGCGACGATGACGTCACCGATGCCGGCGTAACGACGACCCGAGCCACCGAGAACACGGATGCACAGGATCTCCTTGGCACCGGTGTTGTCGGCGACGCGCAGTCGCGACTCCTGCTGGATCACTTCTCACTCCTGTCGTCGAGCTGGTTCTCACCCGCGGGTGAGCCTGGCCGAACTGTGGTGGTCTGGTCCGGTCCCGCGGCCGCCCCTCGGGGAGGGGCGCCGCGCGGGCCGGGGGTGCGGGCGGACCCGCAGGTGCTTACTTGGCCTTCTCGAGGATCTCGACGACGCGCCAGCGCTTGGTGGCCGACAGCGGACGGGTCTCCATGATCAGGACCCGGTCGCCGATGCCCGCAGCGTTCTGCTCGTCGTGCGCCTTGACCTTGCTCGAGCGACGCATGACCTTGCCGTAGAGCGCGTGCTTGACGCGGTCCTCGACCTCGACCACGACGGTCTTGTCCATCTTGTCGCTCACCACGTAACCCTGGCGGGTCTTGCGGTAGTTGCGGTCGGTCGCCGTCACGGCCTCATCCTTCACGTTCTCGCTCATGCCGACTCCTCCGTGGTGGCCGGAGCCTGTCCGATCCCGAGCTCGCGCTCACGCAGCTCGGTGTAGATGCGGGCGATGTCCTTGCGGACCGCGCGCAGCCGGCCGTGGTTGTCCAGCTGGCCGGTGGCCGACTGGAAGCGGAGGTTGAACAGCTCCTCCTTGGCCTTGCGCAGCTCGTCGACCAGGCGGTCGTCGTCGAGACCACGCAGGTTCTCTGACGTCAGGTCCTTGGATCCGACTGCCATCAGATGTCACCACCCTCACGCCGAACGAAGCGGCACTTCATCGGGAGCTTGTGCATCGCCAGACGCATGGCCTCGCGGGCCACCTCCTCGGAGACACCCGAGACCTCGAACATGACGCGGCCGGGCTTGATGTTGGCGATCCACCACTCGGGGGAACCCTTACCGGAACCCATGCGGGTCTCGGCAGGCTTCTTGGTCAGCGGACGGTCGGGGTAGATGTTGATCCACACCTTTCCGCCACGCTTCATGTACCGCGTCATGGCGATACGAGCGGACTCGATCTGGCGGTTGGTGACGTAGGCGGGCTCGAGGGCCTGGATGCCGTAGTCGCCGAACGCGATCTTGGTGCCGCCCTTGGCAGCGCCCGAGCGACCCGGGTGGTGCTGCTTGCGGTGCTTGACTCGACGAGGAATCAGCATGGCGGTCAGGCCTCCTCAGTGGCAGCCGGTGCGCTCGCCTCGGGGGCGGTCGCCTCGGCGGCGGTCGTCTCGGTGGCGGCCGGGGCGGCCTCGGTCCGCTCGCGACGGGCGCGGGCGGGACGGTCGGCCCCGTCACGGCGCGGGCCACGGCTCGGGCGCGGGGCAGCAGCCTGCTGCTGGGCCAGCTCGCGAGCGGTCACGTCACCCTTGTAGATCCACACCTTCACGCCGATGCGGCCGAAGGTGGTGCGGGCCTCGTAGAAGCCGTAGTCGATGTTCGCGCGCAGGGTGTGCAGCGGCACGCGACCCTCGCGGTAGAACTCGGTGCGCGACATCTCGGCGCCGCCGAGGCGACCGGACACCTGGACACGGATGCCCTTGGCGCCGGCGCGGGTGGCGGACTGCATGCCCTTGCGCATCGCGCGACGGAAGGAGACACGGGCCGAGAGCTGCTCGGCGATGCCCTGGGCGACCAGCTGCGCGTCGATCTCGGGGTTCTTGACCTCGAGGATGTTCAGCTGCACCTGCTTGCCCGTGAGCTTCTCGAGCTCGCCGCGGATGCGGTCGGCCTCGGCGCCACGGCGACCGATGACGATGCCCGGGCGCGCCGTGTGGATGTCCACGCGGACGCGGTCACGGGTGCGCTCGATCTCGACGCGGGAGATGCCGGCCCGCTCCATGCCCTCGGACATGAGCTTGCGGATCGCCACGTCCTCCTTGACGTAGTCGCGGTAGCGCTGGCCCTCCTTGGTGGAGTCAGCGAACCAGCGGCTCTTGTGCTCGGTGGTGATGCCGAGGCGGAAGCCGTGCGGGTTGACCTTCTGGCCCATTAGCGGGTGCCTCCCTTGGTGGTCTTCGGCGTGACGACCACGGTGATGTGGCTGGTGCGCTTGTTGATGCGGGCCGCGCGGCCCTGGGCGCGCGGCCGGAACCGCTTCATCGTCGGGCCCTCGTCCACGAAGGCAGCGCTGACGACGAGGTTGCGCTCGTCGAACGCCTCCGACGCCTTGTCCGCCTTGACCCGGGCGTTGGCGACGGCGCTCTCGAGCACCTTCTTCACCGGGTCGGACGCGGACTGCGGCGCGAAGGTGAGCACCGCGACGGCCTCGGTGACCTGCTGGCCACGGATGAGGTCGACCATGCGGCGGGCCTTCATCGGCGTGACGCGCACGTGGCGCGCGACGGCCTTGGCTTCCATCACGTTGTCCTTGTTCTCAGTGGAGGCGGCCATCAGCGACGACGCCCCTTCTTGTCTTCCTTCACGTGACCCTTGAACGTGCGGGTCGGCGCGAACTCACCGAGCTTGTGGCCGACCATCGACTCGGTGACGAACACCGGGACGTGCTTGCGGCCGTCGTGCACGGCGAAGGTGTGGCCGAGCATGTCGGGCGAGATGACCGACCGACGCGACCAGGTCTTGATGACGTTCTTCGAACCCGCTTCGTTCTGGGCGTCCACCTTCTTCTGCAGGTGGTCGTCGATGAAGGGGCCCTTCTTCAGACTGCGAGGCATGTTTCCAGGCTCCTATCAGCGCTTCTTGCCAGTGCGGCGGCGACGGACGATCATCTTGTCGCTCGGCTTGCCGGGGCGGCGGGTGCGGCCCTCGGCCTGGCCCCAGGGGCTGACCGGGTGGCGACCACCGGAGGTCTTGCCCTCACCACCACCGTGCGGGTGGTCCACCGGGTTCATGGCGACACCGCGGACGGTCGGGCGCTTGCCCTTCCAGCGCATGCGGCCGGCCTTGCCCCAGTTGATGTTGGACTGCTCGGCGTTGCCGACCTCGCCGACCGTCGCGCGGCAGCGCAGGTCGACGTTGCGGATCTCACCGGACGGCATACGCAGCTGGGCGTAGGGGCCGTCCTTGGCGACGAGCTGCACGCGCACACCGGCCGAGCGGGCGATCTTCGCACCGCCACCGGGCTTGAGCTCGACGGCGTGGATGACCGTACCGGTCGGGATGTTGCGCAGCGGCAGGCTGTTGCCGGGCTTGATGTCGGCGCCGGGGCCGTTCTCGATCGCCATGCCCTGCTCCAGGCCGCGGGGGGCCAGGATGTAGCGCTTCTCGCCGTCGGCGTAGTGCAGCAGCGCGATGCGGGCGGTGCGGTTGGGGTCGTACTCGATGTGAGCGACCTTGGCCGGCACGCCGTCCTTGTCATGGCGACGGAAGTCGATGACGCGGTAGGCGCGCTTGTGGCCACCACCGATGTGGCGGGTCGTGATCCGGCCGTTGCTGTTGCGGCCGCCGGACTTGCTCAGCGGACGGACCAGCGACTTCTCCGGCGTGGACCGAGTGACCTCGACGAAGTCGGCAACGCTGGAGCCACGACGCCCGGGCGTCGTCGGCTTGTACTTGCGGATACCCATGTTTCGAAGTTCCTTACGTCTCTTCAGCGTTCCCGTCAGGCGCCGGCACCGAAGATGTCGATCGAGCCCTCGCGGAGGGTGACGATCGCACGCTTGGTGTCCTTGCGCTTGCCGATGCCGAACCGCGTGCGGCGGGTCTTGCCGGGGCGGTTGAGGGTGTGGACGGAGTCGACCTTGACACCGAAGACGCGCTCGACGGCGATCTTGATCTCGGTCTTGTTCGCGCGCGGGTCGACGATGAAGGTGTACTTGCCCTGGTCGAGCAGCGAGTACGACTTCTCGGAGACCACGGGCGCGATCAGGATGTCGCGCGGGTCCTTGCCAGCAGCGAGGGTGCTCACTTCGTCTCCTCCTCAGCCGCCTCGGCCTCGGCGGCCTTGGTGGCGGTGGCCTTCTTCGCGGCGGCCTTCTTGGCGGGCGCCTTCTTCGCGGCCGGCTTCTCGGCGGGCGCCTCGGCGACGACCTCGGCCTCGACGACCTCGGCCTCGACGCCACCGACCGGCTGGGCACCGTTCACGAACGCGTCGAGCGCGGCCTTGGTGAAGACGACCTCGTCGGCGCACAGCACGTCGTAGGTGTTGAGCTGGTCGGCCGCGAGCACGTGCACGCCCTCGACGTTGCGCACCGACTTCAGCGAGACGATGTCGCTGCGGTCGAGCACGACGAGCAGGTTGGTGCGGGTGGTGAGGCCGGCCAGCAGCGCGACGGCGTCCTTGGTGGACGGGGCGTCACCGGTGACCAGCGACTCGACCACGTGGACGCGGTCGTGACGGGCCCGGTCGGAGAGGGCGCCGCGCAGGGCGGCGGCCTTCATCTTCTTGGGGGTCCGCTGGGTGTAGTCGCGCGGCTGCGGGCCGTGGACGGTGCCACCGCCGGCGAACTGCGGCGCGCGGGTCGAGCCCTGGCGGGCGCGACCGGTGCCCTTCTGGCGGTACGGCTTGCGCCCACCGCCACGGACCTCGCCGCGCGTCTTGGTGGCGTGCGTGCCCTGGCGGGCGGCAGCCATCTGCGCGACGACGACCTGGTGGATCAGCGGCACGTTGACCTGGACGTCGAAGATCTCGGCGGGCAGGTCAGCGGCAACGGTCTTGGTAGCCATGTGGGTCAGGCTCCCTTCGCGGCCGAGCGGACGAGGACCACGCCGCCACGGGGGCCGGGGACGGCGCCCTTGACGAGCAGCAGGCCCTTCTCGGCGTCCACGGCGTGGATCTGCAGGTTCTGGGTGGTCTGGCGCACGCCGCCCATGCGGCCGGCCATGCGCATGCCCTTGAAGACACGGCCCGGGGTGGCGCAGCCACCGATCGAGCCCGGCTTGCGGTGGTTGCGGTGCGCACCGTGCGAGGCGGACACGCCCTTGAAGCCGTGACGCTTCATGACACCGGCGAAGCCCTTGCCCTTGGTGGTGCCGGTGACGTCGATGTCCTGGCCCGCCTCGAAGCTCTCGACCGTGACCTCCTGGCCGAGCGTGTACTCGGCGGCGTCGGCGGTGCGGAGCTCGACGAGGTGGCGACGCGGCGTCACGCCGGCCTTCTCGAAGTGGCCGGTGAGCGGCTTGGTGACCTTGCGCGGGTCGATCGCGCCGAAGCCGATCTGGACCGCGGCGTAGCCGTCGGTGTCGGCGTCGCGGACCTGGGTCACGACGCAGGGACCGGCCTGGATGACGGTGACGGGGACGAGCCGGTTGTCGGCGTCCCACACCTGGGTCATCCCGAGCTTGGTGCCCAGGACGCCCTTCACGGTCTTGGTAGCAGTGGTGGTCATGTCGTCAGCCTCAGAGCTTGATCTCGATGTTGACGTCAGCCGGGAGGTCGAGGCGCATCAGCGAGTCGACGGCCTTGGGCGTCGGGTCGATGATGTCGATGAGGCGCTTGTGGGTGCGCATCTCGAAGTGCTCGCGGCTGTCCTTGTACTTGTGGGGCGAACGGATGACCACGAAGACGTTCTTCTCCGTGGGCAGCGGCACAGGGCCCACCACCGTCGCACCGGCACGGGTCACCGTGTCGACAATCTTGCGCGCCGAGTTGTCGATGACCTCGTGGTCATACGACTTCAGTCGGATGCGGATCTTCTGTCCCGCCATCTCCGTTACGTCTCTCTCTCGCCGTACAGCTTGCATGTGGCCGGCTCACGGACTCCGACCCCCGCGGTCGGGTGTGTCGCACCCGTTCCACGGTCCGACGACATGGGTTTCCCCGGTGTCGTGCGGTTTGTGTCAGATATCCGGCGGAGCCGGGGCTTGCGCTTCCCTGGAGTGTCGCCCCTGCCCACGTCGTGGAGCCGGTTCGAGGTGTGTCACCGGGGGTGGCACCACCGACATGGGTCGGCGACGCGCGTCAAGCAACCGGTCCAGTGTGCCAGAGCCCCCCGCGACCTACCAAATCGGCCCCGGGGCACCCGGCATACGGCCACTCGTGGCGCGTCGTGCCCGCCTCGACCAGGGTGTGCCGCGCCTGCGCCGGTGCACGCCGAGGCCCCCGGGCGGGTGCCCGGGGGCCTCGGCGCAGTGTCGTCCCGGAGGGGTCGACGCGGCTGGTGGTCAGGGGCGGGGGCCGCCCAGGACGCCCGCGTCGAACGCCTTGAGCACCGACGCCTTGTCCGCGGCGCTCAGCGTGCCGGCCTTGACCGCCGCGTCGAGCCGGGTCACCACCTCGGAGCGGTGCTCCGCCTCCCGCTGGGCCCGCACCGAGTCGAGCGCGGCCTGCACCTTGGCCTCGCTCACCCCGAGCGCCTTGGCCAGGGCCGCGGCCATGGCCTTCTCGCGGGCGGCGCGGTCCGCCTCGGACGGCCTGGCCCCCTGCGCCGGCGGCGTGGACGGCCTCGTCGACTCCCGGGCCGACTGCAGGGCGGCGGCCAGCTTGGACTCACTCACCCCGAGGGCCTTGGCGAGGGCGGCTGTGTCCATGCCCATGCCGGGCCCTCCCCGGTGACGACCCGGACCGTGGCCGTCCCCGTCGCCGTCCGGGCGGGGTGCGGCCGGGGCGGTGGTCGCCGTGCCGGTGGTCGGTGTCGGTGTCGAGCTGGCGAAGGCCTGGCTCGCACCGATCCCCACCGCGACGGCGGCGACGGCGCCGACCGCTGCGACTGTGACTGACCTGCTGACGGGGGCCATGGTGACGTCCTCTCGTGTGGCTTCCCGGCGCCCGGTTGCGGAAGGGCGCCTGTCTCCATGCTGAGGGGGGCGGCTGGCCCCCAGCCGTGCCCGACCTGTCAGGAACCTGTCACCGGCCGCTGCTGCCGTCCTGCTCCGCCGACGCGCGCCGGCGCAGCTCACGGCCCTGCGCCACCTGGGCTGCGAGCTTCTCCTCCTTCTTCCTCGAGACCCGGGTGTCGCGGGGCGGGAGCTGCAGCGTCTCCTCGGCCACGATGCCCGACTGCAGCTGGCGGGCGCGCTCGAGCTCGGCGTCGACCTCGGCTCCGAAGAGCAGGGCGAGGTTGGTGATCCAGATCCACAGGAGGAAGACGATGACGCCGGCGAGCGAGCCGTACGTCTTGTTGTAGTTGCCGAAGTTGGCGACGTAGAACCCGAACAGGGCGGAGGCCACCACCCAGACGACGATCGCGATGGCCGCCCCCACGCTGATCCAGCGGAACCGCGGCTGCCGGACGTTCGGGGTCGCGTAGTAGAGCAGCGCGACCAGCAGGACGACGACCACGAGCATGACCGGCCACTTGGCGACGTTCCACACCGTCACGGCCGTGCCGCCGAGGCCGATCGTGTCGCCGACGGTGCGGGCCACCGGGCCGGTCACGACGAGCCCGACCAGCACGAGCGCGACCAGGACGATGCCGACGAGGGTGACGAGCAGCTGCACGGGGCGCAGCTTCCAGAACGGTCGCCCCTCGTCGATCTGGTAGACGCGGTTCATGGCCCGGCCGAACGCGCCGACGTACCCGGAGGCCGACCACAGGGCGCCGAGGACGCCGACGACCAGGCCCAGGCCCGCCGCGTGGGAGGACGTCATCTGGTCGATGGGGCCGCGCAGCTGGTCGGCCGCGCCGCTCGCCCCGAGCTGGCGCAGCATGTCGAGCAGCGTGGAGGTGGTCGACTTCCCCTGCCCGAACACGCCGAGGAGGGACACCAGCGCCAGCAGGCCCGGGAACACCGCGAGCACCGCGTAGTAGGTGAGCGCCGCCGCGAGGTCGGTGCACTGGTCACGCCCGAACTCGGCCCAGGCCTTTGTCGCCGTGTAGGTCCAGGCCTGGGTGTCCAGCTGCGGGGGCGAGTCGACCTTCTCCTCGTGCTCCGCCGGTGGCGCGGTGGCACTCCGCCGTGCGCTGCTGCCCTCGTCCGCCATCGTGCTCCTCTCCGGTGCTGTCGGGGTCCTCCCCCACGTCCTGCCCGTTCCCCGCCGGGCCAAACACGGCGCACCCGGCTCGCGACCGCCGCGGACGCGACAGAATCGGCCCATGACCTCGCCTCCCGCGGGACCGGGCCGCGCCCGGCAGTCGCTCATCTACCGCGCCGGCGTCCTCGGCCGCCGGCCCGAGGTCCCGACCGACTTCGCCGAGCTGGAGGCACGGGCCCGGGCACAGATGTCGCCACGCGCCTGGGCGTACGTCGCCGGCGGCGCCGGCGAGGGCTCCACCATGCGTGCCAACCGGGAGGCCTTCGACCGGTGGCGGATCCTGCCCCGCATGGGCGCGGGCCACGATGACCGGGACCTGTCCGTCGAGCTGTTCGGACGCACTCTGCACACTCCGCTGCTGCTGGCTCCCGTCGGCGCCGCCGCGCTGGCCCATCGGGACAGTGACCTGCACATCGGCCGCGCAGCCGCGGCGACCGGGGTGCCGTACATCCTGTCCAACCAGGGGTGCTCTCCCATGGAGGACGTCGCCGCGGCGATGGGCGACGCCACGCGCTGGTTCCAGCTCTACTGGTCGACCGACGAGCCGCTGGTCGACAGCCTGCTGCGGCGGGCGGAGGCCAGCGGCGCCGAGGCGGTGGTGGTCACGCTCGACACGACGATGCTGGGCTGGCGACCGCAGGACCTCAACCTGGGCAGCCTGCCCTTCAGCCAGGGCATCGGGATCGCGCAGTACACGTCCGACCCGCGCTTCCGCGAGATCGTGCGCGAACGGGTGGCCGCCGCAGCAGCCGGCGGGGAGAAGGCGGACGTGCAGGTCACCCTCGGCGCCCTGCGGTCGCTGCTGTCGATCAGCCGCGAGCACCCGGGCAGCACCCGGGCGAACCTGCGTGCCCCCGAGCCGCGAGCCGCCGTGGAGACGTTCCTCGACATCTACTCCAACCCCGGGCTCACCTGGGAGACGCTCGCCACCGTCAGGGAGCGCACCTCCCTGCCCGTCCTCGTCAAGGGCGTCCTGCACCCCGACGACGCCCGGCGCGCGGTCGAGGCAGGGATGGACGGCATCGTCGTCAGCAACCACGGCGGCCGGCAGGTCGACGGGGCCATCGCCTCGCTCGACGCGCTGCCGGCGGTGCGGCAGGCTGTGGGGCCCGACCTGCCCGTGCTGCTCGACAGCGGGGTGCGCACCGGCTCTGACGTGGTCAAGGCCATGGCACTCGGCGCGACCGCGGTCCTCCTCGGCCGCCCCTACGTGTACGGGCTGGCGCTGGCCGGCGCCGACGGGGTGCGCGACGTCGTGGACAACGTCCTCGCCGAGCTCGACCTCACCCTCGGGCTGAGCGGCGTGGGTTCGGTGCGCGACCTCTCCCCCGACCTGCTGGTCCCGGCTCCCTGAGCCGGCTTCCCCGGCACACCGGGCAATGCAAAGGGGCCCCGCAGCCGAAGCTGCGGGGCCCCTTTCGAGCCGTGCGTCAGATCACTTGTTGATCTTGGTGACGCGGCCGGCGCCGACGGTACGGCCGCCCTCGCGGATGGCGAAGCGCAGGCCCTCCTCCATGGCGATCGGCTGGATGAGCTCGACGCTCATCTCGGTGTTGTCACCGGGCATGACCATCTCGGTGCCCTCGGGGAGGTGGACAACGCCGGTCACGTCAGTCGTACGGAAGTAGAACTGCGGACGGTAGTTGTCGTAGAACGGCGTGTGACGGCCGCCCTCGTCCTTGGACAGGATGTAGACGTTGGCCTCGAACTCGGTGTGCGGGGTGATCGAGCCCGGCTTGACGATGACCTGGCCACGCTCGACCTCCTCACGCTTGGTGCCGCGCAGGAGCAGACCGACGTTCTCGCCCGCACGACCCTCGTCGAGGAGCTTGCGGAACATCTCGATGCCGGTGACCGTGGTCTTGGCCGGGGCGCCCGGGTGGATGCCCACGATCTCGACCTCCTCGTTGACCTTGAGGATGCCGCGCTCGATACGGCCGGTGACGACGGTGCCACGACCGGTGATCGTGAAGACGTCCTCGACGGGCATGAGGAACGGCTTGTCGACCTCGCGCTCCGGCTCCGGGATGGCGGTGTCGACGGCGTCCATGAGGTTGAGGACCGACTGGCCCCACTCGGCGTCGCCCTCGAGGGCCTTGAGCGCCGAGACCTTGACGACGGGCAGGTCGTCACCGGGGAACTCGTAGTCGGACAGCAGCTCGCGGACCTCCATCTCGACGAGCTCGAGGATCTCCTCGTCGTCGACCATGTCGGCCTTGTTCAGCGCCACGACGATGTAGGGAACGCCGACCTGGCGGGCCAGGAGGACGTGCTCCTTCGTCTGCGGCATCGGGCCGTCGGTGGCGGCGACCACGAGGATCGCGCCGTCCATCTGGGCCGCACCCGTGATCATGTTCTTCACGTAGTCCGCGTGGCCGGGGCAGTCGACGTGCGCGTAGTGACGCGACTCGGTCTGGTACTCGATGTGCGCGATGGAGATGGTGATACCGCGCTGCTTCTCCTCGGGCGCCTTGTCGATGTCCTCGAACGCGAACTGCGGGTTCAGGTCCGGGTACTTGTCGTGCAGGACCTTGGAAATCGCAGCCGTCAGCGTCGTCTTACCGTGGTCGATGTGACCGATGGTGCCGATGTTGACGTGCGGCTTAGTCCGCTCGAACTTTGCCTTCGCCACTTGATGTCCTCCTCAGGACTCTCTGGGTGATACGCCGTACGACCTGGTAGGACGTGGCGCGGATCTGGTGGGTGGTACTCGGGGGTGGTGCTGGTCCGACGACCGTGGTGCGCGACCGGTAATGCTACCGGTCACTCACCGCGGGTCTTCTTGATGATCTCCTCGGCCACAGCCTTGGGGACCTCGGCGTAGGAGTCAAACTCCATCGAGAAGCTCGCCCGGCCCTGCGTCTTGGACCGCAGGTCGCCGACGTAGCCGAACATCTCCGACAGCGGGACGAGGCCGCGGACGACCTTGGCACCGCTGATGTCCTCCATGCCCTGGATCTGGCCACGGCGGGAGTTGATGTCACCGATGACGTCGCCCATGTAGTCCTCGGGCGTGCGCACCTCGACGGCCATCATCGGCTCGAGCAGCACGGGGTCGGCCTTGCGGACGGCCTCCTTGAGCGCCATGGAGCCGGCGATCTTGAACGCCATCTCGGAGGAGTCGACGTCGTGGTACGCGCCGTCGAGCAGGGTCGCCCGGATGCCGACGAGCGGGTAGCCCGCGAGCACGCCGTACTGCATGGCGTCCTGGATACCGGCGTCGACCGACGGGATGTACTCGCGCGGGACGCGACCACCGGTGACCTTGTTCTCGAACTCGTAGAGCTCGCCGGACTCGGTGGTGTCCAGGGGCTCGAGGCTGATCTGGACCTTCGCGAACTGGCCGGAGCCACCCGTCTGCTTCTTGTGGGTGTAGTCGAGCTTCTCCACCGTGCGGCGGATCGTCTCGCGGTAGGCCACCTGCGGCTTGCCGACGTTGGCCTCGACCTTGAACTCGCGCTTCATGCGGTCCACGAGGATGTCCAGGTGGAGCTCGCCCATGCCGGCGATGATGGTCTGGCCGGTCTCCTCGTCGAGGTGGACCTGGAAGGTCGGGTCCTCGGCGGAGAGCTTCTGGATGGCCGTCGACAGCTTCTCCTGGTCGCCCTTGGTCTTGGGCTCGATGGCGACCTGGATGACCGGCTCCGGGAACGTCATGGACTCCAGGACGATCTGCTCGTTCGGGTCGCAGAGCGTGTCACCGGTGGTGGTGTCCTTGAGGCCGATGGCGGCGTAGATGTGGCCCGCCAGCGCCTCGTCGACCGGGTTCTCCTTGTTGGCGTGCATCTGGAAGAGCTTGCCGATGCGCTCCTTCTTGCCCTTGGTCGAGTTCACGACCTGCGAGCCCGCGGCGACGCGGCCGGAGTAGACCCGGATGAAGGTGAGGGTGCCGAAGAACGGGTGGGCGGCGACCTTGAAGGCCAGCGCGGAGAACGGGGCCTCCTTGCTGGGCTCACGGGTCATCTCGACCGACTCGTCGCCCGGCTTGTGGCCCTTCATGGCCGGCACGTCGAGCGGCGACGGCAGGTAGTCGACGACCGCGTCGAGCATCGGCTGGACACCACGGTTCTTGAACGCGGAGCCGCAGAAGATCGGGTACAGCTCGGAGGTCACCGTGAGCTTGCGGATGCCCGCCTTGAGCTCGTCGATCGACAGCTCCTCGCCACCGAGGTACTTCTCCATGAGCTCGTCGTCGGACTCGGCGACCCGCTCCACGATGTGGTTGCGGTACTCCTCGGCCTTGGCCTGCAGGTCCGCCGGGATCTCCTGGATCTCGTACTTGGCGCCCATGGTGACGTCACCCTTGGCGTCGCCAGGCCACACCAGGGCGCGCATGTAGAGCAGGTCGACGACACCGATGAAGTCGTTCTCGGAGCCGATCGGCAGCTGCATGACCAGCGGCTCGGCACCGAGGCGGTCCTTGATGGTCTGCACGGTGAAGTAGAAGTCGGCACCGAGCTTGTCCATCTTGTTGACGAACGCGATGCGCGGGACGTCGTACTTGTCGGCCTGGCGCCAGACGGTCTCGGACTGGGGCTCGACGCCCTCCTTGCCGTCGAAGACGGCGACGGCGCCGTCGAGCACGCGCAGCGAGCGCTCCACCTCGACCGTGAAGTCCACGTGGCCGGGGGTGTCGATGATGTTGATCTGGGTGCCCTCCCAGAAGGAGGTGACCGCGGCAGACGTGATCGTGATGCCGCGCTCCTTCTCCTGCTCCATCCAGTCGGTGGTCGACGCGCCGTCGTGCGTCTCACCGATCTTGTGGTTGACACCGGTGTAGAAGAGGATGCGCTCCGTCGTCGTCGTCTTGCCGGCGTCGATGTGCGCCATGATGCCGATGTTGCGGACCTTCTTGAGGTCCGTCAGGACGTCGAGTGCCACTCGTTTCTCATCTCGCTCGTTGCGTTGCGGAAGTTTCGGGGTGCGCGGTCGGCACGTGCCGACCACGCCGGTCCGGTGTGCCGCGTGCGCGGGGTGCGCACGCGGCATACCGGCGCTGTCACCAGCGGTAGTGCGCGAAGGCCTTGTTGGACTCGGCCATCTTGTGGGTGTCCTCGCGACGCTTCACCGCGGCACCGAGGCCGTTGGACGCGTCGAGGATCTCGTTCATGAGGCGCTCGGTCATCGTCTTCTCGCGACGCTGGCGCGAGTAGCCGACCATCCAGCGCAGGGCCAGGGTCGTGGCGCGGTTCGGCTTGACCTCGACCGGGACCTGGTAGGTCGCGCCACCGACACGGCGGGACTTGACCTCCAGGGTCGGCCGGATGTTGTCCAGCGCGCGCTTGAGGGTCACGACGGGGTCGCTGCCGGTCTTCTCACGGCAGCCCTCGAGGGCGCCGTAGACGATGGTCTCGGCGATCGACTTCTTGCCGTCGAGGAGGATCTTGTTGACCAGGGCCGTCACCAGCGGGGACTGGTAGACCGGGTCGACGACGAGGGGGCGCTTCGGCGCGGGTCCCTTGCGAGGCATTACTTCTTCTCCATCTTCGCGCCGTAACGGGAACGGGCCTGCTTGCGGTTCTTGACACCCTGGGTGTCGAGCGAGCCGCGGATGATCTTGTAGCGCACACCCGGCAGGTCCTTCACACGGCCGCCACGCACGAGCACGATCGAGTGCTCCTGCAGGTTGTGGCCGACGCCCGGGATGTAGGCCGTGACCTCGATGCCGCTGGTGAGGCGCACACGGGCGACCTTCCGCAGGGCGGAGTTCGGCTTCTTGGGCGTGGTGGTGTAGACGCGGGTGCAGACACCGCGGCGCTGCGGCGAGCCCTTGAGGGCAGGGGTCTTGGTCTTGGTGACCTTGTCCTGCCGGCCCTTGCGCACCAGCTGGTTGATCGTGGGCAACCTGTTCTCCGTACGTTGTCGATTGTCTGCGCCTGCGGGCGTCTCGCGACGCGCCCCGGGCGCTCCTTGGTGTTGTCGCCGTGCCCGACCCCCGCACTCGGGTGTGTCGGTCGTGGCGCTCTCCCCTGCACTTCCCACGGCAGACCCTGGCGGATCGGTCGGAGGTTGCCCGGCGAGAGGTGGTGCCGGCCCGGCTACCCCACGTGCTTCCACGGTCGGTGCCTGCTCCGGCGGTCGCGCCCGAGGCAGACCTCAGACACAGTGTTCAAAGATACCGTCTGCGCAGGAGCCGACCAAATCCGTCGGGCGGCGCCCCCGCCGCGGTCCCCCGCACGGCACTCCCCCGCTACAACACCGCGCGCCCCATGCGTATGCCGCCGGCCCACGACCCCTCCCGCGCGGTTCCCCACTTGTTGCCACGTCATGGTCACCGGAGGGCCCACGGGCAGCCCCGGCGACCACCTGGTGGCAACAAGTGGGGGCTTGGGGGCAACGCGGAGGGCGGGTGTGCCGGGTGTCTCCACCCAGCACACCCGCCCTCGTGGCGGTGCGGACCCTCAGTCGAGCCCGAGCTCGGCGTCGTCGAGGCGGATGGCCTCGCCGGAGCCGGGGCCGAACACCGGGTAGTCGTACTCGTAGTTCGGCATCGAGTACATCGCGGCCTTGGCCTCCTCGGTCGGCTCGACCTTGATGTTCCGGTAGCGCGGGAGGCCCGTGCCGGCCGGGATCAGCTTGCCGAGGATGACGTTCTCCTTCAGACCCAGCAGCGGGTCCGACTTGGCGTTCATCGCGGCCTCGGTGAGGACGCGGGTCGTCTCCTGGAAGGAGGCGGCCGACAGCCAGGAGTCTGTGGCCAGCGAGGCCTTGGTGATGCCCATGAGCTCGGGGCGACCCGAGGCCGGGCGACCGCCCTCGGACACCACGCGACGGTTCTCCTCCTCGAACCGGCCACGCTCGGCCAGCTCACCCGGGAGCAGCTCGGCGTCACCCGACTCGATGATGGTGATCCGGCGCAGCATCTGGCGGACGATGACCTCGATGTGCTTGTCGTGGATCGACACACCCTGCTGGCGGTACACGTGCTGGACCTCGTCCACGAGGTGCATCTGGACCGCACGCGGGCCGAGGATGCGCAGCACCTGCTTGGGGTCGATCGACCCCTGCGTCAGCTGGGCGCCGACCTCGACGTGCTCGCCGTCCTGGACCAGCAGGCGCGCACGCTTGCTGACCGGGTAGGCGTGCTCCTCCGAGCCGTCGTCCGGCGTGAGCATGATCCGGCGGGTCTTGTCGGTGTCCTCGATGGACACGCGACCCGACGCCTCGGCGATCGGGGCGACACCCTTGGGGGTGCGCGCCTCGAACAGCTCGACGACACGCGGCAGACCCTGCGTGATGTCGTCACCGGCCACACCACCGGTGTGGAAGGTGCGCATCGTCAGCTGGGTACCGGGCTCACCGATGGACTGGGCCGCGATGATGCCGACGGCCTCACCGATGTCGACCAGCTTGCCGGTGGCCAGCGAACGGCCGTAGCAGGCGGCGCAGGTGCCGACCCGGGACTCACAGGTGAGGACCGAGCGGACCTTGACCTCCTCGACGCCGGCGGCGACGAGAGCGTCGATGACCACGTCACCGAGGTCGATGCCGGCCTCGGCGAGCGTCTGGCCGTCCTTGACCACGTCGGCCGCGAGGGTCCGGGCGTAGACCGAGGTCTCCACGTCGTCGTGCTCGACCAGGGCGCCGTCGGCCGTCTTGCGGGCGATCGGCATGGTCAGGCCGCGCTCGGTGCCACAGTCGTCCTCACGGATGATGACGTCCTGCGACACGTCGACGAGGCGACGCGTGAGGTAACCGGAGTCGGCGGTCCGCAGCGCGGTGTCCGCCAGGCCCTTGCGGGAACCGTGCGTGGAGATGAAGAACTCGAGCACCGAGAGGCCCTCGCGGAAGTTCGCGCGGATCGGTCGCGGGATGATGTCACCCTTCGGGTTCGACACCAGGCCACGCATACCGGCGATCTGCCGCAGCTGCATCCAGTTACCACGAGCACCCGAGGACACCATCTTGAAGATGGTGTTGGTCTTCGGGAGGTTGGACTCCATCTCCTTGGCGACCTCGTTCGTCGCCTGGGTCCAGATCTCGATGAGCTCCTGGCGACGCTCGTCGTCGGTGATCAGACCCCGCTCGTACTGGGTCTGGACCTTGGTCGCCTTGGTCTCGTAGCCCTCGAGGATCTCGCCCTTGCGCGGCGGGGTCACGACGTCGGAGATGGCGACCGTGGTGCCCGAGCGGGTCGCCCAGTGGAAGCCGTAGTCCTTCAGCGCGTCGAGGCTCGCCGCGACCTGCACCTTGCTGTACCGCTCGGCGAGGTCGTTGACGATCGAGGAGAGGCGCTTCTTGTCGACGACCGCGTTCACGAACGGGTAGTCCACCGGGAGCGTCTGGTTGAACAGCGCGCGGCCCAGGGTGGTCTCGACCACGAGCGAGGCGACCTGGCCCTGCTCGTTGGCCTCGACGCCCTCGGGCAGCTCCGTGCCCGGCACCGGGACGACGTCCAGGAGCCGAATCTTCACGACGCTGCCGAGCTCGAGCTCGCCGGCGTCGAACGCCATCCGGGCCTCGGAGACGCTCGCGAACGCGCGGCCCGAGCCCTTGCCGTTCTCCACCTCGGAGGTGAGGTGGTACAGGCCGATGATCATGTCCTGGGTGGGCATGGTCACGGGTCGGCCGTCGGCCGGCTTGAGGATGTTGTTCGAGGACAGCATGAGGATGCGGGCCTCGGCCTGCGCCTCCGCGGACAGCGGCACGTGCACGGCCATCTGGTCACCGTCGAAGTCCGCGTTGAAGGCGGTGCAGACGAGCGGGTGGATCTGGATGGCCTTGCCCTCGACCAGCTGCGGCTCGAAGGCCTGGATGCCGAGGCGGTGCAGGGTGGGTGCGCGGTTCAGCAGGACGGGGTGCTCGGTGATGACCTCCTCGAGCACGTCCCACACGACCGGGCGGGCCCGCTCGACCATGCGCTTGGCCGACTTGATGTTCTGCGCGTGGTCGAGGTCGACCAGGCGCTTCATCACGAACGGCTTGAACAGCTCCAGGGCCATCTGCTTGGGCAGGCCGCACTGGTGCAGCTTGAGCTGCGGACCGACGACGATGACCGAGCGGCCGGAGTAGTCGACGCGCTTGCCGAGCAGGTTCTGGCGGAACCGGCCCTGCTTGCCCTTGAGCATGTCGGACAGCGACTTCAGCGGCCGGTTGCCGGGGCCCGTGACCGGGCGACCACGACGGCCGTTGTCGAAGAGGCTGTCGACGGCCTCCTGCAGCATCCGCTTCTCGTTGTTGACGATGATCTCGGGCGCGCCGAGGTCGAGCAGTCGCTTGAGGCGGTTGTTGCGGTTGATGACGCGGCGGTACAGGTCGTTCAGGTCGGAGGTGG